>CACDKW010000050.1 GCA_902553465.1 uncultured Pelagibacteraceae bacterium | reverse complement strand
TAATTATAGGAATAGATCCAGGAATATCAGGAGCGATTTGTTTTTTTGAAGATGGACAAGTAAGAGAAATCCTTGAAATGCCAACAATGGCTGAAGGTAAAAAAAATAAAAGACAAGTTAACGGTCCTCAAATTTATAACGAAATTTTTTCAAGAATTACTAAATTTTCAAAAAAAGATATATTTGTTGTGATAGAACAAGTTTCGGCAATGCCTGGTCAGGGAGTAACAAGCATGTTTAATTTTGGCCAATCATTTGGGGTGTTAAAAGGGATTTGTTCTGCCATGCAAATATCTATGCATTTTGTTAGGCCCGCAAAATGGAAAAAATACTTCGGCTTAATTAAAACAGAAAAAGATGCAAGCAGAACTAAAGTTATCGAAATTTTTCCTTATATTTCAGCTCAATTATCTAAAAAAAAAGATTCAAACAAAGCTGATGCAGTATTGATAGCTAGTTTTTTTTATAATACTTATAAAAAAGTAGAGTAATCAACATTTATTTAGGTCAAATTGATGACACATTTTAGTGTGAAACACTTTTAATGGAAGCTGATATCTCATCACAAGCAGTTGGACTTGCAAGTAGTGCGGATTTTTCAATTCTAAATTTATTCATAAGAGCTGATATAATTGTAAAATCTGTAATTATTATATTAATAGCAGCTTCAATATATTCATGGGCTATAATTATAGAGAAGTATAGACTTTTTAAAAAAATAAATAAAAGCTCTGAAGAATTTGAAAATAAGTTCTGGAAATCTAGATCCGCAGAAGCGTTTTATAATAATTTACCGCAAAATATTGATGATCCTATGGCAAATGTTTTTAAAGATACAATGCAAGTTATAGTTAAAGCAAAATCAAAATCCAATATATCAAATAGGCTAGAAAGCATGTTAGAAGTAAGTATTGAAAAACAAATGAATACAATTGAAAAAAGTTATACATTTTTAGCAACTGTTGGATCTACTGCTCCATTTATTGGTTTGTTCGGAACAGTTTGGGGGATTATGAATTCTTTTCAGTCAATTGCAATTTCTAGAAATACTAGTTTAGCGATTGTTGCCCCAGGTATAGCAGAAGCTTTATTTGCAACTGCTCTTGGGTTATTAGCTGCAATCCCAGCTGTTGTTGCTTATAATAAATTTAGCAGTGAATCAAAAAAATATTCTCAAAAATTAGAAAGTTTTTCAAAAAGATTTACATCAATAATTTAATTAATGGCATTTAAAATAAAAAGTTCATCAAGAGAACCAATGAGCGAAATAAACGTAACTCCGTTTGTGGACGTAATGTTAGTTTTATTAATTATTTTTATGGTAACAGCACCTTTATTAACAGTTGGAGTTCAAGTCGACCTACCAGAAAGTTCCGCAGACTCGCTGCCAGAAGAACAAGAACCTTTAACTTTAACAATTAACTCCAAAGGAGAAATTTTTATTCAAGAATCTAAAGTAGAATATGATAAAATTATTGCAAAAATTTTAGCTGTTTCAAAGAATAGAACTGATACCAGGATATATGTAAGAGGAGACAAAACGATTAACTATGGAAGAGTTTTAGAAATAATGGGAATGTTATCTGGTTCTGGATTTACTAAAGTGGCCTTGATTTCAGAACCTTATAAAGAGAGATAAAGCAGGTGTATAAAAATATTATTATTTCATCTGGAATGCACTTGATGTTAATCTTAATTGCAACATTAAGTTTGCCATTTTTAGTAAAAAAACCAATTGATTTACCTCCTATTATTTCAGTTGAACTAATTCAAATTACTGATCAAACAAATATTCCTTTTGCACCTAAAGCTAAAAAAATAATAGAAAAAGTTAAAAAAGAGCAGGAAAAATTAGTTTCTGAACAAGCTCCACCAAAAAAGGTAAAAAAAGAAAAACCTGATGCTGTTCCACTTCCAGATCAAAAAACTGAAGAAGTAAAAAAAATTGAAGAAAAAAAACAAAATCCTGAAAAAATAGAAGACGAAGTTAAACAAGTTTCAGAATTTGAAAAAGACGAAATGTTTGATCCAAATTCAATTGCTGCATTAATTGATAAATCAAAGGAAGAGTTGGCCGAGACTACAAAAAAAACAAGCAAAGTAACTCAATCTCAGGACCCAAGTATGAACTTATCAGCATTAACGTTAAATGAAGAGGATGCTCTAAAAGCTCAAATTTTTGGTTGTTGGAGTATACCTTTAGGTTTACCATACAATGAAAATTTACTTGTAAGAATTAAATTAAAATTAAAACCAGATGGATCAGTTATTAAAACAGAAATTTTAGACCACGCTAGAATGAATAGACCAGGACAAGGTTTTTATAAAGTTTTAGCAGAAAGTGCATTGAGAGCAATAAAGCTATGTCAGCCTTTAAGAGTACCGACGACAGGATATGAAAGATGGAAAGATTTACAATTAAATTTTGATGCAAGAGAAATGTTAGAAGGATGATAAATAGAAATTTTTTTTTTATAATATTATTAATAACTTTTCCATTTAAAGCTCTGGCTTTAATTGAAATAGATATCACAAGAGGTAACTTAAATCCTTTACCTATTGCTGTATCATCATTATCATCAAACAAAGATGATCAAAAAAAACTACAAAAAAAACTAAATGTAAAAGATCTTGGTTTAGAAATTTCGAAAGTTGTTGAAAATAATTTAAAAAAATCAGGCTTGTTTAACCCTTTGGATAAAGAGGCATTTTTACAAAAACCAGATATAGCACATTTAAAACCAAGATTTGAAGATTGGTCTTTGATTAAAGCGCAAGCTTTAATAACAGGAAAAGTAAATTTTCAAGATGATAAGTTGAGAGTTGAATTTAGGTTATGGGACGTTTTAGCTGCAAAGGAAATGATGGCGCTTGCTTTTACGACAGTACCAAACAAT
>CACDKW010000049.1 GCA_902553465.1 uncultured Pelagibacteraceae bacterium | reverse complement strand
TAAACCATTTTTCATCATCATTATTGATGAGCATAATCTAGTAACCTCATCCATGTTATGAGAAGCTAATAAAATTGATACTTTTTTTTCCTTTTTATAATTCTCCAAAAATGTTCTAACAAAATCACCTATCTCCGGATCTAAAGATGCTGTGGGCTCATCAAGCAACAAGACGCTAGGATCATTAATTATTGCTTTTGCTAAACTTATTCTATTTTTTTGTCCAGATGACAATTCCCCAGTAACTCTGTTAAGCAAATTCTCTAATCTTAATTTGCTAACCAAATAATCTATTTTTTCATTTAAATTTTTTACAGAGTAAAGCTTACCATATACAATTAGATTTTGTTTTACGGTTAATTTTTTTGGCAATTCAATGTACGGTGAGATAAAATTTATTTTTTGTAAAATTTCAATTGGATTTTTTTCTATTTTTATTCCATTAATTAATACTTCACCACTTGTGGGCTTTAATAAACCTAATATCATACCGATGGTTGTAGTTTTTCCAGATCCATTTGGACCCAGTAAACCAATAATTTCATTTTCTTTAATCTCAAAGCTTATATTTTTTACAGCTTCTTTTGTTCCATAAGACTTTTTTAGATTAATAACTTTTATAGAATTTTGCATTATTTAGCAGATGCCCTTTTTAATCTTTCGTTAATTACTTCACCAAAACCAATGTTTGGAATTCTCTCAACAACTATACTTTTATAATTTTTATTTTTAACCATTCTTAAAATTTTATACAAATTTTTTGCCGCCTGTTTAAGATTTTTAGTTTTACTTAAATAATAATAATTCTTATAAGATTTTTTTCTTTTTTTAATTAGAATAAATGCCTCATTATTTTTTGGTTTTAGAGTATTTAATTTTATAGGGATTCCAGGAGAATAATGTAATTTTGATTGGCCTGGGACAGTAATTTTTTTATTTGTTCTATCATATTTAATATTTTTATTTAAAACTTTATTAATTTTTGTCCTTTCTATTCCACCAAGTCTTAATATTCTAGGTTTATTAACTAAACTTATTATTGTGGACTCTAATCCAATTTTAGATCTACCTCCATCAAGTATAAATTTAATCTTATTTCCAAATTCTTCTTTTACATCATCTTTAGAAACTGGACTTATTTTTGTTGAGATATTTGCACTTGGTGCAGCAAGAGGATATTTTAAAAGCTTAAGAAGTTTTTGAGTTAACTTATTTTTTGGGAATCTTACTGCTACTGTTTTTTTATTATTTGTAACTATTCTAGAAATACGACTTTTTTTTTTAAGTTTCAAAACAAACGTAAGTGGCCCAGGGCAAAACTTTTTATATAAAATTAAAAAGTTTTTATTTATTTCACAATCTTTTTTTAATTGATTTAAATTTGAGTAGTGAACAATTGAAGGGTTATTTCTAGGTCTTTTTTTTAAAGAATATATTTTTTTAACTGATTTACTTGAATATGCATTTGCTGCAAGGCCATATACTGTTTCTGTAGGTATGGCCACACATTCATTTTTATTCAAAAAAAAGATGCTTTTTTTAATATTTGCAAGATTATTATTCATGTATTATCACCAACTAATATATGAAAGAAAAAAATTTTCCAAATAATAATAACCTCGAATCATTAGATGAACTAACCAAAGAGGTTAGTCAAATCATAGAAAATTTAGAAAAAGAAAAAAACTTAGAAAATTCAATTGAAGATTATCAAAAACTCATCAAATTAAACAAGATTATAGAAAAAAGATTTCAAACTAATTTAAAAAATATTTCTTCAGAAACAAAAGACAAAATAGATAAAATTATAAAAAAATTATGATTAAAAATTTAAATCGTATTGCAAATGATACAAATAAATTTTTGAACTCATATATTAAAAGACAATCAAAAACTGAATTAATTAAATCAATGAAATACGGACTACTGCCTGGAGGAAAAAAAATAAGATCCAAAATATTAATTGATATAGGAAGAATTTTTAATTTAAATTATAGATCTTTAATTAAGATCGGTGCATCAGTAGAGTGTATACATGCTTATTCTTTGATTCATGATGACCTGCCTTGTATGGATAATGATTCGATTAGAAGAGGAAAGCTTTCTACTCATAAAAAATTTGGGGAGTCCACAGCTGTTCTTGCAGGAAATTCTTTGCTTACACTGGCATTCGAAATTCTAAGTGATAAAAATTTATTATTAAAAGAAAGAACAAAAATTAAATTAATTAATCTTCTTTCTGAATGCTCAGGGCACACTGGGATAGCAGGAGGTCAATACTTAGATTTAAATTATGAAAAAAAAAAAATAAAAAAAAAAAAAATAATTGAAATGCAAATAAAAAAAACAGGAAAATTATTTGCATTTTGCTGCGTTGCTCCAGCACTAATTTCAAATAAAAATCAAAAAGTTTTAAAGTTTTTTGAAAAAATAGGTTATGAAATTGGATTATTGTTTCAAATTACTGATGATTTAATTGATTATAAAGGAATTACAAAAAAAGCTGGAAAAAAAACAAAAAAAGATCAAAAAAAGGGAAAAGCTACTTTAATCAGTTTACTAGGTTATAAAAATACTATTATATACACTAACAAAATAAAAAATAATATTTTAAAAAAATTAAGTTTTTATGGAAAAAAAAGTGAAAGCTTAAAAAAAACAATTTTATTTATTTTTGAAAGAGATAAGTGATTAAAAAATATCAATACTTAGATAATGTTAAATTTCCTTCTGATATAAAAAATCTAAATCCATCAGAACTAAAAATTTTAGCTAAAGAAGTTAGAGACGAGATGATTGATGCAGTCTCAGTTACTGGAGGCCATCTTGGAGCAGGTTTAGGAGTTGTAGAACTAACTATAGCATTGCACTACGTCTTTGATACTCCTAATGATAAAATTATT
>CACDKW010000048.1 GCA_902553465.1 uncultured Pelagibacteraceae bacterium | reverse complement strand
ATATTCTTCTACATATTTTTTCTTTAATATTTTTACTGATCCAGGTCTACATATTCTAGATAAATCACTTCTTTCCATATCAACAATCATGTTATGTTCTTTGGTCTCTTTTTGATTATTTTTAAAAAAATTTAATGCTTTAATTTTATTGATTTTTTTATTTTTTTGATTTTTTTTAAGTTTGAAAAAAAATATATATTTTTATTATTAAGAATTATTTGACAATTTGGAATAGGACTATTTGGATTGTCAAACCCTCTTATATTCAATAACCATGCACAGTTTTCAGGGGCGCTAATAAATATATTTTGTATTTTTTTCTTTTTTAAAATTGAAGTAAGTTTATTTATTTTTGAATTGATTTTTTCACCAGCCACAGTTTCACTTAAGCAGTAAAATTCTCTTGTTTTAAAATTTTTTTTTAAATTAAATATTTCATCGATTAAATTATTATTTATTGGCATTAAATTGCAGCTATCTCTAAAATTTGATTTCAAGCTCTTTTCAGTAAATAATTTTGGGTCAAAACCCAGTGTCAGTTTATGTTCTTTTTTTTTTAGTACATTAAAAGGTGTAATTTTTGGAATTTCAAATATTTCAAAATTTTTTCCAGATTCAATACTTGCTTGTAGAGTGTATCTTCCATCTACAAATAGAAAGTTTTTATCTTTTAAGATTATTGCTAATCCTGCTGAACCAGAAAAATTAGATATTAATTTTAACCTATTAGGAAAAGAATACTCTGAAAAAAATTCATCATTTTTTGGAATTATATATCCATCAATATTTTTAGTATCTAATAATTTCTTTAATAAATTTAACATTCAAGAACTACCTTTTTAATTTTTTTTGATATCTTATCCATCCTGGGCTTTTTATTTCACTTTCAAAATCTATATCTTGGTTGAATTCAAAATTATCTTCTGCATCTTCTTCAAAGTAGTTATTTTTTTTAACATTTTTATGTGGCAATTCATCAATAAATCTAGATGCCAAACTATCAATCCAATCACCTTGAAAAAATCTATTCATTGAAAATGATATAATTGCAAGTTTTTTTGCTCTAGTAATTCCAACATAAGCCAATCTTCTCTCTTCTTCTAATCCTTTTTGGCCTTTTTCTTCTATTGATTTTTGATGAGGAAAAAGACCTTCCTCCCATCCTGGTAAAAAAACTACGTCAAACTCTAGTCCTTTTGATGCATGCATTGTCATCAAATTAACTTTTTTATCTTCCCAATTTTGATCAAGTGAAGTTGCTAAAGCAACGTGCTCTAAAAAACTTTCTAAGTTATCATACTCTTTCATTGCATTAATTAATTCTTTTATATTTTCCAATCTATTCTCATTTTCTAAATCTTTTTTGTCTTTTAACATTTGACTATAGCCAGATTCATCTAAAATAGTTTGAATTAATTTTATATGCCCTATTTTTTTATTAAATAAATCATTTCTCCATTTCTCTAATAAATTTAACAGAGAATTTAATCCTAATTTTGTTTTTGGTTTTATTTTATTTTCTTGAATTAGAGAGATTGCAGATTTTTCCAAAGACAGTGAATTTTTTTTTGCATATTCATTTATCTGTTTAACAGTAGTTTCCCCAATTGATCTTTTTGGAATATTTATAACTCTTTCAAAAGAAAGATCGTCCTTATTTTGATTTACTATTCTAAGATAAGCAATACAATCTTTTATTTCAGCACGTTCATAAAATTTTATACCTCCAATAATTCTATATGGTATTCCAATTTTTAAAAAACGTTCTTCAAACTCTCTTGTTTGAAATATCGCTCTTACCAAAATTGATATATCGTTCATAGAGTATTTTTTTTTTAATTTTTCAATTTCATCGCTTATACCAATAGCTTCATCTTTTCCATTTCTAAAAGAATTTAGTGAAACTAAGTCTCCATTTTCATCTTCTGTATAAAGATTTTTACCAACCCTAGCTTCGTTGTTTGATATTATCTTAGAAGCCACTGATAATATATTTTGAGTTGATCTGTAATTTCTTTCTAGTCTAACTATTTTTGTATTAGAATAAGTTTTATCAAATTCTAAAAAATTTTTTATTTCAGCTCCTCTCCAACTATATATTGATTGATCGTCATCACCTACGCAGCAAATATTTTGATTATATTTTGCCAAGTAGTTTAGCCATTTACTTTGAATTAAATTTGTATCTTGATATTCATCAACTAAAATATATTTAAAATTTCTAGAATACATTTCGGAGATATCAGGATTTTTCTCAAAAATTTTAACCGAATGTAATATTAAATCGCTAAAATCACAGGCATTTAAATCAAGCAACTTAGATTGGTAAATTTTGTATATACTCAAAAAGTTTTTTTCTAATACTTCACTTTTTTTTAATACCACATCTTCTGGATACCATCCTTTATTTTTCCATTGGTCAATTATTGAAAGAATATATTTAGGGGATATTTTTTTTGTATCGATGTTTTCTGCTTTTGATATATTTTTAATTAGTTTAACCTGATCGTCTTGGTCAATTATTGTAAAATTCGAATTTAAATTGACAGCTCTTGCATGTTTTCGTAACAATTTTGCACACACTGAGTGAAAAGTGCCAAGCCAAGGAAGTCCAATAGCTCCTTTTTTTAAAATTTTACTAATTCTATCTTGCATTTCTTTTGCAGCTTTATTTGTAAAGGTCACAGCAAGGATTTGATTGGGATATGCTTTTTTATTTTTAATTATATGAGCTATTCGTGAAATTAATACTTTAGTTTTTCCAGATCCTGCTCCAGCCACTATTAAAAGCGGTCCATCAAGAGATAAAACAGCCTCTTTTTGTTTTTCATTAAGATTTTTTAAATATTCTAAATTTAACATTTTACTATTTTTAGTGTAAATCCTACTTTCAGCAACTATGAAAAATTACTTATCCAAGATCGAAAACTATATTTC
>CACDKW010000047.1 GCA_902553465.1 uncultured Pelagibacteraceae bacterium | reverse complement strand
GGTCTTGAACAAATAAATGGATATTGTGGATATACAGCTGACAATTCAAGTTCTGAACCTGATAATTGTACAGATGATAATAGATCTGAGATTGGTTTTGAAGGAACTCAAGCTGAAGTCAATGCTGCATTAGCTACTCTTTCATTTAAAGGAGATGGTAGTACATCTAATGTTTCTATTACAGCATCTGCTACACCGACAGGTGCTGCTTATAATTCATCAAATGGCCATTATTATAGAGCTGTTTCATCAACTGATATTGAATGGGATGATGCAAGAGCTGCTGCAAAAAGTGATGCACAAAAATTTAATGGACTCACTGGTTATCTAGTAACTATTACTTCTGAACAAGAAAATGATTTCATAGCAGACAAAATTTCAGTAAGTGCATGGACAGGGGGATCTGATAGTGGACTTGAAAGAGTTTGGAAATGGATGGATGGACCTGAAGCAGGACAATCTTATACTTGTCAAAAATTTGGAGTTGGTGGAACAGGCGGTACAATCAGCGGCAGCGGATGTACAGAACAAAGTTATTTAAACTGGAACTTCGGTGAACCAAATCAATATAATGGACAAGAAGAAGACTATATGCATGTTTATGGATCAGGAGATAGAAAAGGTGAGTGGAATGATTATGTAATAAATAATAACAATGTTGATGCTTATATAATTGAGTATGGTGGTATGGGAGGTACAGCCACTGTTTCAGGCGAAGCAACAATAACAATAACATCCACAGAGGCTAGCGATAGTACATTTGATGTTTTTGATGATCAACAACTGGTTGGTATAGTTGAAGGTCAATCAGAGAGTTCAAAAAGATTTATTTATAATTCGACAAATTCTGTCTTAGAAAGAATGGAATGGTACAGAACAACTAAAAAAAATGACAGTATTAAATTCAAAGACCTAGGTTTAAGTATTGATATTACAAATAAAGACACATATCCATATGCAAAACTATTAGATTTATATCTTTTAAAAGGTGATGTTAAAAAAGAACAAAAACTATCCGAAGAAAATATTGAAAAATTTATAAATGATTTGCCACTTTCGAAATATTTAAAAAATGAATTTGGATTAATACCTCGAAAGTGGAAAATATGGAGTTCTGCTTATATTAAAAAGGGTAAAATTAAACTCAAAACAGGTAAAGAAAATCAAGCTTTTGATACGAATGCCTTAGTAATTGGTATGGACAAAATAATAAAAAAAAATACTCTTTTTGGAATAGCTATTCGAATAGAAGATCAAGATACCGATGTGGGACCGCTAGGTACAACAATTAGATCTGATGCAAATAGCATTACTGTATATTCTAGTTGGCATAAGACACGTTCTACCTTTATTGATAGTTTAATAGGTTATGGATATATAAATAATGATCTAAAAAGAGTTGAGCAAGCTGATACATCAAATATATTAACTGGAAATAGGGATATCAAACAATATTTTACGTCAATTAAATTTAATAAAATAATAAATAAAAATAATTTTACATCATTATTATTTGGAAGAGGTGATATTGGTTTATCTAAATTTGATAGCTTCACGGAGTCTGGTAATATACAAGCATTATCTTTTGAAGAACAAAATTTAATTAGTAGATCGATTTCACTTGGTACTTTACTTAAATACAAAAAAAAAATTAACAAAGGTCATTTATTACCTTATGCCAGGATTGAATTTTTTGAAAATTTCTCTCCTAATTCAAAAGTAAAAGCATCATATGTATCCGATCCAAGTACTAAATATAATTATACTATAAAGGAAAACTATTCTAACTCTATAAAGTTTGAAGTAGGTTTTGATTTAAATTTAATTGATAGCTGGTATTTATCTACCTCTATAAGAAGATTAATAAAAAATAATAAAGATTTTGAAAATGAACTTGCAATTAAAGCAAGTAGACCTTTTTAATTAAAACTTAATCTTTTCATTACTTCATTTTTACCTAGAGAAGTTATAATATCATAAATTCCAGGTCCAAACTTCGAACCAGTTAATACTATTCTTAATGGTTGACCAACTCCTTTAAAGTTAGTTTCATGAGATTTTATAAGATCGTTAATAATTGGTTCTAAGTTTTCTTTGTTTAATATTTCTATACTTGAAATATTATTAGAGAATTCAGTTATAACCTTTTTGGCTTTATCATCTAATAATTTTAAATCATCTTTATTAATTGTAACTTTATCTTGAATTATATATTTAGAATTATTGTATATATCTTCTAAAGTTTTAGCTTTATTTTTTAAAAATGATAATGAGGATTTAATTTTTTCTCCTTTTTGATCATTTATCTTTTCTTTGTAATTTTCACAGTATTTAGCAAATTGACCAAAAAGTTCATTCTCATCTTTATTTTTAATATAATGCTCATTCATTGACAAAATTCGGCTCATATCAAGCTTTGATGGAGATTTACCTATACCTTCTAAATTAAAGTATTTAATACTTTCTTCTTCTGTAAATATTTCTTTATCTTTAAAAGACCATCCAAGCCTTAGTAAGTAATTTCTTAAAGCTTCTGGCATTACGCCAATCTTTGAATAATCGTCTAATGTTGAAGCCTTATCTCTTTTTGATAATTTTTTTCCATCTGTTGTGTGAATTAAAGGTATATGAGCGAAGGAAGGCAGTTCCCATTTCATAGCTAAATAAATCTGCATTTGCTTAAATGTATTAATTTTGTGATCATCACCTCTAATTATATGAGTAATATTCATCTGATGGTCGTCAACCGAGGCAGATAAATTATATGTAGGCGATCCATCATTTCTTAATATGATAAAATCTTCAATAGTGTTATTCTCTATTTCAATATCTCCTTGAACCAAATCTTTTAATATGGTGGATCCATTGATTTTACTTTTAAATCTTATGGCTGGTTTGATATTTTTTGGAGCGTCAGTTTCACTTTTATCTCTCCATTTTCTATCATAAATGTAAGGAATTTTTTTTTGCTTTGCTCTTTTTTTTTGTTCTTCAATTTCTTCATTTGAACAATAACATTTATATGCATGACCATTTTTTAATAATTCGTTAGCAACTTTAATATGATCATCTATTTTTTTTGATTGTATATATTCATTTCCATCATTTTCTATACCTATCCATTTAAGAGATTGTATTATTTGATTTTTATA
>CACDKW010000046.1 GCA_902553465.1 uncultured Pelagibacteraceae bacterium | reverse complement strand
AGCAATTCCCTCATTGAAAGAATGTTGGTATAATTGAAAATTAAAATATTTCATCAAAAATTGTAAAATTTCAATACCTAAGATCGTTGCAAGAACAATTACTAGTAATAAAAATGCAAGTTTAATACTGACACCAGATGCAATTCCAAGAGTTATTAATGCAAAATACATTGTTAATTCAAAATTACTTCGAACTGGATGTCTAAATCTTACTATCGATAAGGCTCCTATCATTCCAAGCGACAGTGCAATATCTCCGGCTATAACAGTAGTTATGATGTATGCAATATTTGGCAATAAAATAAATGTACCTAGGAAACTATATGTTCTTACCCAATTTTGACCGATTAAAGACAAAGATGATCTTAAGACAATTCCAGATAAACTTAAAAAGGCTACAATATGAATAGGGCTTAAATTATCAAACATAAGTTTTTTTTAACATAGAATTTAAGAAATGAAATAATTTTAATAATTTTTGCTTAATTATATAGATTTTTGAGGTTTCATGTCCTCTTTTTTAATACCCGCAACTTTAACTGGTTTTTTCATTGCATCTCTTCTAAAAGGTTCACCTAGTTCTTGATTAAGAATAACTTCAATAAATGTTGTTATTCCTTTTTTTTGATCTTCACAGGATTGTTTAATAGCTTTTGTTGTTTCTTCCATGGTCTTGACAGTAACTCCTTTTAAACCGCATGCATTAGCAACTTTTGCATAACTTAATTCAGGATCTAATTCAGTTCCAACAAAATTGTCATCAAACCAAAGAATTGAATTTCTTTTTTCTGCACCCCATTGATAATTTCTGAAAATAACCATTGTAATTTTTGGCCATTCTTTTCTTGCGCATGAACTCATTTCATTCATACTTATTCCAAAAGCTCCATCACCTGCAAATCCAATAACTGGTATATCTGGGCATCCTATTTTTGCTCCTAGTATTGAAGGGAAACCGTAACCGCAAGGACCAAATAAACCTGGCGCTAAATACTTTCTTCCTTTTTCAAATGTTGGATAAGCATTTCCTATTGCACAATTGTTGCCTATATCTGATGAAATTATAACATCTTCAGGCATACCGGCTTGTATTGCTCTCCAAGCTTGTCTTGGAGACATTCTATCGCTATCTCTTTCTCTTGCCTCTTTATTCCAAACTGTTCCTGGGTCATCATCTTCATGATCTAAACTTGTTAATGTTTGTAACCATGCAGATTTTGTTTGGTGTATTAAATTTTTTCTTTCTTCTCTACCTTTATCACCTGCATTTGAAGATAATTTTTTTAAAATTTGTTGTGAAACAAGTTTTGCATCACCACAAATTCCAACTGTAACTTTTTTTGTTAATCCTATTCTATCCGAATTCATGTCAACTTGAATAATTTTTGCTTCTTTAGGCCAATAATCTAAACCATACCCAGGTAGTGTAGAAAATGGATTTAATCTTGTCCCGAGTGCAAGAACAACATCTGCTTTTGAAATTAGTTGCATCGCTGCTTTTGAACCATTGTATCCTAGAGGACCTACTGCTAAAGGATGGCTTCCAGGAAAACTATCGTTATGTTGATAACCGCTACACACAGGAGAGTCTAATTTTTCTGCTAGTTTTTTACAATCTTCAATAGCTCCACCAATCACTACACCTGCCCCAGATAAGATTACTGGAAACTTAGCTTCTGATAACAATTTTGCAGCTTTAGTTATTGCATCCTCTCCTCCTCTTTGCCTTTCTAGTCTAACTATTGGAGGTAGTTCGATATCTATGACTTGTGTCCAATAATCTCTTGGTACATTTATTTGTGCTGGAGCAGAGCCTCTAATCGCTTTTTCAATTACTCTGTTAAGAACTTCGGCCATTCTTGATGGATCTCTAACCTCTTCTTGATAGCAAACCATGTCTTTAAATAAATTCATTTGTTCCACTTCTTGAAATCCACCTTGTCCCATAGTTTTATTTGCTGCTTGAGGAGTAACTAAAAGCAATGGAGTATGATTCCAATAAGCTGTTTTTATAGGTGTAACAAGACCTGTTATACCAGGACCATTTTGAGCAATGACCATTGACATTTTTCCAGTTGCTCTAGTGTATCCATCGGCAATTAAACCACCATTAGTTTCGTGTGCCACATCCCAAAATGTTATACCTGCTTTAGGAAATAAATCAGAAATAGGCATAAATGCTGAACCGATTATTCCAAACGCATGCTCTATTCCATGCATCTGAAGAACTTTGATAAATGCCTCTTCTGTATTCATTTTTGTCATATAAAACTTTCTATATATAAAATTTTTATTTGTTTAAGGACATGATTAATATATAAGATCAAACAAATTTCAAATAAAGAAATCGTCGCTATGGCTAATACTGATATAATTATTCATGATGAAAAAGACAATGTAGGTGTTGTAGTTATTGAAAAAATAACCCCTAATCAAGAATGTAATTGCTGGATTATGGAAAATGACAAATCTGTTAAAATTCAATCTAAAAATGAGATCCCATTAGGACATAAAATTGCAATGATTGATTTTAAAGAAGGAGATACAATTTTAAAATATGGTCATGATATTGGAAAAGTTGTTAAAGATATTAAAAAGGGTGAACATGTACATGTTCATAATGTAAAAACTAAGAAGTGGTAATAATATGGAAATTCCAAAAAGTTTTTTAGGTTACAAAAGAGAAAATGGTAGAGTTGGTACTAGAAACCATGTTGTAATTCTACCTGTTGATGACATTTCAAATGCTTGCGCAGAAGCAGTTGCTAATAATATTAAAGGTACATTTGCAATACCACATGCTTATGGAAGATTACAATTCGGCGCAGACCTAGAATTATTTTTTGATACAATGATCGGGACTGGAAAAAATCCAAATGTTGCAGCTTGTGTTGTAATAGGTATTGAGCCTAAATGGACTAAAAGAATTGTTGATGCGATAGCTACAACTGGAAAACCTGTTGAAGGTTTTAGCATTGAAGGAGCAGGAGATATTAAAACAATAATGACTGCTTCTAAAAAAGCTCAAGAGTTTTCTCAGTGGGCTTCAGAAAAGCAAAGAGAAGAGTGTCCTTTAAGTGATTTATGGATATCAGTTAAATGTGGAGAGTCTGATACAACATCAGGAATGGCTGCCAACCCGGCAGTTGGAAATTTAATGGATAAATTAGAGCCATTAGGAGTTCATCTTTGCTTTGGTGAAACCTCAGAATTAACTGGAGCTGAAAAAGTTTGCGCAACAAGAGGTTCGACACCAGAAGCACAAAAGAAATTCATGAAGACTTGGAGTGATTATAATGATTTCATTCTCAAGGAGGCTACAAATGATCTTTCAGAAAGCCAACCAACAGCAGGTAATATTGCTGGTGGATTAACAACAATTGAGGAAAAAGCTTTTGGTAATTTTCAAAAAATTGGTTCAAGAAAATTTATTGATGTACTAACTCCTGCCGAAGAGCCTAAAAAAGGCCCTGGATTGTATTTTATGGATACATCTTCTGCTGCTGGTGAGTGCTTAACTTTACAAGCTGCAGCAGGTTTTAATATTCATTTATTTCCAACAGGACAAGGAAATATTATTGGAAATGCAATTGAACCTGTAGTTAAATTAACTGGAAATCCTAGTACTGCAGTTAATATGAAAGAG
>CACDKW010000045.1 GCA_902553465.1 uncultured Pelagibacteraceae bacterium | reverse complement strand
CTATACATTGGAATACTTGTTTTTTATCTTCTATTAAAAAAATATTAGCTGCTTGAGCATTCAATCTTTTAATAATAATAACTTCTAAGGATTTTTGTAATGTTTCATTTAAATCAAGTGAAGTAGCAAAATCTTGATTCATCTTTGTAATAATTGCTAAATCTTGGTTCGATGATGAATCTTCTTTATTTGCCTCAATTTTTTTTGTTTTAAAAAACATATTTATATCTAGCATTCTACTTCTTTTTTGGTAATTTAAATAGTTATGGAAATCATAATTAATACTCCTGGCCTTTTCATTCATGTTCAGGAAGCCGTTGTGCTTATTCAATATTGTATTGATGGTATTATTAATATTGCCTCCCAATTTAAAATTTAGTTAGTGTATTTCATTATTTTTTTTTTACTGGGCTGTATTTGGGGAAGTTTTGCAAATGTTTGTATCTACCGAATACCTATAAGTAAAAGTATTGTTTTTGCTCGTTCTTTTTGCCCAAATTGCAAAAAAACAATAAAATGGTTTAATAATATTCCTTTAATCTCCTATTTGTTACTAAAAGCAAAATGCAGAGATTGTAACAACAAAATTAGTTCTGAATACTTTGTTGTCGAACTAACATCTGCAATTTCATTTACTATTGTATATTATTTTTATGGGATTAGCATCACTTCATTATTGTTATTAATACTGGTTATTTTTTTTATTATAATATTTTTTATTGATCTTCATCATTATATCATTCCAAATGAATTAACCTTCCCGCTAATGATTATTGGTTTTATAAAATCTTTTGATCCAAATTTAAATTCTTTATTATTTCCAAATTATATTAGTTCTTTAATTGGAGGAATTTTTGGCTACTTAATTATTTGGTTAATTATTTTTGCCTATAAGAAAATTAAAAATAAAGAAGGAATGGGTTTAGGAGATGCAAAGCTACTTGCGGCTATAGGTTTTTGGTTTGGGTGGACATCAATACCTTTTGTATTATTATTTTCATCTGTAATTGCTTTGCTATCAGCATTGCCATCACTAATTAAAAAAACAAAAAATTTATCTTCACAAATACCTTTTGGGCCTTATATTGTGCTTGGAATAACAATACATATTATTTTAAGACATATAATATAAATTTTATGAAAAGGTTTTTGGTAACATTATTTTTTAGTTTAATATTTGTAACTGATGCTTTTGCAATTCTAGCTTATAAACAAGAGATAGATATATCTTCTGATACTGCTAATGTGCGAGGAATAAACTTTAAACCGGATGGAACTATAATGTACGTGACTACACGTACTAATGCAAGTACTGATGGTTTTGTAAAACAATATTCACTTGGTACACCTTTTGATATCAGTACCGCAACATTAGCTTCTACAACTCAACTAACAGATGGAACTACAGATTTGCAATACCCACATGCAATAGAATTTAAACCCGATGGAACAAGAATGTTTGTAGTAGCAAATGAAGGATTATATGTTTATCAATATAATCTTACTAGTGCTTGGGACACCTCTACATTAGAATATGTTACAAGATATGAAGTGGACGATGACGATGAAAGTCAGTTAAGAACATTAACATTTAAACCTGATGGTAAACGTATGTTTGTCTCTGGAAAAAATGAACATATGCTTAAAGAGTATAGATTAGACACTGCTTGGGATGTTTCAGAATCAAATGTAACATTTGTAAAAAATTCTGCTGCTTTAAGTGCTTCAGATAATAATATGAGAAACGTACAATTCAATTCAAATGGTACAGAGTTATATCTTGGAGGTAATCAAAACAATAATATGAACAAATATACTCTCAGCACTGCTTGGGATATTTCAACTATATCTTCTACTTTTACTGCATATAGCTTGGATAGCAAATTTTCTAATATGAGAGGATTTATTTTTACTGCGAACTTTACAATGCTATTTGTTACAGACGACAATGACGCTACGAGTAGAATATTACAATATACTGCTTCATGTGGAACAACATTAACCTGCGAAAATCCAGAGAATGATGAAGATACTGTTGTTTTAGTTCAAGAACAAGTTGAGCTTTCCAAGAGAATAATTAAACATAATACTCTTCCAATAATGCATCGTATTGAATGGCTTAGACGACATAAAAATTATGATGATTTAAATAACTTCCAAGCTGAAATTAGTTTTTCTGATCAAAGGCTTGCAAAATTAGTTGAATTAATAAAACCAAATGAAAAAAGTCAAAAAAATATTAAAAAAGATGAAGAATGGTATAAATGGAATGAGGGTTTTATAGGCATAGGAGGAACTGGAATAAAAAACGACGTTTTAGCAAGAAATATTCATAGTACTGGATTTGCAATAGGGGCTGACAAAAAGAAGAATAAAGACACAATGTATGGATATGTATTCCAATTAGGCACAGATAATACAGATATAATACCCAATTTGTCAGGAATTTTTGCTAAGTCTTATAGTATATCCATGTACGGAACAACTTTACGTGAAAATCACATATTTACAGATGGTATCATAGGTATAAGCCACCTAGAATTAGATATTAAAAGACATAAAGGTATTAATATTCTTCATGGTAATAGGAATGGTCATCAAATGTTTGGTACAATTAATTTTGGAAAGAGAATTAATTCAGAAAAACTAAATCTAAATCCTAATGTTAAAATTGATTTGGGTTATACAATGCTTGATGAATATAGGGAAAAAAATGAGTACGGAACAACATCGGATGTATTATTTTTTAAAAATCACGAAATACTTACAGGTTTTGGAACTGTAAGTTTGCTTATGGATGACACCATAAAACATTATGAAGATAAAATTATAAATCACACTGGACGTATTGAATATATTATAGATTTTAGTCCTAGTTCTGATGCTGATTTTTATTATGTAAGTGATCCTGACACAAGATATTCTTTAAAAATTAATGGAGAAGATGAGAAAAGTTTTAGAATAGGATATGGATTTGATGTGACATCCATCTCAGGTTGGTCTGTAATAGCAAATTTTGAAAGATTTCAAACAAAAGGAAGCGGATATATGAATGAAATTTATTTGTCTGCTGGATATGTCCCAATAGATGGGACTAAATTTGCGTTCAATTTGATAGATAATAATAATATAAAAGCTGGATTTGATTTTGCTAAAAATATAAATGGATTTGATTTTAAATTTGATTATGAAAATAATTTAAATGGATCCAATAAAAATAATTCAGCCACCTTTAGTTTGCATAAAGTTTATTAAAGTATCTTAACTAAAGAAATATTAGCACCAATACTACTTACATCTTGAGTGGTACTCTTTCCATCAATTGATATCAACATTTTTCCAAATTTATAAAATGTTTTTTCATAATTGATGTTCACAGATAAAGTCATTTCTTTTATTAACTCATCATCTTGATGATAAGTTGCTTCTGTACCGTTAACTGAATACTCTGTTTTAGAATCTGTAATTAAAGTTCTATAATCTAAAATCCAACCAATTCCAATTTTACTTTTATTTTTTTTAAATTCTAAATTGTATTCATCGTTCAAGTCTACTGAGAAATTTGCAACGTGTTTGTCTTCCCAAGAATAATATTTGCTTTCAGTGTGGCTCGGCGTGAAAGAATAAGATAAGTTTGTCCCAATATTTGGAAGTAAACTTTTATTTTGAAACATTTTTCCAGTATGAATTTCAAATGATTCATATGTATCGGTAATATCTAGAGTACCAGA
>CACDKW010000044.1 GCA_902553465.1 uncultured Pelagibacteraceae bacterium | reverse complement strand
TCATTGTAGTCTGGAGGCTTGGTTAAGGGATTTTTTTTTTCAATTAAAAATTCATCACTTGTATCTGACCTTTTTTTGCCTTGTAAAGCATCTTTGGCACCTGAGCACCCACTTAAAATTATCAGGGTAATTAAAAATAAAAAAAAATTTTTAGTTTTCATGATTTCTTTTATAGATCAATAATTCAGCAAAAATAAGACAAATAATTCCAATAGATATAAATATATCAGCAACATTAAAAATAAACCAATGAAAATTTTTAAAACTAATATCTATAAAGTCCAGAACTGCAGAATAATAAATTCGGTCAAATAGATTGCCTAAAGATCCTCCTAATACAATTAAGAAAAAATATGCCCTTATATCTTTTAATTTTATAATTAAATATACGATTAATAAATTAATAAAAATTATAAAAATAGTTATTAGATTGTATATTTCAGATTGATCAAATGAAAGTAGACCAAAAGCTATACCACTGTTCCAGACCAAAACGAAATTTATGTAAGAGTTAATATTTATATTTACATTTCCAAAATTTTCTAGAATAGATAAAATGTAAAGTTTTGAAATTCTATCTGCTAGAAAAATAAAAAAAACTGTTACAAAGTATAAGATAATTTTTTTTGAAAAAAATTTATTCATAAATTATTTAAATTATAAATTTCCATGTCTGTCACATCTATCTTTAAATATTTTCCAACAAATGCTACATTTTTTTCCTTCAGCTTTGTTTGTCTCAACAATAACTTCTTCCTCATCGTCTTTTTTAATTTTATCTACATCTGCCCCTGATGTAATGCATAGCTCAGAAAAATCAGTTCCTTTAGATAATTTAATTAGTTTATCATTTAAATGTATTTTTAAATTTGCCTCTAAACTTGAACCAATTTCTTTAGATGCTCTTTTTAACTCTATACTACTATTACATTTATCTCTTATTTTAATAAGCTCAGTCCATTTGTTATTTAAATTAGGATTATTCCAGTTTGATGGGATTACTGGAAATTTTTCTAGATGAATGCTTCCTTTTTCCTTAATTTTCAGAAGTGAATAAATTTCTTCAGTTGTAAATGATAACACTGGTGCAAACCATTTTAATAATATTTCAAGAACAATATTTAAAAACTCTATAGTTGAAATTCTTTTTTTACTCTCTAGAGAATCGCAATATAAAATATCTTTTCTTATATCAAAATAAAAAGCTGATAGATCAGATGTACAAAAATTTATTATTTCCTTATAAATAGTATGAAAATTATATTTTTCAAAATTCTTTTCAAATAAAATATTAAGATTATAAATTTTATGCAACATATACTGTTCTAACTCTGGAAAATTAATTATATTAATTTTTTCAAGATCAACTTTTTCAAATTTGTCATTTAAATTTCCAAGGATATATCTAAAAGTGTTTCTAATTTTTCTGTAAGATTCTGCGTGCTGTTCTAAAATTGAATAATCTATTCTTAAATCCTCAGCATAATCAGAAGCCGCAACCCAAATCCTTAGAATATCAGCTCCATACTTTTTTAAAATATCTTCTGGTGCAATAATATTCCCAAGAGATTTTGACATTTTTAAACCTTTTCCATCAACAACAAATCCGTGGGACAATATAGATTCAAACGGTGCCCTACCTCTCGTTCCACAAGACTCTAATAATGATGAGTGAAACCATCCTCTGTGTTGATCTGAGCCCTCAAGATACATAGAGGCAGGCCATTTTAAATCTTCTCTTTTTTCAAGAACATAAGCATGAGTAGAGCCGCTATCAAACCAAACCTCAACAATATCATTCATTTTTTCATAATCCTCAATTTTATATTTTTTGCCTAAAAATCTTTGAGCATCTCCTTCAAACCAACAGTCGGCTCCCTCTTTCTCAAATATATTTGCAATATTTTCAGTAACTTCTTCATCGACTAAAACTTCATTTGATTTTTTTGACATAAAAACAGGAATAGGAACTCCCCATACTCGTTGTCTTGAAACACACCAATCAGGTCTTAGTTCAATCATCGACCTTAGTCTTTCTTTTCCTTTATTTGGATAAAAATTAGTTTCATCAATAGATTTTAAAGCTTTCTTTCTCAAACCATGACTTTCCATCGAAATAAACCATTGAGGTGTCGCTCTATGAACCAAGGGTGCTTTTGAACGCCAAGAATGAGGATAGGAATGAATTAATTCCCCGCTAGATAATAAATTTTTTTGTTCTTTTAGTTTTTCTATAACTACTTTGTTAGCCTTAAAAATATGTATACCTTCAAAAGTTGGAACATGTTTTGTGTATTTTCCGTCATCATCTACAGTTTCTTCAGCTTTTATATTATTTTTTAAACACAAATTAAAATCATCAGGACCATGGCTAGGTGCACAGTGGACGATTCCCGACCCTTGTTCTGTCGTAACAAAATTTGCACTTAACATTGGAATATCATAATCAAATCCAATTTTTGAAAATGGATGAGTACAGATTGTTCCTTGAAATTCTTTTCCTGAAAAGTTTAAAACTTTTGTAAACTTTTTGATATTACAATCCTCTATTAAAGATTTTAACAAATCTTCTGCTACTACTATTTGTTTATCTTTAAAATCTGATTGATCTTCTATTTTAATAATTACATATTTTAAATTTTCATTGTAAGCCAAAGCTCTATTGGCAGGTATAGTCCATGGGGTTGTTGTCCAAATTATAATTTGGGTATTCAAAAGTTTCTCATTTTTTGATTTTTTAATATTAAATGCTGCATAAATTGTATCAGACTTATGATCCATGTATTCAACTTCTGCATCTGCCAATGCTGTCTTTTCTACAGTGGACCAAAGAACAGGTTTATATCCCCGATAAAGACTTCCTTCTTTTAAAAATTTACCAAGCTCTCTAACTATCTGGGCTTCGGCATCAAAGCTCATTGTAGAATAATAATTTTCCCAGTCACCTACTACCCCAAGTCTTTTAAATTGCTTTTTATGTACCTCAATCCATTTCTTTGCAAAATCTCTACATTCTTTTCTAAATTCGTTTATTGGAACTTCGTTTTTATTTTTTTTATTTTTTTTATATTGTTCCTCAATTTTCCACTCAATCGGTAAACCATGACAATCCCAACCTGGCACATAAACAGAATCTTCTCCTTTCATTTGATGAAACTTTACTATTACATCTTTAAGGATTTTATTAAGTGCTGTTCCCATGTGTATGTTCCCATTGGCATATGGAGGACCATCATGAAGAATAAATTTTTTTTTTCCTTTGCTAGTTGATCGTAACTTTTTATATAAATCAATTTTATCCCAGTAATCAATTATTCCAGGTTCTTTATTTTGCAAATTTGCTTTCATTGAAAAAGAAGTTTTGGGTAGATTGATATTACTTTTGCTCATTATTTTAGTTTAATTTTTTTTTTGCTTTTCTGATGTCTAAATTAATTTGTTTTTTTAATTGGTTTATATTTTTAAATCTCTTTTCTTTTCTTATAAAGTCTATGAACTCAATAGTTAAGCTCTTATTATAAAGATTCCTTGAAAAATTAAATATGTGAACCTCTAAAAGTATTTCTTTTTGATTAAAAGTTGGCCTATAACCTAAATTTGCAATTCCTTTAAGTAATTTTTTATTTTTATTTATTAATATATTTACTGCATATACTCCAGGTTTTGCAATTACATAATCATTTAATTTAATATTGCATGTTGGGAACCCAATTTTTCGACCCATTTTTCTTCCTACAATTACCTTTCCATTTATAGACCAATTTCTATTTAAATATCTATTAACAACATTAATTTTTCCATTAGATATTAATTTTCTAATCAATGTTGATGAAATAATTTTAGTTTTTTTCTTTAGTGGCCTGGGATTAATTATTTTAAAATTATATTTTTTTTCAAAAAATTTTAATTTATT
>CACDKW010000043.1 GCA_902553465.1 uncultured Pelagibacteraceae bacterium | reverse complement strand
TCGAACTTTTTTTAAAGCTTTTTCTCTTGCAAGTATCCAGTTGTTAAGAAGTGTTGGATGATTTACGATAAAAGGTGCCATACCAAGTCCTGTTGAATTTCCGATACCTAAATTTCTAGAAATTTCTTTATCTAATTCAACAGCATTTTTAGGATTTTTATATTTTGCAATATGATTAACTTGATCAAATGTAAACTGTCTAACTAAATAAACTAACATCATTTCCAATCTGAATGGTCCACAAATTTCTTCTCTATTTTTAATTCTAATTCTATCTGCTAACCCAAATTTTCCTGACCCATAAACTGCAGTTGTTCTATATAAGTAGCCAATTTTTGATAAATATTCCTTATCTGGCTGTTGACCATTAGAAAGTTTATTTACAACATGATCAAAAGCTCTAATAGATTTGTTTGCTCTTGATAATGTTAATTCCTTATATGAAAGTCTACCAACTTCTTGTTTTGGAACATTAATTTCCAATCTTTCAATATCTTTTTTTGAAGGCATACCGTCGTACAATACAAATGCTGCATCCCATTTTGTTGCTATTACCCTATCTGACCTTTCTTCATCCTTTATTTTGTTGGCAAAGCAAACTAATGAGTAAGTCCTTTTTTTTTTTGAAAATGAATAAACTGCTCTTCCGTACCCATTCTCATCTAAGTCAAAAAGATTTCTGTTATATTCCCAATTTTTAAATTCTTTTAAAAATGATCTTAAAAAGGACAATTTTGATTGATGAAAAGATCCAAGCCTCGATAATTTCATAATAATTTTTGGATCTCTTAATTCTACTTGCATTTTTAAATATTTTTATAAAAATTATACCAATTATTTCCTAAAATTCCTTCCACTTCTCCTTGGTTAAATCCAATTTTTCTTAAACCCACTTCTAAATTTTTAAATCCTCTTGCGTCTTTAAACCAATCTGGTTGTTTTGGAAATCCAGGTTTATTTTTTGATCCTTCTCCAAAATTTTTTTTTTTTGTCCAGGTACCATTTCTCATCCATTCAACAACTGTGTCAGGTTGTTTTAAACACAAATCTGAACCTATACCTATATTATTTACACCTATCAATTCAGCAGTTTTAGCTGTCATTTCACAAAAATTTTCTAAATTACAATTTGTTCCGTCTTTAAGATGATGAGGATACAATGAAAGCCCAATCATTCCTCCACTTTGTGCTAAAGTTTTTAATAAATCTGTAGATTTGTTTCTAATAGCTTTATGCCAAAATGATGGATTAGCATGAGTTATTGCAATTGGTTTTTTGCTAATTTCTATTGCATCAAATGTACTTTTTTCAGCAGAATGAGACATATCAATTACTAAACCTACTCTGTTCATTTCTTTAATTACTTCTTTGCCAAAATTAGTAACCCCGCTATCAATTTTTTCATAACATCCTGTGGCTAAAAGAGATTGATTATTATAAGTAAGTTGCATAAATTTACATCCTAATTCATGTACCTTTTCAATTAAGCTTATATCATCTTCAATTGGTGAGCAGTTTTGAAAACCAAAAAATATAGCAGTTTTTTTTTCTTCTTTAGCTTTTTCTATATCTTTATAATTTTTGCCATGAAAAATTAAATCAGAATTTTCTTCAAAATGTATGTTCCATTCATCTATTCTTTTTAATAGTTCATCGTAATCTTCATGATAAACTATTGTGACGTGAACAGCGTCTAATGCTGCTTCTCTATTAATTTCAAAAACTTCTCTAGACCAATTGCAGTATTGTAAATTATCAATTTTATAATTCATTTTTTATTTAAGATTAGATGCCTTTTTTTATAAGATTATAAATATCCTCTTCCTTATATAATCCTATTTCTCTAGCCAATTCTTTGTTGTTCTTGTAAACAACAATAGTTGTCCAATAATCAATCTTTAGTAAGTTGGCAATATCTCTATTTTTAGTTTGTTCAAAGTTCATAAAAATAACATTTTGAAAATCTTTTTTCGCTTTTTCCAGTATTGGTTTTTGTTTTGCACACGTACTACAAGATTTATTCCAGGAATGAATAACAACTATTTTTCCATTTTTTTGGGCAAATTTAAACTTTTCAATATTGAAATTAGCCTCATACTCGTTTGCAAAAGAACTTGTGGAAATTAACAGTATAAAAAAAGCCAATATTTTCATTATAATTCTAAATAACATATTTTTGTTTTATTTTCACTTACATTACTAATTTTATTGAAAAAGTTAGTTTAATTTGAAATAAGTTAAAGACTGTTCGTTTATTAAGTCGTATGCAATCAAAAAAACCACATAAAGTATCTATTATAATGGGAAGCCAATCAGATTTCAAAACAATGAAACTGTGTCAAAAAGTGTTTAAAATATTAAATGTTAACTTTGAAACAAAAATTATTTCAGCACACAGAACACCTAATCGAATGTACAATTATGCAAAGAAAGCAGAAAAAAATAATATTTCAGTAATTATAGCTGGTGCTGGAGGATCTGCTCATTTGCCAGGGATGATTGCTGCGCTTACTACGATACCGGTTATAGGTGTTCCTATTGAAAGTAAAAAATTAAAAGGTTTAGATAGTTTATTATCTATCGCTCAAATGCCTAAAGGTATACCTGTAGGTACTGTTGCTATTGGAGAAGAAGGAGCAATCAATGCTGCATTATTAGCGGCATCTATAATTGCTTTAAGTAATCAAAAAGTAAAAATAAATCTAAACAAATGGCGTGTTAAGCAAACCTCTTCAGTAAAAAAAAAACCAAAATAATTTAAATGTCAAACACGACTATTGGAATAATTGGCGGAGGACAGCTAGGAAGCATGCTTTCTACAGCTGCTAAAAATTTAAATATAAAAACTATAATTATTTCTGATGATAAAGATGCTCCTGGACAGTTTTTTGCTGATGAGTTTATTTTTTGCAAATATGATAATGATATAAAAATTGAAGAATTTTGTAACAGAGTTGATTTTATAACTTTTGAATTTGAAAACATTCCATATTCGGCTTTGACTAAAATTGATAGTATAAAAAAAATAAATCCAAAACCTTCAATAAATAAAATTGTTCAAAATAGACTCAGTGAAAAAGATTTTCTAAATAAAAATAATATTAGAACTACTTCGTATATTCCTATTAATAATGAAAATGAGCTAAAATCTAGTCAAGATTTTATACCTGGTATACTTAAAACTTGTACTTTAGGTTACGATGGAAAAGGCCAATATAAAATTAATAATGAAAATGAAATAGATAATTTAAAAATTAATTTTGAAAACAAGTACATACTAGAAAAATTAGTTAAATTAAAAAAAGAAATTTCAGTAATAATTACAAGATTTGGAAAAGAAAAATATGAAATCTATGATCCAATAGAAAACATTCATGAAGATCAAATTTTAAAATATTCTAAAATACCTGCAGAAATAAATAAAGATTTGTTTAATAAGTCAAAAGAATGGGCCAAGTATATTTCTGAAGAACTTAATTATATTGGAACTATGTGTGTTGAATATTTTATTGATAAGAATGAAAATTTATATGTAAACGAAATTGCACCAAGAGTTCATAATTCAGGACATCTTACAATAAATGCTTATAATATTAGCCAATTTGAAAATCATATAAGAGCAGTATGTGGACTCGATAAAATTGAGACAAAAAAATTATACAATGCAAAAATGATTAATTTAATTGGTGAAGATATATTAGTTTACAGAAATAAAAATTTTCAGCACAATGAATTTTTCTTTGATTATTTAAAAAATACTGTAAAAAAAAAAAGAAAAATGGGTCATTTAACAATAATTGAAAAGTAAAATAGTTCCAGTGACCAAAATTTTAATTTTTTTATTATTTTTTATTGTTTATAACAATGCATTGTTAGCTATGAATAATAAACCTTATCATCATTTACCAGATGGAACTTTCAGAAATCCCGAGGGCTCTCCAGAAAGAAAAGTTTCTTT
>CACDKW010000042.1 GCA_902553465.1 uncultured Pelagibacteraceae bacterium | reverse complement strand
ATGAAAGCTTCTTGAACATTGCAGCTGCTTTTGGATGAGTTTTTGGAAAGTCTGCATTAACAGCCTTTTTCAAATAACCATCTGGCGAACCACATTTACCGTCTCCACCGTCTTCTGGTCTACAACCAGCTGTGTATGGAGGGAAGTCTATAAATGTAAAACCTGCACCATCTGTAAAGTTTGGTGTCCAGTTAAAGATGATAGTTCCTCTTCCTTCTTTTTTAGCTGCTGCTAACTCTGCCCAAAGTGCATCTGCACTTCCAGCAAATTTAACCCACCAAAGATCTCCTAAGCCTAATGCATCAACTCTTTGAGGTATTAAATCACCATGCCAAGTTTGTGGTCCTTCCAACATTCTTCCTTTTCCATCTGGTGAATCAGGTGTTGTAAAGTTTTTTGCACAGTCTGGATTTTTTAAAGCAGTCCAGTCTGGTAGACCTGGGCATAAACCTTTTTCAGCAACCCAATTTGGATATCCCATATCTTCAAGAGTTCTTGCTTCGTGATCACCCCAGTCAAGCAAACCACCTTTGTCTAAAGCTGTAGTAAATGATTTACCAAAAGCAGATTCCCAAACTTCGTGTGATATAGTTACGTCACCAATTCGAATTGATTCATAAACTGCTTGTGAGTCAGCGTTTACATATTTTACGTTATTTCCCATACTTTCCATAATTCCACCAATTACATAAGCCATAACAATTTGACTTGACCAATTGTGTGTTGGGATAACGATAGGTTTCTTACTATCTGCAGAATTTGCTATTCCAGAAAATGAAACAACTGAAATAACTAAAGCAGATAAAAGAGATATTATTTTTCTCATTTTTTCCCCTTTCCTTAATATTAAGTAGGCTTAGTATCTGCTTAATTAAATGTATAGTCAACAAGAGTTAGATATATTATGTTCGTTGTAGGCTTTAAAAAATGTTAAATACAAGTGCTAATATTAAAGAACCTGGATTAAATGTACTACCACCTGGAGTTGAAAGATATATAGTAAATGGTGGTGGTCTTACTGGTATTCAAATCCTTCCTGATGACGAAATAGAAATTATTAATAATGAAGGAAATCAATTATGTGAGATTTCAGTTTTTAACAAAGAAGGAAAATCAGAGCCAGCAATTTTAAATTTGAAAGAAAATAAAGATGCATCTGAAATTAAAAAAATACTTTTAAAAAAAGATGAGAGTTCTCTCATAGCGCTACATCAACTTAAAAAAAGAAATTTGGATATTTTAAAATCTAAATCTTCAATTGTTTTTGATAAAGATACAGACTGGGGTGAAAAAGTAAAAATAAAATCTAAAGATAAGTGTTATTGTATCTTTGCAGCTCCTGGTGCTGAAATGTTGATTCATGAGCAAAATCCTCCAACAGATTTAACTATTTTTGTTAAAAGAGCTAAAATCACAAAAGATAAAGAACATCATGTAATTCCTGATCCTATGTTTGATCCGCTTAGTGAGACAAATATTGATCGAGCAACTGCAATTTCTTTTCAAGTAAAAGAGGGTGATTATATTCAAGTTATTTCACCGACAGGAAGACAATGTTCTGATTTTGTGGCATTCGATACAGCAAAATTGAATAAAAGAATTGAAAAAGGTTTAGATTGGCAAACAACAAGAACTTTTATGGGAAGTACTTTTCCTGGACCAGGATTGTTTTCTAAGTTTTATGATACTGATCATGAACCTTTGATTGAAGTAATAAGAGATACAGTTGGAAAACATGATACTTTCAACTTAGCATGCACATCAAAATATTACGAAGATTCAGGATACTTCGGTCACGCAAATTGCTCGGATAATCTAAATTCTTCTATGGAAAAATTTGGGGTTCAAAAAAAGAAAGGTTGGCATGCAATAAATCTTTTTTTTAACACTTCAGCAGGAGGTTTAAATTCAGTATTATCAGATGAATCTTTTGCTAGACCTGGTGATTACGTAACTTTTAGAGCTCTTAAAGATTTAACTTGCGGAACAACAGCTTGTCCAAGTGATATTGATGCTTGTAATTCGTGGAATCCAACAGATATTTTTGTTAGAACTTATGATAAAAAAAAAGAATTTACAAAATCTTTTGGATTTAGAATGAAAACAGACTCGGAAAATAAATTAACTCGGAATACTGGTTTCTACGAAAGAACTTCAAAACTTACTAGAAATTTTGTTGATGCTAGAGGCTTTTGGTTACCAAATGATTATACAAAGCACGGTGTAATTAATGAGTACACTGCTTGTAGAGAAAAATCTGTTGTAATTGATTTGTCTTCATTAAGAAAATTCGAAATCTTAGGACCTGACGCTGAAGAACTAATGAATTACACGTTAACAAGAAATGTAAAAAAACTTTCAGTAGGTCAAGTAGTTTACTCTTCAATGTGTTATGAAAATGGCTTCATGTTTGATGATGGAACATTGTTAAAATTGAGTGACCATGGTTTTAGATGGGTATGTGGTGATGAATATGCTGGAGAATGGCTAAAAGAACAAGCAAAGAAAAAAAATTACAAAGTGTTAATAAAAAATTCAACTGATCAAATTAATAATATTTCTCTACAAGGTCCAAATAGTAGAAAAATTCTTGAAAAATTTATTTTTACACCTCCAACTCAACCAACTATTTCTGAATTACAATGGTTTAGATTTACTATATGTAGAATTGAAGATTTAAATGGTATTCCATTAATTGTCTCAAGAACTGGTTATACTGGTGAGTTAGGTTATGAAATATGGTGTCATCCATCTGATGCTCCTAAAGTATGGGATAAAGTTATGGAAGCTGGAAAAGACGAAGGAATTATACCTGCGGGATTTGGTGCTTTAGATTTATTAAGAATTGAAGCAGGATTAATATTATTTGGAAATGAATTTGATGGACAAGTAGATCCGTTTGAGGCTGGTGTTGGTTTTACAGTTCCATTAAAAACTAAAACAGATAATTTTATTGGCAAAGAAAGTTTAATTAAAAGAAAAGAAAACCCTCAAAAGAAATTGGTAGGACTTGAACTTACTGGAAAAGAAAAAGCAAATCATGGAGATTGTGTTCATATCGGAAGATCTCAAGTTGGAGTTGTTACAAGCGGATGTATTTCTCCAACTTTAAATAAAAATATTGCTCTATGTAGAATAGATATTGGTCATTCAGAGTTAGGAACTGAAGTTGAAGTTGGAAAAATTGATGGCCACCAAAAAAGAATTCCTGCAAAAATAGTTCCTTTCCCACATTTTGACCCAAAAAAATTAAGAGTAAGATCATAAAATATTAATAATGAATAAAGCAACTAAGGATCTTTTAGAGTTTTGGGAAGATCAGATGAAGCTATCACACACTTCTAGCAGCTATTTTTTTAGAAAATCACCCTCTCATTATCACATGATGTTATTAGTTATGTCTGCATACAAGTTAAAAGAAAATATTTCTGTTGAAGAATTAAAAACTAGATTATTTAAAACCTCTAGACCTAAGTCAGCTTTGATAATAAATGAAGCATGTGAAAAAGGGTTTTTTTACCTTGAAAAGACATCTGACGATCAAAGGAAAAAATATATTAAGCCAAGCAGGTCTTTTATTAATGAATTTAATGAATATTTAAAAACATTAAGAAATTTGAGCTTTTAAATTATAGGTTGAAATAACATTTACTTATATTTTATATATATAAAAAAAATCATATACTTCTGTCGCACTAAAAATAAAGTTAAATTATGAAATTACCCAAAAAAGCAAAATTTGTAATTATTGGTGCTGGTATTCATGGTTTAAGCACTGCTTGGAACATTGGTGAAAAGTTAAGAGCTAAAGGTCAATCAGTTAAGGAAAATGATATTGTAGTTTTAGACAAAACAGGAATTGCTGCAGGTGCAAGCGGAATTGCATGTGGTGTAGTAAGAAATAATTATTTTCAACCAGCTATGAGAGAATTAATGGCACATAGTGTTGACATTTGGGAAAAAGATTCTGAAGAATTTAATTATCATTCAGTTGGTTTTATGCAAATCAACACTGAGTCCATGAGAAAAGATA
>CACDKW010000041.1 GCA_902553465.1 uncultured Pelagibacteraceae bacterium | reverse complement strand
TATATAGTGGCTAAAGAAATTTTATCACTAGTTTCTTTTTTTAATGTTTTAGAAATATCATTAACTGTAAAATGAAAAGTTTTTTTTCTATCAAACAATAATTTGCAAATTTTGATTCTTTGTTTGGTTGGTCTTAGCCCAGAAGACCTTAATTTTTCAATAAATATAGTGTTATTATCCATTTTTTGCCAAATTTATAACAAACCTAAAGTATTTGTATATTGTAATTTTAATAAATAAAGTATTAAAGATCTATATTTATGGAAAAAAAATCATCATATAGCTATAAAGAATTAATTAATTGTGGGAATGGAGAGCTTTTTGGGCCTGGAAACGCCAAATTACCACTTCCTCCAATGCTTATGTTTGATAGAATAACAGAAGTTAAAGATGATAATGGCGCTTTCAAAAAAGGCTCTATTACTGCTGAGCTAGATATAAAAGACAATCTTTGGTTTTTTGATTGTCATTTTAAAGAAGATCCAGTTATGCCTGGATGTTTAGGTTTGGATGCAATGTGGCAACTAGTAGGGTTTTATCTAGGGTGGCTTGGTAATCCTGGAAAAGGAAGAGCTCTAGGAGTTGGTACTGTAAAGTTTACTGGTGAAGTATTAAAAAGTGTAAAAAAAGCAAAATATATAATTGATATGAAAAAAATTATGTCACCAGGTGGAACAACAGTTGGTTTGGCCAATGGTGTTTTATTAGCTGATGAAAAAAAAATTTATTCAGCAGAAAATTTAAAAGTGGGATTATTTAAATAATGAAAAGGGTAGTAGTAACTGGTATTGGGATCGTATCTTGTTTAGGAAATAATCAAGAAGAAATTTATAGATCTTTATTAAATTCAAAGTCCGGAATTACTTTTTCTGAAGAATATAAAGAATATAATTTAAAAAGTAATATTCATGGTAAACCAAATATTAAACTTGAAGATCATGTTGATAGAAAGTTTATAAGATTTATGGGTCCTGGGTCAGCATACAATTATATTTCTATGGCTGAAGCAGTTAAAGATTCAGGACTAGAAGAAAAAGATGTAAGTAATACTTCAACCGGAATGATTATGGGATCTGGCGGACCATCAATTGCAAATGTTATTTTGGCAGCTGACAAAACAAGAGAAAAAAATCCAAAAAAAATGGGACCATTTGTAGTCCCAAGAACTATGTCTAGCACTGCGTCTGCTACGTTAGCAGTACCTTTTAAAATTAAAGGAGTTAATTACACAATTAGTTCTGCATGTGCAACTAGTGGACATTGCATTGGAAATGCAATGGAATTAATCCAACTTGGAAAACAAGATATTATCTTTGCTGGAGGAAGTGATGAAGTTCACTATGCAATGACTGCTATGTTTGATGCAATGACTGCTCTATCTTCAAAGTACAATGATACCCCAGAAAAAGCATCTAGACCTTACGACAAAACTAGAGATGGTTTTGTTATCTCAGGTGGAGGTGGAGTTGTAGTTTTAGAAGAATATGAACATGCAAAAGCAAGAGGAGCAAAAATTTATGCTGAGTTAACTGGTTATGGAGCAACTTCTGATGGATACGATATGGTGGCTCCATCTGGAGAAGGAGCTGTAAGATGTATGCAAATGGCCTTAAAAACTGGTAAAAATAAAGTTGATTACATAAATACACATGGAACTTCAACTCCAGTTGGAGATATTACAGAACTAAAAGCAGTTGGAGAAGTTTTTAAAGATAATGTACCTAAAATAAGTTCTACAAAATCTCTTTCAGGTCACTCATTAGGAGCAACTTCAGTACATGAGGCTATTTATAGTTTAATTATGATGAAAAATAATTTTATTTCAGCTTCAATAAACATTAATGATATGGATGATGAAGCAAAAAAATATCCAATAGTTACAAAAGTTGAAAAAGATGTAACTTTGAATTCTATTATGTCTAATAGTTTTGGATTTGGAGGAACTAACGCAACTTTACTTTTTGAAAAGGTTTAATTTATGAGTTTAATGAGAGGTAAAAAAGGATTAATCATGGGTGTAGCTAATGAAAGATCTATTGCCTGGGGTATTTCACAAAAATTAGCAGAAGCAGGAGCAGAATTAGCATTCACCTACCTTGGTGATGCTTTAAAAAAGAGAGTAATTCCTTTGGCAGAGAAATTAAATTCAAATATAACATTTAGCTGCGATGTTGAAAAAAAAGATGAAGTAATAAAACTTTTTGAAGATATAAAATCAAAATGGGGTCAAATTGATTTTATTGTGCATGCAGTCGCCTTTTCAGATAAATCAGAATTATCAGGAGAATATTTAAACACTACGAGAGAAAATTTTTTAAGAAGTATGTTAATTTCATGTTTTTCATTTACAGAAGTTGCAAAAGAAGCTTCTAAAATAATGAGCAAAGGTGGGAGTATGCTTACTTTAACTTATGAATCCAATAAAGCTATTCCAAATTATAATGTAATGGGTGTTTGTAAATCTGCACTTGAGGCAAGTGTTAAATACTTAGCTAGAGATTTAGGGTCAAAAGGAATAAGAGTAAATGCAATAAGTGCGGGGCCAATTAAAACTTTGGCAGCTTCTGCTATTGGAGATGCAAAATTCTTATATAAATGGAATGAAGATCATTCTTTTTTAAAAAGAAATGTAGATATCCATGATGTTGGAAATTCAGCGTTATACCTATTGAGCGACCTTGGTGGTGGAGTTACCGGAGAAATTCATTACGTTGATGCCGGATATAATAAAGTAGGTATGCCTGATCCGAAAAATATAACTTAATTTTATGTCTAAAAGATATAGTGGTAAATCTTTTAAAGACTCAAGTATAATGAAAAAAGCAAAACTTTCCTTTAAGGAAAAAAGAAAACTAAAAAGAGAAAAAAAAAAGAATAAGTAATGTTGATACTAGTTTGGTTTGTAATTTGTATTCTATTTTACTTTGTTCAATTGTTATTAGGAAATTCTGGCCATGCACTAGAGGTATTCGCTGTCTTAAGTGGAGTAGCTATTTTTCTAATTAGTAAAATAAAATACAAAATTAAGTAATCAGTAAGAACTTAAAATTTTTTTTTATAATAAGATCCTTAATTTAAACTACAGCTTTAATAGACAATTTTACTTTTCCTCTATCAAAACCAATAACTTTTACTTTTACCTCATCTCCTTCTTTTACTACATCTGTTACTTTAGCTACCCTTTTATTAGCAAGTTCTGATATATGAACAAGACCATCTTGCTTACCTAAGAAATTAACAAATGCTCCAAATTCCATGATCTTTATAACTTTTCCATTATAAATTTTATTCATTTCAGCTTTAGCAGTAAGGTCTTTAATAAACTGAATTGCTTTATTTCTCGACTCATCATCTGGTGCAGCAACCGTTACAATGCCTTCGTCGTTAACATCAACTTTGGCACCTGACTTTTCAACTATTTCTCTAATAGTTGCTCCACCTTTTCCAATAACAGTTGCAATATCTTTTTTATCTACAGTTATTTTTTCCATTTTTGGAGTGTGCTTTCCAACGCCATCTCTCGATTTATTTAAAGCTTTATTCATTTCACCTAAGATATGAATTCTTCCATCTTTAGCTTGTTTTAAAGCTTTTTCCATTATTTCAAATGTAATTCCTGTAATCTTAATATCCATTTGAAGTGATGTAATGCCATCTTTAGTTCCTGCAACTTTAAAATCCATATCACCTAAATGATCTTCATCTCCAAGAATGTCTGATAATACACTAAAATCATCACCTTCTTTAATTAAACCCATTGCAATACCTGCAACCGGTTCTTTTATTGGAACACCTGCATCCATTAATGCTAAAGAAGTACCACAAACTGTTGCCATTGATGATGAGCCATTGGATTCAGTAATTTCAGACACAATTCTGAATGTATAAGGAAAACTTTCTTTTGATGGTAAGGATGAATTAATAGCTCTCCAAGCAAGTTTCCCATGCCCAATTTCTCTTCTTCCCGTTCCAATTCTTCCAGTTTCGCCAACTGAGAATGGAGGAAAATTATAATGAAGCATAAACCTTTCTCTTTGAAGACCTTCTAAACTTTCAATTCTTTGCTCATCATCTGAAGTTCCAAGTGTAGTTGTTACAATTGCTTGAGTCTCACCTCTAGTAAATAATGCTGAACCATGAGTTC
>CACDKW010000040.1 GCA_902553465.1 uncultured Pelagibacteraceae bacterium | reverse complement strand
ATCTAGTAAAGTAAGCCTTGTTGATGAAATGACAAGCTACCACTTAAGAACTGGTGGAAAAAGACTTAGAGCGCTTCTGACATTAGGAGCGGCTAAAATTTGTGGATACTCTAAAGGTGGTAGAGATATAAATTTAGCAGCATGTGTCGAATTAATTCACGCTGCTACACTTATGCATGATGATGTAATCGACAATAGTAAAATTAGAAGAGGAAAAAAAACCTTAAATAACATTTGGGGAAACCAGTCGTCAATTTTAGTTGGTGATTATTTATTAAGTAGATGTTTTGAAATGATGGTTGAGGATGGAAACTTAGAAATATTAAAACTTCTATCTTCTACGTCTGCAGAAATTTCGCAAGGTGAAGTCTTGCAGCTGCAACATAAAGGTGAAATAGATATGCTCGAAGAAACTTATTTAAAAATAATTTCTGCAAAAACGGCTTCACTTTTTGCTGCGGCAACAAAAGTTGGTTCTATTTTAGCAAATAAAGAAAGTAAAATTAAAGAAGCTTTAGAGTTTTATGGAAAAAATCTCGGACTTACTTTTCAAATAGCTGACGATACTTTAGATTACAATTCAGAACTTAAATTCTTCGGAAAAAAAATAGGCAACGATTTTTATGAAGGAAAAGTTACTTTACCAATTATTCTTCTATATCAAAAAGCTAATAATGATGAAAAAGTTGAGTTGAAGAAATTATTTGAAAAAGATGAAAGAAATGAAGAAGAATTTAAAAGAGTTTTATTAATGATTAAAAATTATAATATAATTTCTGGTTGTTATACAAAAGCAGAATATTTTATTAACCTTGCCTCTAATTCTTTGAGTATTTTTGATGAAACTAAGGAGAAGGAAATTCTAAAAAATCTTACTTCATTTAGTTTGGAAAGATCTTATTAAGGACTTAAAAGATCTTTTTCCCACTTATCATCATCTTTTCTAGTGTAACGCAGTCTTTCGTGTATTCTATCTTTACCATCAAGCCAAAATTCAATTTCAATAGGATTTAAGTTCCATCCTGACCAATGTTTTGGCCTTGGTATATTTTTTTCATTTTTATATTTTTTCTTAAATTCTTCAATTGACTTTAGTAGCTCATCTCTAGATTTTATAACACTACTTTGATTTGATGCCCATGCACCTATTCTACTTCCATATGATCTACTATTGTAATAATTGTCAGCATCCTCGTCAGGAACATTTGACAATTTCCCAGTAATTCTAACCTGTCTTAATATTGATTTCCAATGAAAACACATTGATGCATTTGGGTTAGATTTTATTTCGTTGCTTTTTTGACTATTTAAATTTGTGTAAAAAACAAATCCTTTTTTGTTAAAATCTTTAAGCAAAACCATTCTAACTGAAGGTGTCCCATTTTTTCCTACAGTTGCCAGAGCTAAGGCATTTGGATCATTAATTTCAGTTTTTTTAGCTTCGTTAAACCAATCTACAAACAAATCTATTGGATTATCTAAATCCTTAAAGCATAAATCTATACCAAGTGAGTTTTTTTGATTCATAATTTCAACAAAATAACTTATATAATATATTTAATGTCATTTAATACTTTTGGAAAGATATTTCGTTTTACAACTTGGGGCGAATCTCACGGACCCGCTATAGGATGTGTGGTAGATGGTTGCCCTCCAAATATAAAAATAACTGAAAAAGACATACAAATTGAACTTAATAAGAGAAAACCTGGTCAATCAAAATTTACAACTCAGAGAAAAGAAGATGATAAAGTAATTATTTTATCAGGTGTGTTTGAAGGAAAAACAACTGGCACTCCAATCTCAATGATAATTTACAATAAAGATATGCGGTCAAGAGATTACGAAACAATAAAAAATAAATTTAGACCAGGTCATGCTGATTATACATACTTTAAAAAATATGGAATAAGAGATTACCGTGGAGGAGGAAGGCAGTCAGCTAGAGAAACTGCCAGTAGAGTAGCTGCTGGAGCAATAGCAAAAAAAGTTTTAGAAAATAAATTAGGAAAAAAATATAAAGTAATTGGAGCTGTTACCCAGCTTGGTATTCTTGGATGTAATACAAAAAATTGGAATGATAAATTAATAAATAGAAATCCATTATTTTGCCCCGATAAATCAATATTAAAACTATGGGAAAAATATTTGCTTGGTATAAGAAAATCTGGATCTTCATGTGGGGCAATTATTGAAATTAGAGCTAGGGGTATACCAGTAGGTTTGGGGGCACCAATTTATTCTAAACTAGATATGGATTTAGCCTCTGCAATGATGAGTATAAATGCTGTAAAAGGGGTTAACATTGGATCAGGTATGAATTCAGCACTTTTAACAGGAGAAGAAAATTCTGATGAAATAGTTCAAAAAGGTAAGTCTCCAATATTTAAATCTAATAATGCAGGAGGAATTCTTGGGGGAATTTCAAGTGGACAAGAAATTATAGTTTCATTCGCCGTAAAACCAACTTCATCAATATTAATTTCAAGAAAAACTGTAGATAAATTTGGAAAAAATACTTCGATTTCTGTTAAGGGAAGACATGATCCTTGTGTGGGAATAAGAGCCGTACCAATTGGCGAAGCTATGACACATTGTGTCCTGCTAGATCACTTTTTAATGAACAAAGCTCAGTGTGGAAAATAAATTTTAATTTTGTTTTTGTAAAATAACTTTTGAATTTAAAACATCAAAAACTTTTGAAACTATTGCCTCAGCATCAAGACCTGCTTCTTTATACATAATTTCTGGCTTATTATGATCAATAAACTTATCTGGCAAAATCATTGATCTAAACTTTAAGTTATTATCTAATAATTTTTTTTCTGATAAAAATTGACTAACATGCGAACCAAATCCTCCTAGTGATCCCTCTTCAATTGTAATTATTGCTTCATGGTTAGTTGCGATTTCCCAAATTAAATTTTGATCAAGTGGTTTTGCAAATCTTGCATCAACTAATGTAATTCCAATACCTTTTTTATTTAACATTTCATTGGCTAATAAACATTCGTTCAACCTTGCTCCAAAATTAATTATTGCAACTTTTTTTCCTTCTAAGATTAATCTTCCTTTCCCTATTTCAATTCTTTCATCAATATCTGGCAAATCAACTCCTATACCATTGCCTCTAGGATATCTTAAAGCAGATGGGTTATTATTTATATCAACAGATGTATTAATCATTCTAACAAGTTCAGCTTCATCGCTTGCTGCCATAACAATAAAGTTTGGAAGTGTCGATAAATATGTAATATCAAAAGATCCTGCGTGTGTTGGTCCATCAGCCCCCACAAGTCCAGCTCTATCTATTGCAAATCTAACAGGAAGGTTCTGTATTGCCACATCATGAACAACTTGGTCATAAGCTCTTTGTAAAAAAGTTGAGTATATTGCTGCGTAAGGTTTATAACCTTCTGTTGCCAATCCAGCAGCAAAAGTTACAGCATGTTGTTCCGCAATTCCTACATCAAACATTCTATGTGGAAACTTTTCAGAAAATAAATCCATGCCAGTACCAGACGGCATTGCTGCCGTTATTCCAATAATTTTGCTATCCTTTTCGGCATGCTTAATCAAGGTTTTTGCAAAAACCTTTGTGTATGATGGTACATTGGATTTACTTTTTTCTTGAATTCCAGTTTTAACATTAAATTTTGTAACACCATGATATTTATCATCTGATTTTTCAGCAAATTCATATCCTTTTCCTTTTTCAGTTTTTATATGAATCATTATTGGTCCTTCATGGTTTAGTTTTTTTGCATTTTGCAAAACTGAAATTAGATTATCTAAATCATAACCATCAATTGGACCAACATAATAAAAACCTAATGAATTAAATAAAGTGCCTCCTGTTACTGCTGATCTTAATAAATCTTCTGCTCTTTTCGCTTTATCACTAAATCTCTTTGAAAAAGCTGAAATTATTAGTTTAATTGTTTCTCTAAAGCTAAAGTAAATTTTTCCTGATAGAATTTTTGCAAGGTATGTACTCATAGCTCCAACAGGTTTTGCGATTGACATATCGTTATCATTTAATATTACAATCATTTTTGTTTTTGAAGATCCAGCATTATTCATTGCTTCATAAGCCATACCTGCACTTATTGCTCCATCTCCAATTACGGCTACAACTTGATTAGATTTTTTTTCTAATTTGTTTGCCGTTGCAATACCAAGTGCGGCTGAAATTGATGTTG
>CACDKW010000039.1 GCA_902553465.1 uncultured Pelagibacteraceae bacterium | reverse complement strand
GAATTCAAAATCTATTTTTGTGCCTCCTGGATTTGCTCATGGATTTTGTGCCTTAGATAAGGAAAATTACGTTATCTACAGTTGCACAAAATACAGAGATGCAAAAAGTGAAGTTGCGATTAATTTTAATGATAGAAAATTAAAAATTAAATGGCCAGTTAAAAAAGCAATTGTATCTAAAAAAGACAAGTCAGCAATTTCATTTAATGAATATTTAAAAAAATATGTCTATAAACGATAAGTAATGGTAGCGGGAAGTGGGATCGAACCACTGACCTCGGGCTTATGAGTCCCGCGCTCTAACCAACTGAGCTACCCCGCCACTTGATTTATGTTGATTTATAATAGTTTTATTTTTTGTTTCAATACTTATCCACAAGCTAGAATTCAATTGAAATAAAGTTTTAGATCGTTACTTTCACCATCGATGAGAATTGAAGAAGATCTAAAACTCGATTATTCGGATGTTCTATTTAGACCGAAAAGAAGTACTTTATCAAGTCGTAAAGATGTTGATTTAGAAAGAACTTATAAATTCAAATATAGCAAGAATGAATGGTCAGGCACTCCCGTAATGGCTGCTAACATGGATGGTGTTGGTGAATTGGACGTTGCAGAAACCTTGTCAGATTTTGGTATGATTACGTGTTTAACAAAGCAACATGATGTTGCTAAATTAAAAAAGTATAAAAAACTAAAGTCAATTTACAAAAATATCTCTTTAAGTATTGGAATTAAAAAGGAAGATTTTGAAAGATTAGATAAAACATTAAAAGAATTTTCATTTATAAAATTTATTTGTGTGGATGTTGCGAATGGTTATTCTGAGCATTTTAGTGCATTTATAAAATCTGTAAGAGACAAATACCCAACAAAAACAATAATTGCTGGTAATGTCGTTACTGCCGATATGGCTCAAGAACTTGTATTAAGTGGGGCTGATATAGTTAAAGTTGGAATTGGTCCTGGAAGTGTATGCACTACAAGAATTCAAACAGGTGTGGGATATCCCCAACTAAGTGCAGTGATAGAATGTGCTGACGCTGCTCATGGTTTAGGTGCTCATATTATTGCAGATGGTGGATGTACTTGCCCTGGCGACGTTGCTAAAGGATTTGGTGGCGGGGCAGATTTTGTTATGCTTGGAGGAATGTTTGCTGGGCATGACGAAGGTGGTGGAAAAATTATAAAATCAAATGGAAGTAAATATGTTGAATTTTATGGTTCAAGTTCTGAAACAGCCAATAAAAAGCATTATGGTGGATTATCTAATTATAGAAGTAGTGAAGGAAGATCTGTAAAAATTAAATATAGAGGAAAGATAAAAGATACTATTTTAAATATATTGGGTGGTGTTAGAAGCAGCTGTACTTATGTTGGAGCTCCGTCGCTTAAACAATTAAGCAAATGTACAACTTTTGTAAGAGTTAGCAATCAGTTTAACGATACCTTTTCTAAATAGAGGTTTCATTTTTAATAAATAATTTGTTATATTTTTTTTATAAAAAAATTTATTAACAATGGAAAAAAATCAAAATTACATATTATCTCCAACAAAAATTCCTGAAAAAAAAATTTATGATATTTATTGTGATAATTATGATTCAATCCACCATTTATTTGTGGAATTTCAACTCTCTTGGCTCCAGCAAGCTTATCATGCTTTAAAAGATTTAGATAAGTATAATATCTTAGTATTTCTATACAAAGAAAATTTTAGTTTTCTTAATGAAATATTTAGAGTTAAATCTTTAAAAGAATTTTATTTTAATCCAGGGTTTGATTTAGATAAAATTAATATAATTCAAATATCAAAAAAACTTAGATTGTCTAAAGAAACTACAAGAAGAAAAATAGTAGAATTAGAAAGAGAAGGAATACTAATAAAAAATAAAAAATCAATTACTGTTACTTTAAAAGCAGGCCTGCTTCAAAAACCAGAAAATACAATTAGTTCTTTCTCAAAAATTTTGCAATATGTTTCATATTTATTATACAAAGAAAAAAAGGTAAAAAATTTTTATGAAAAAGATTTTTTTATAAAAAAAATAAATGAAAGATTTACTCAAGTTTTAGCAATTTTCTTGGAATACCAAATAGAATATGTACTTGCAAGAAAGACATTGGCCAATAACGATATAGAATTATGGTTTATTGCTGGCTCTTTGCTTTATAATCAAATCATGTTTTTAAAAAAATCTGAAAAAAAAAGCCATTATCAAAAAGAATGGATAGACGAAGTTTTAAAAGTTGGAAATAAAAAAGGAATAAATGCTATGACAATAAGTGATCTTACAGGAATCCCGAGACCAACAGTGATTAGAAAATTAAAAATTTTATTAAAACAAAAAGATATCTATAAAGACAATAATAATCTTTATTATATTACTAAAGGTAAATTAGTTGCTGAATTAAACAAGCTAAGACTAAACAATATAAGAGAACTCAGTTCTGTAATATCAAAAATTAATAATATTGTTTTTTTTTCTTAAATAGAAACAATTATTCCAGTCACAACTATAATTGCCGCAACAAGTCCAAAGAAAATTGTTGATTCCATTTTTTCTTTTTTTTGTGCTGATCTAACATTGTTCAAAAGAACGTTTATATCTACTCTTTTTTTTTTTGGAGAATCTTTTAATGAGTGAAGTTCACCTTCCGAGGTTTGGGTCTCAACTGCATTATTTGTGATCTGCTCTCCACTCATATAAATCAAACTTAATCATATAAAATTCTTTCGGACAATTATCTGATTGTCCAATTTGGGTTGATTAATAAATATAAGCTAAAATACTTCTAAATTAAGAATTTTTATAATTTTTTTGGTTAAGGGGCCTGGTTAAAATTTCTGCTTCATATTTGTTTTTTTCAATTTCAATTTCAATTAAACCATTTTTTAAAGAATTTATATTTTCATCATTTTTTAAATATCCGAAAGCCAAGTTTTTATCAAAATTAAATGAATAATTTCCTGATGTTGTTCTACCAATAATTTTACCATTAAAGTAAATAGGCTCATCATGAAGCATCAATGGTTCACCTGGTTTACTATTTTTCAAAGTTAACATTGTAAATTGTTTCTTTTTTTTAATTTTAATTAAAGATTTTTTACCAATAAAATCTATATTTTTTTTATAACTAATTGCAAAGTTAAGACCTGCTTCGTATTGGTTTTCTTCTGGCGAAATATCGTGTCCCCAATGTAAAAAACCACTTTCCATTCTCATAATATCCATTGCATGCATACCACAAAGACTTATTTGGTATTTTTTTCCTTTGCTAACAATTAAGTTATAAATTTCTCTCGCATTATCTTTTTCTATATAAAGTTCGTAACCTAATTCACCCACATATGATAATCTTTGAGTCCAAACTTTTGATTCATTGATTTTAACATATTTTGCAGTACCAAATTTAAAATTTTCATTAGAATAATCATCACTACTTAATTCCTGCATTAAATCTCTACTTTTTGGTCCAAATACACCAAGCACACAATAATCATCTGTAACATCTAATAATTTAATATTTTTAGATAAATGTTTTTCTATATGAAATTTATCATGCTCTCTATTAGCAGCAGCAGTAATAATTCTATAATTATTTTCTTTTAAACAAACAACTGTTAAATCTGTTTCAATACCTCCATCTTCATTAAGCATTTGTGTATATGTGCATTTTCCAACTTCATTTTTAATATTTGCTGTACAAATTTTTTGTAGTTCTTGATGAACAGTTTCACCTTCTAAATCATATTTAGAAAAAGGAGTCAGTTCAAATAATCCAATATTTTTCCTTGTATTTTTTGTCTCAAATTCTGCAGATGGATACCAATTTTGATAATTATACGAATATTTGTATTCTTTATTTTTCCCATTTTTTGCAAACCACATTGGTCTTTCATATCCACCTGAGACTCCAAAACATGCTCCAGCTTCTTTTAACTCTTCATGGTAAGGAACTAGTTTTTGATTTCTAGAAGTTTTATGTTGTTTATATGGCCAATGCATTCCATATAAATCTCCAAGTGTTTCGGTAATTCTTTCTTTTATAAAATTAATCTCAGAGTGAAAATTTTGAAATCTTTTAATATCATAAATAAATAAATCTTCATTTATATGACCATTCATTAACCACTCTGCTGTAACTTTGCCTACTCCTCCACCACTTCCAATTCCAATGCTATTCAATCCACAACATGCAAATAAATTTTTTAATCCTGGTACTTCTCCTAAAAGTGTATTTGTATCAGGTGTAAAAGACTCTGGACCCGCAAAAAATTTTCTAATTCCAGCTTTTTCTAAAATTGGGACTCTCCTTAAA
>CACDKW010000038.1 GCA_902553465.1 uncultured Pelagibacteraceae bacterium | reverse complement strand
GTGTCTCTATTCCTAAAGACAAAGGAGTAACATCTAACAACAATACATCTTTAACATCACCCTGAAGTACTCCTGCCTGAATAGCTGCTCCTGTTGCTACTACTTCATCAGGGTTTACACTTTTGTTTGGTTCTTTTCCAAAAAAATTTTTAACCTCTTCTATTACTTTAGGCATTCTTGTCATTCCACCGACTAAAATTACTTCATTAATTTCACTTGCAGATAATCCAGCATCTTTAAGAGCAGTTTTACAAGGCGGAATCGTTCTTCCAATTAAATCTTCAACTAAGGCCTCTAATTTTGCTCTAGTCATTTTCATATTAATATGCTTCGGACCTGTTTTGTCCGCAGTTATAAACGGTAAATTAATTTCAGTCTGAGCTGCTGAAGATAGTTCAATTTTTGCTTTTTCTGCAGCTTCTTTTAATCTTTGTAATGCAAGTTTATCTGCTTTTAAATCTATTCCATTTTCTTTTTTAAATTCGCTTAATAGGTAATCAACAATTGTATTATCAAAATCTTCACCACCTAAAAAAGTGTCACCGTTAGTTGACTTAACTTCAAATACCCCATCTCCAAGTTCTAGTATTGAAACATCAAAAGTTCCTCCACCCAGGTCATAAACTGCAATTTTTTTATTTTGTTTTTTATCTAAACCATAAGCTAATGAAGCAGCTGTTGGTTCATTAATTATTCTTAAAACTTCTAACCCGGCAATTTTCCCCGCATCTTTGGTTGCTTGTCTTTGGGCATCATTAAAGTAAGCTGGAACTGTAATTACTGCTTTAGTAACTTCTTGTCCCAAATACTTTTCAGCAGTCTCCTTCATTTTTTGTAAAACAAATGCTGAAATTTGTGATGGTGAATATTTTTTACCTTGAGACTCAATCCATGCGTCACCACCATCTGAATTTATAATTTTAAATGGAGAAGTTTGTATATCTTTTTTTACTGTTGGATCCTCAAAGTTTCTACCAATTAATCTTTTGACTGCAAATATTGTATTTTCTGGATTTGTTACTGCTTGTCTTTTTGCAGGTTGACCAACTAATTTTTCTTCACCTTCAGTAAATGCAACAACCGAAGGAGTTGTTCTTGCACCTTCAGCATTCTCCAATACTTTAGGTTGAGTACCCTCCATAATCGCTACACAAGAATTTGTTGTTCCTAAATCTATACCTATTACTTTGCTCATAATCTTAATTCATATATGTGTTATTTTTTAATCTACAAGTTCCCATAAAAAACTATTTTTCATTATATTTTGACTGATTTTGCTCACTTTTTTCTTCTTGCTTTAAATTTTTTTCCTTTTTACTTGTCTTTTTAGAAACGGCAACCAATGAAGGTCTTAACAATCTATCCTTCATCATGAATCCCTTCTGAATTTCTTGAACTACAGTTCCAGGTTCCTTTTTATCATCTTCTACTTCCATCATTGCTTGATGTAAATTAGGATCCAATTTTTGATCAATTGATTTTATTTCCTCAATATTATTTTTTTTTAATATAGAGATCATATCTTTTTGAATTACATTTAAATGGTCTAAAGTTTTTTTAAGTGGCTCAGAATTTTTTAAATTTTCATCATTTTCTAATGCGAGCTTAGATCTTTCTAAATTATCAATTAAATTTAATGTTTCTCTAGCAAGAGAAAAACCACCATAATCAAAAGCATCATCTTTTTCCTTTTCAAATCTTCTTCTTTGATTTTCAATTTCTGCGTAAGCTCTAGCAAGCTTATCTTCTAATTCTTTAATTTTATCTTCTGGTTTTAAATCTTTATTTTCAGAAGTTTTTTCTGTGTCTTCATTTTCTTTAATTTCGTTATTATCTTCAGTTTGAGAGTTTTGGTTTTCTTCTTTTTCCATACCCTTCTATATGGTAAGAAAAATGATAATTTCTAGATGAAAAAGAAAAAAATTATAAATTTGTTTGTAGGGTCTAATAATCAGGGCAAAATAAAGGAAATAAGAGATTTATTACCTAAAACAGTACAAATTTTAACTCCAAAATATTTTAATTTAAAGAGCCCAAAAGAGACTGGAGCAACTTTTAAAGAAAATTCATTTCTTAAGGCAAAATTTTTCTCAAAAAAAACAAAAATGATTTGTTTAGCAGACGATTCTGGACTTGAAATAGACAGTTTAAATAAATTACCTGGAATTTATTCAGCAAGATGGGGAGGAAAAAAAAGTAATTTTAACTTGGCGATAAATAAGGTTTATAAAGAATTAAAAAAAAAAAATAAAAATTGGTTCAAAATAAAACAGACAGCAAGATTTGTTTGTGCGCTTACAATCTACTGGCCAAGTAATAAATTTATAAATGTTATTGGTATAGTTGAAGGAACTATCTCAACAGTAAAAAAAGGTAATAATGGCTTTGGATACGATCCTATATTTGTACCTTTAAGAAAAAAACTTACTTTTGGTCAGATGAAACCCAAACAAAAATATAGAATTGACCATAGAATAAGGGCATTTAGAAAAATTAAAAAATTTTTTTAAAGTTGTTATTTTCGGCAACATAAAAATTCAATATATGACTTATTTTATTTTTATGAATTTCAAAAATCCCAATTTTTCCTTTGAATTTGTTCTTTTTATAAAAAATTTTTTTATCAACAATAAAGTCATTTTTATATATTAAAAAATATACCAGTCCAACTAAGTCATAGCTTAAAAAAGATATTTGATTAGGATTTTCATTGTAAATTCCAAAATATTCTGAAACAAAATTATCATAATTTTTTTTATTTATAGATGGGAAATATATTGGTTGAAGATTTTCTTCTTTAAGAATTGATTTATCAAACCATTGATTAAGTGTAATATAACTTACTCTTTTGGATGATACATCTGTGTATAATAAAGAAGTAGTGACACTCTTTAAATTTTCGTCAAAGTCTGCAATAATAACAGAGTCAAAATTAATTCCACCCAGTGTATCTTTTTTTTCTAAATTTGAAATTTTTTTCTCTTTATTTAACTCATTAGAATTTTCTAATCTCTTTATTTCATCTTTCAAATTTTGTTTTCTTTGCGGATATCTCGTTAACTTTTCAATTTGCGATGTTAAAACTGTTGGATCTGTATCATATATGAATTTATCTTTAAGTTTAATTTTTGTTTTAGCAATAGCATCTTCAATTTCGTTTTTAAATTCTGAATTTGGAACTAATAAAATACTTCTTTCTATTTTATTATATTCTTGAAATTTTTTTATAGCTTTAATCTGTGAAATTGCATTTATTCCACCACTTATTACATTGCTTGGGTTATTTATATTTGTATTAGAGAGAGATAGAAAAGTTACTTCTTTTAATTCGTCTAAATAAACCAAATTTTTATTAAATACAGGTCCTATTATTATTTTTATACCTTTTTCTTGAAGTTCTTTAGAAACTTTTAAAGTTGTTTTAGGATCAGACTTTGTATCTCTAGGAACAATTATGAGCTTAGAATTATTAATTTTGTTAATTGCTAACCTTGTAGCTTTTAATATTGAGTTACCAATTTCTTTATATTGCCCTGAAAGTGGAACAATTAATCCTATTTTAATTTTTTCATCGGCTAAAACTTGATGAATATTAACTATCAAACCTATTAATGTAATAACAATAAATTGAATAATTTTTTTCATTTTAATGTTAATATTATAATCAATTAAAATAATGAATCTACACACTGACTTAAAAATAAGTAATTTAAAATCTGGCTTATATGTTGTTTCTACACCAATAGGTAATTTAAATGATATTACTTTAAGAGCGTTAGAAATATTAAGAAAATCAGACTATATTCTCTGCGAAGATACAAGAGTTTCAAAGAAATTATTTTCTAAGTATAAGATTAATTCTAATTTAATTTCCAATCACAAATTTAATGAAAAAAAGAACCTTGAAAAAGTTATTAATATTTTAAAGTCAAATAAAATTGTTTCGTTAATTGCTGATGCAGGAACCCCAACTATCTCTGATCCAGGAAATATATTAATTAAAGAATGCATAAAAAATGAAATAAATGTAAGTCCTATTCCAGGACCGTCTGCTACTACTGCAGCTTTTTCAATAAGTGGTTTTTCAGACAAATATTATTTCTATGGTTTTTTTCCTGAAAATAATTCAGAAATTAAAAAAAATTTTGAATTATTATCCAAATTGGACAGTTCCATTATATTTTTTATATCTGCAAAAAAATTTAATAGATCAATACATATAATTAAAAAATATTTTTCTGATAGAGAACTTTTAATTTGTAAGGAAATTACAAAATACTATGAAGAATATTTTAGATTTAAAATTAACAAGCTAAATCCAAAAAATATTAATTTAAA
>CACDKW010000037.1 GCA_902553465.1 uncultured Pelagibacteraceae bacterium | reverse complement strand
CTTGTTTCAAAGGCTAAAGAATTATTTTTATCAATAGTTATTTTTGATTGATTTGTTATATAACTTTTATTTCCAATTATATTATCTTCTTCTAAAAATTCAAAAGACGTTACAAAGTTATTTATTGTAAAATTAGTTCTTATTAAGTCAAAATTTGAGTCATTTAGATTTTTATCAAGTGAAAATTCATATTCTAAATCAAATAAATTTGAAGGTTTATATTTTAACAAACCAATAATATCAGACCTTTTATTTCCTAATGTACTTTTATCAGGAAGATCATGGTCTTTGGAATTTCTAAAAACATTTGCAATTGATAAGTTAAATATTTCTTGTTGTGTTTTTGATAGATATGAAAATTCACTTCCCATTGTTATTGAAAATCCTCCTTCAACCATATTTTTTTCTCCAATCCTATCCAATGAATAAACATTGTCATAAGAAATTCTTCTATCAAGATCTTTAATATTTTTTGACTTATTAGGGCTATACCTTGTTGACATTATAGGTGTTAAAATACTTCTTTTGCTATTGTTTTGACGTTGTAAAGGATACTTACTTTCAAACAGAACTGCGGATAACAGCTGATGATTATTTGAATTTTCGAATTCTGTTGAATTTTTTAAATCTGTATTAACATTTCGCAGTAGCATTTTATAACTATTTATAAATCCACCATTTGTAATTTTTTTATTTGACGCAAAAGTCAAGTCATTAATTAAAGATCCTTGATACTGATTAGTATTGTATTTTTTTTGAAATAAATCCGATGAAAATGATAATAAACCACGATCATCAAAATTATCCAAATTTTTTAAATAAGATATACTAGGATAAACAAATTCAAATCTGTCTGATTGTTTTTCATTTAAGTTTTCAAAAATTTCCAGTGATGAACTTAAATAAGAATTTTCTGTGCTTTTATCATATCTTAAATAAGAGTGAAGATCAGAGTAACTGTCAATTAGTGCAGATTCAATTTTGTTAAGTTTTAAAAATGTATCATTAGATACTTTTTCTAAATTTAGCTCAAAATTTGAATTATCTTTTTTTCCTTTTAGATTATAAAAAAAATGAGATTTTGTCTGACTTTCGTCTTTTAAGAATCCAATATCTGTAATTAAATCAGAATTTTTATAAGCTTGTCTATATTCTGTCTGTAAAATAACTTTTTTGTCTGCAAAAAGTTGAGGAGAAAAGGTTAAATCCTTATCTTCTGAAAGTACTTTATAATAAGGAATTTTTAAAACTGAGCCACTTACACTTGAGCTTGAAATCATAGGACTCAAGAAACCAGATTGACGTTTTACAGTAGGATCAGGATGATAGAAATATGGGAAATAAATTATCGGCTTTTTATATATTTCAAGCCAAGCATTTCGGTATTCTATCCTTTTTAGCTTTTTTTTATGAATTATTTCTTTAGCAGAAATTAACCAAGGTGGACAATTTTTCTTATTTTTTTTACAAGTTGTAAAAGATCCATCGAAAATTTTACTTTCATTTGAGTTATCAGTAATTTTTTTTCCAAATAGTCTAGGTTCATTTTCTTCATTTCCAAATAATGAGTTATCAAAATCAATATGCAAATCATTACCTTCGAAATTGTAGTTATTTAAATTTAAACTAATAGTTTTTAAATTATATTCGTTATTACTTATATCTTTTAAATAAACATTTTTACCCTTAAGGAATTTTTTTTTTATATCAAAATTAAAGTCATCCAAACTGAAATAATATCCCTTAGTATCTTTAACTGACGTTTTTTTTTTAGAATAAATCTCCATTGAATTTCTATTGAATTTCAAATCAATAGAATCAACAAAATAACTATTTTCAATTTCAGCAACTGTTTTTCCTTCTGAAAAGATTAATTCTTTATCTTTTAAATAATTAATGTTATCAGAATTTATAATTATATTATTTATCTTATCGTATAACTTGACATTACCTAAAATTTTTAGGGTTTGTTTTTTTTTATTATATTCAGATTTTTCTCCTTCAATAATTAAATTATCTTTTGTTTCAATCTTAACCCCTTTGTCCGCAACAATTAAATTACCTTTTTCTAAAACATTTATTTCAGTAGATTTAAAATTAAATTCTTCCCCAAAAGAAGAAATGTTAATAAAAAATAAAAGTATTGTTATAAATATAATTTTATTATTTTTCATTTACACTAACCAATCCTATAGAAGAAGCTAAAAAAAGTAAAACAAAGGGTAAACTAGTAGAAATAATTAGAGGCAAATTTTCATTTGTTCCTAATAAATTAGAAAAATAAATTAAATAATAGATTAAAACTGAAACAATTATTCCAATTATAATAACCACTATTTTTGAACCATTATATTTTCCGTTATACATCAAGATTGAACCTATCAAAGTCATTATCATTAGATAAAATGGCAATGAGATAATCTTATACATATAACCCTTAATCTCCAACGTAGAGTAGCCTAATTTTTTATAATCTTTCATTAAAATACTTAACTCATATAAGTTTTGAGATGAAAGATTTGAAAATAAACTGTTTATTCTGCTTCTATCAAAATTACTAAAAAATTCATATTTTTCATAATTTTCTTTTGGTTTTGTACTATTGTGAATTTTAACATTAAAAAGTTCCCAGTTATTGCTATCGATGTTTGCAGATTTCGCAGTTAACGTTCTAACAAGGTCAAAATTATCATCTAACTGAGCAATAGTTATATTTTCAATTAAGTTATTTTTAAATTGTTCTGCATTAATAATGTTTATGTGTTCTTTTGTTTCATCTTTTATCCATAGGCCATTTTCATTAATGACCGCTAAGTATTTGTTATCATCAGTAAACTTGTTTTTAAAGCTTAAATAGGAGTGTTTTAGCTCAGCAGAGAATGTATAAAAACAAACTATAAAAAAAATCCCAAATATAAATGTAAATAGTGAAATTATTTTTATAATATTTAAGTTTGATAATCCAAAATTTTTATAAATAATTATTTCACTATTATTAAATGCATTTAAAAAAAATAGTTGTGTAGAAATTAAAATTATAAAGGGAAATAATTCATAAATTATAGAAGGTAAGTTTAAAAAAGTTAAAAAAATTGGATATTGGATACTAGCACCTGTATTTTTAAAAAATTTAATTTCTTCTAAAATATTTAAAAAAAATGATAATGATAAAAATACGATTGTGACTGTAATTATATTTTTTAAGTATGAATAAATTATATTTCGTTGATAAATTTTAATCATTTTAAATTAATAACTCGCATAGTTTTTTTTTATCATTATTACATAAATTAAAAGGCTTAGTAAAAAAGGTAGAAATATTAAAATTGAGCTTAACAAACTCTCAAAATTTAAATATTCACTTGAAATTTCAGATAATACAATTGCGGCTATTCCTAAAAAAAATAAAAAATATTTATATCTAGAATAATTTCTTTCATCTTTTGATTTGAAAACTAAACAGGTGGAAATAAAACTAACTAAAATAATATAAAATGGATTTATAAATCTTCTAAAAAATTCTTTTGTAACTGCTTTTATAGAACTATAATCACATACAAAATTTCTTTTGCTGTAAGTTTTGTTATATCTATAAAAAGAATTTAAGCACTCAATTACTTCAGGTGAATCAATTTCTTGAATTTTAGGAAATGTAGTTGTTTTTGTCGAATATGAACTTAAATTTAATTCAGTTTTTGAAAATTCAATTATGTTTGTATTTTTTTCCTCTAGGTTTATCATTCTTCCATTTTTTAAAATCAAATAATATTTATCGTTTTTTGATTGAATTGATCCTTCTTTAGCAATTATAATTTGTGAATTTTTTTCATCAAATTGATCTTTTAAAAATATTTTTTTAAATTTTCCATTATTTTGTTTTTCATCTATAAATATTGTTAAATCTGATACAGTATCTATAAATTTTTTTTCTTTTAACAAAGATGGAAAAAGTTCAATACCAGAACTTCTAATAAATTTTCTTCCTAAATCTAGACTTTTGGGAACAATAAATGAATTCAAAAACAACTGAATTATTATTAAAATAATTGAGAACATTAAAACAACATTAATTAATTGAAGTTTGTTAATTCCATTTGTCCATAAAATTAAAATCTCATTATTTTCTTCATATTTTGAAATAATGAAAAAAATCGAAATAAATAATACAAAAATTAAAATTCTACTTAGTATTTTTGGTATACTTAGCAATGAAAATTTGAAGTAAATGCTAAAACTGTGCCCGTCTTCCGAGACAAGATCTAGAAAGTTGACTGCCTGAATAATCCAGATAATCATAGTTAAACTAAACAGTGCCAGCAGTAAAAATACTAAAATTTCAAATATTATATTTTTAAAAATTAATTTTTTCATTGAAA
>CACDKW010000036.1 GCA_902553465.1 uncultured Pelagibacteraceae bacterium | reverse complement strand
ATGTGGATGTTGGAACCTTTGGTTCTAAAGTTGACACTAATGCTTTAAGTTTATCTGTTTATGGGATTAATAGTTTAGAAGAAAAGAAATTTTTAAAACATGTTTTTGGAGTTAGTTATTTAGATAGTGATATTGTAAGAAAAGACGAAGGAAACACTAACACTCATACCGGTGACCGTGAAGGTAAGCAAGTTTTTGGCTCACTTGATTTTGTTAGAGAATATGAAGATGGTGACTTAACTGTTAGTTCAATAGGTAGTATTGATGGAAGTTATACAGCTCTTGATAGCTATTTAGAAAGTGGCACTGAGCCTATTAACTATAATGATCAAGATATTAAATCTTTAATGGCTTCTTTAGGAGTATTAATTGATAAAGATGTTAATTTAAAAAATTCAAATGTAAAATCTAGGGTTAATCTTGAATACAGTAAAGAATTTGCCTCAAACTCTAAGGTGGTGACAAGTTATGTATCAGACAGCGAAAGTTTTGAATACCAAGCTGATAAAAAAAATAGAGATATATATACAGCAGGATTTGGTTTAGATTTTAAACATGATCAAGGGTTAACAATTAGTACTGATTACGAAAGACAGCAAATCAAAGGGCATGGTTATATTAATAAATTTACATACTCAGCAGGCTATTTATATAGAAATGAAACAGAGTTTGCCTTTGGGCTTGATGAAGACATGACTTCAAACTTTAAAATTTCTAAAGCGTTAGATGGTTTTGACCTAAGGTTTAATTTAGAAAATGATTTTTCAAAACAAAAAAATCATAATGCCAATTTATCTCTATCCGGTGAGTTTTAACAAAAATTTAAACTAATCAGGTTCTTTTTTTCTTTTCATTACATGATGAAATACAATAGAAGCACTATTTGATATATTTAAACTTTCAATATTTTTATTCATTTCTATTTTTACTAAAAAGTCAGTATATTTTTCAGTATGTTTTTTTATACCAAAACCTTCAGAACCAAAAAGTAAGATATTATTTCCTTTCCAATCAACTTCTGTAAAACTTTTTTTACTTTGTGCATCAAAACCATATACCCAATAGTTTTTTTCTCTTAAAAATTTTAAAGTAGAATTTATATTTGCTACTTTAAAAATATTAATATGATCCATACAACCACTTGCAGATTTATACATTAATTTACTTTCTTCAGGAAAATGTCTTTCTTTAATAATAATTCCATCTACATTAAATGAAGCGGCACTTCTTATTATTGATCCAATATTTCTTGGATCTGTGACCTCATTTAAGCAGGCAAATGTTAAATTGTTTTTATCCTTTATAAAATCTTTTAAAACTAATTCTTCTAAGTGCTCTATTTCAGCAACATAGCCTTGATGAAGAATTTCTTCATTACCGGTATATTTATCCAGCTCTTTTTTGGTTTTAAAATATACTTTAATGTCTTTAATAAGATTTGTTTTAGTATTTTCCCTATGTATATTTTTTTTACTTTCTTCAGTTAAAAAAACCCTCAAAACTTTTCTTTTAGGGTTTTTTAGAGCTTCTGTAACAGCATGTTTGCCAACTATAAAAAATGATCTTTTATTCATAAATTTTATTGTTTTTTATACGTTTTTTTACTTATTTTCTCACTATTTCTCGTATTGCATTTATGCAATAAAAATATATAAACCGCTTGTTGTTTAAAGCTTAATTGAACAAGGGGACGCTTCCCCTGCGAAAAGGAGGGGTACCAAAGCGGTCAAATGGGGCGGGCTGTAAACCCGTTGACTTCGGTCTTCGAAGGTTCGAATCCTTCCCCCTCCACCATTCAATATAGTTTTAGATAACATTGGAGTGAACTTGGGTGATGCGGGTGTAGTTCAATGGTAGAACGCTAGCCTTCCAAGCTGGATGTAAGGGTTCGATTCCCTTTACCCGCTCCAAGAATTATAAATAAAAAAAAAAAAGGAAAAAAGGTAAAAATATAATGTCGAAAGAAAAGTTTGTAAGAAATAAACCGCACTGTAACATTGGTACAATCGGTCACGTCGATCATGGTAAAACAACTTTAACGGCCGCTATAACTAAAGTTCTATCTGAAAGTGGTGGTGCGAATTTTGTTGCTTATGATCAAATAGATAAAGCTCCTGAAGAGAAGGAAAGAGGAATTACAATTTCAACAGCACACGTAGAATACGAAACAGAAAAAAGACACTACGCACACGTTGATTGCCCAGGTCACGCTGACTATGTAAAAAATATGATCACAGGTGCAGCACAAATGGATGGTGCAATTTTAGTTGTTAATGCAGCTGATGGACCAATGCCTCAAACAAGAGAACATATTCTTTTGGCAAGACAAGTTGGTGTACCAGCAATTGTTGTTTACCTAAATAAAGTCGATCAAGTTCAAGATAAAGAACTAATTGATTTAGTTGAAGAAGAAATTAAAGAATTATTGACTTCATATAAATTTCCAGGAGACAAAACTCCAATTATCAAAGGTTCAGCTTTAAATGCAGTTGAAGGAAAAGATGAAGCAACTGGGAAAAACTCAATAATGGAATTAATGAAAGCAGTTGACGAGCACATCCCGCAACCTGATAGACCAAAAGATAAACCTTTCTTAATGCCGGTAGAAGACGTTTTTTCAATTTCTGGAAGAGGAACAGTTGTTACTGGAAGAGTAGAGTCAGGAGTTATTAAAACTGGAGAAGAAATTGAAATAGTAGGTATTAGAGATACAAAAAAATCTGTTTGTACTGGTGTAGAAATGTTTAGAAAACTTTTAGATACTGGTGAAGCTGGAGATAATATTGGGGCACTTTTAAGAGGTGTAGAAAGAGATGACGTTGAAAGAGGTCAGGTTTTATGTAAACCTGGATCTGTAACTCCACATACTAAATTTGAGGCTCAAGCTTATGTTCTTAAAAAAGAAGAAGGTGGAAGACATACACCATTTTTTACTAAGTATAGACCTCAGTTTTATTTCAGAACTACAGATGTAACTGGTGAAGTAGAATTACCATCAGGCACAGAAATGGTTATGCCAGGTGATGATGCCAAATTTACTGTAAAATTAATCACACCTATAGCAATGAGTGAAAAATTAAATTTTGCTATTAGAGAAGGTGGAAGAACTGTAGGAGCTGGAGTAGTAACAAAGATTATAGAGTAAGCTCCCATAGGAGTGTAGCTCAATTGGTAGAGCGCCGGTCTCCAAAACCGGAGGTTGGGGGTTCGATTCCCTCCGCTCCTGCCAGATTATGAAAGTTAAATTAATATGAAGAATCCTTTAAAATTTATTCAAGACGTAAAACAAGAAGCTTTTAGAGTTACTTGGCCAACAGGTAAAGAAACCATGCAGGGTACTTTAATGGTTGTTGCTATGGCTATAGTTGCTTCTTTATTTTTTTTACTTTTAGACCAGTTTCTAAAATTTTTTTTAGAATTAGTTTTAAAAATTAGCATATAATTATGAAAAATTGGTACATAGTTCAGTCGCATTCTAGCTTTGAAAATAAAGTGGCCCAATTAATAAAAGAAGAAGCCGAAAAGGCAAAAGTTTCAGAAAAAATTGAAGAAATAGTTGTTCCAACTCATGATGTTACAGAAGTAAAGAGAGGAAAAAGAGTACAAAGAAAAAAAAAATATTTTCCGGGATATGTACTAATCAAAAGCGAAATGGATAACGATCTATATCATATGATTAAAGGAATTAAAAAAGTTAGTGGTTTTTTAGGAACAAAAGGTATTCCAGTTCCGGTATCGGATAAAGAAATTGAAAAAATTTTAGGTCAAATCAAAGATGGAGTTTCTCAACCTAAATCAGGGATTGAGTATTCTATTGGAGAAAAAGTACAAGTTATTGATGGACCATTTGCATCATTTAATGGTTTAGTAGAGGATATTGATGAAGATAAATCTAGACTTAAGGTGTCAGTTTCTATATTTGGTAGACCTACACCTGTAGATTTAGAATATAATCAGGTGGAGAAAGTAAGCTAATGGCAAAAAAAGAAATTACTGGTTATGTAAAATTACAAATTAAAGGTGGTCAGGCAAACCCTGCTCCTCCAGTAGGCCCTGCATTGGGACAAAGAGGAATCAACATTATGGATTTTTGCAAAGCTTTTAATGAAAAAACTAAAAATTTTATGGGCAAGCCTGTACCAGTGGTTATTACTGTGTACAAAGATAAAAAATTTGATTTTATAATTAAATCACCACCAGCTTCTCACTTTATAAAAGAAGCTGTAAAACTTAAAAGTGGATCACAGGAACCGGGTAGAAATATAGTTGCGTCTATAACTAAAAAGCAATTAGAAGAAATTGCTAAACAAAAAATGAATGATCTAAATGCCCATGATATAGAAGAAGCTTCTAAAATAATTGCAGGATCAGCAAGATCAATGGGTATAGAGGTAAAAGAATAATGACTTCAAAAAGATATAACAAACTACCAAAAAAAACAAAAGAATTACCTGCAGATTTAATTGAAAAATTAATTCCAGAGTTGAAAAAAAATTGTACTACTAAGTTTGATGAGTCAATAGATTTAAACTTACAAATTAATAATAAACAAAAAAAAAGTGAAATAAATTTAAGAACTGTAGTTAATCTTCCATCGGGATCAGGTAAAAAAATTAAAATCGCAGTTGTTTGTGAAGAAACAAAGGCTCAAATTGCGAAAGATGCAGGAGCTGATATTGTTGGAGGAGATGATTTTATAGAAAAAATAAAATCTGGTGAGTTAAATTTTCAAAAATTAATTTGCACTACTTCAATGATGATAAAGTTATCAAAACTAGGGAAAATTCTTGGACCAAAAGGTTTAATGCCA
>CACDKW010000035.1 GCA_902553465.1 uncultured Pelagibacteraceae bacterium | reverse complement strand
AACCCGCACAAAGATATTGTCCTGTAGGAGTTTATGAAATCCAGGAAGAAAATAATTTAAAAAAGTTTATAATAAATTCTCAAAATTGTATTCACTGTAAAACTTGCGATATCAAAGAACCTTCGCAAAATATTAATTGGGTTACTCCTGAAGGAGGAGGAGGCCCTAAATACGGCAACATGTAATTAAGAAAGGTCTATAGCTAATTTTTTTAATTTTTCTATAGAAACAACTTTAAGAGTATTTTCGTGAGTTCTTTTTAAATAAACAGAACATCCTTTGCCAGCTTCAATTGCTCTAGCTACCCATCCTGCACATACACACCAATTATCTCCATCTTTAAGTCCAGGAAAACCAAATTCAGGATGAGGAGTAATTAAATCATTACCTGCTTTCTTGCACCAATCTAAAAATTCATTATTAACTTTTACACAAACAGTGTGTAATCCATGATCATTTTCATCTGTATTACAGCAACCATCTCTTAACCAACCTGTTAAAGGATCTTTAGAGCATTCTTCTAAATCTTCACCTAAAACATTTTTTTGTTTTTCTGACATTAAATTTTTGTTGGATTTGGTTCGTCTTTATAAACTTTTTTTGGATCAAATTTTTTTTCTTTTTCTTCAAATTTCATTTCTATTTGTCTAGCATTATCAATTTTACCCAGAGGTACAGATCTATAAAAACAAGAACGATAACCAACATGGCAACTTGCACCCTCACCAATATCAACTGTCAACCATATTGAGTCTTGATCATCGTCAATTCTTATTTCTTTAACTTTTTGGACAAATCCACTTGTCTTTCCTTTGTGCCAAATTTGTTTTCTAGATCTACTCCAATAATGTGCTTCACTAGTTTCTATTGTTAATTTTAAAGCTTCAACGTTCATATAGCCATGCATAAGAATTTCTTTCGTTTTGGAACATGTTGTAACCACTGGAATAAGGCCATCATTATCAAATTTAGGTGATAACAAGTTGCCTTCCTCTATATCAGCGACATTTTCCCTCTTTTTAAACATATAATATTGATTATCTAACATATTAACGAATATATTAAATATTTTAAAATTAAAGATTTATATATATAAAAGCACGTCATGAAATTAGTAAAAAACGAAAACGATAAAATAAGTCAAAATATTTCAGATAAAGAAGCCGAAGAGGCATTTATCAAAATTTTAAAATGGATAGGTGAAGACCCATCTAGAGAAGGTTTAATTGAAACTCCAAGACGAGTAATGAAAGCTTTTAAGGAGTATTTTAAAGGATACAATGAAGATGCAAAAAAGGCACTGGAGAAAACTTTTGGAGATGTTGATGGTTATGACGATATGGTTGTACAAAAAAATATCTCAGTTCAAAGTCATTGCGAACATCATATGGCACCAATTATTGGAGTTGCGCATGTTGCATATATTCCTAATCAAAGAGTTGTTGGCTTAAGTAAACTAGCAAGAGTTGTCGAAGTTTTTTCTAAAAGATTGCAAACCCAAGAAAGATTAACAATGCAAATAGCTACAACTATAATGGAAGCTTTAAATGCAAAAGGAGTAGCTGTATCAATTGATTCAACCCACCAATGTATGACCATGAGAGGAATTAAAAAAGAACAGGCAACAACTGTTACTAATTATTATTTGGGCAAATTTAAAGAAGATTTAAGTTATCAAAATAGATATTTAAGATTTATTGCTAAATAAATCTGATATAAAAAGCAACAATGTCGGAAAAATTTAAAGCACTTGTAATCAATCAAGAAGGTGAAAAATTTACCAGAGAAATACAATCTATAGAAAAAAGTTTTTTAAAACATGGAGATGTTTTAATTAAAGTTTCTTATTCAACACTAAATTATAAAGACGCATTAATTTTAAAAAATGGTGCAAGACTTGTTAAAGAATTTCCACATATTCCAGGTATAGATTTATCCGGTACTGTTGTTGAAAGCCAAAATAAAAATTTTAAAAAAGATGATGAAATTATTTGCACAGGTAGGAGAGTAGGAGAAATATTTTTTGGAGGATATTCTCAATTTGCAAAAATTAATGGAGATTTTTTAATAAAAAAACCAAAAGACTTAACTTTAAAGCAAGCAATGATTTTAGGAACAGCTGGCCTTACTGCTCTACAGTGTGCATTTACAACAAAACTAGCAAGAGAAGAATTATTATTAGGTGAAAAAGTTGCAAATGTATTAGTAACAGGTGCATCAGGTGGCGTTGGAAGTATTGCTGTTATGATTTTAAATAAACTAGGATGTAATGTAACTGCTGTTACTAGCAAAGAGAGTAACAATGAATATTTAAAAAGTATTGGTGCAAAAAGTATAACAAAATCAAGTGATTTAGATAAAGAGCCAAGACCTTTAGATAAAGGAATATGGGATGGTGCTGTTGATACTGTTGGAGGAAATATATTATCAAATGTTTTACCTCACATTAAAGAAAATGGAATAGTTGCTGCTGTTGGAAATGCCGGTGGTATAAAATTAAATACAACTGTTATGCCGTTTATAATTAGAGGAGTCAAATTATGGGGTATTGATTCTGTGCAAACATCTAACAAACGAAGAGAATTTTTGTGGGGCGAAGCTTCTAAGTTGATTGATTTTGCTTTACTGGAAAAATCAATTAAAGAAATTAATCTAGAAGAACTTTTAAATATCTTTCCAACAATGTTAGAAGGAAAAACTAGTGGTAGATATATTATTAATTTAGACAAATAATGGATTGGGATAAATTAAAAATATTTCATGCCGTTGCTGAAGCTGGAAGTTTTACAAGTGCAACTGTCAACCTCAACTTAAGCCAATCGGCTATAAGCAGACAAATACAATCTTTAGAAGACGATCTTAAGGTAAAATTATTTGAAAGACACGCTAGAGGATTAACTTTAACAGAAAATGGCGAATATGTTTATAAAACTGCTCATGAAGTTATTAGCAAACTAAAAGAGGTAGAAACTTCATTGGGAGATCAAAAAAGCAAACCTTCTGGGAAAATTACAATTACAACAGTAAGAAGCTTTGGTACTCACTGGCTTACACCCAGAATTCAAGAATTTATGCAATTAAACCCAGAAATTGAAGTTGAATTAATATTTGATGATAAAGAACTAGATTTAAGCACAAGACAAGCAGATATAGGTATTTTCATGAGAAGACCTAAGCAATTAAATTATATTCAAAGAAAGTTAATAGATATTAATTATCATATTTATGGTTCTAATAAATATTTAGAAAAATATGGAATGCCAAAGACATTAAATGATTTAAGTAAACATAAATTTATATCCTTTGGCAAAGGAGCACCTTCACCAGTTTATAATCCAGATTGGGCTTTAAAAGTTGGTATGAAAGATAACACTAAAAGAAAGCCTATTATGAAGGTAAATAGTGTTATGGGATTACTTTTAGCAGTTGAAAGTGGTGTAGGATTAGCAGCTTTACCTGATTATTTAGTATTTCAATCAAGAAATTTAATTAAAGTATTACCTAAAGTTGAAGGGCCAATTACAGAGGCTCACTTTGTTTATCCTCAATCTTTAAGAAATGTGGCAAGGGTTCAAGCATTTAGGAACTTCCTATATAGCAAAATTTCAGAGTGGGAGTTTTAATACAACCTGCGACAATCAGTGCGATTGATAATTATTATCATTGATAATAGTTCTCATTTTCAATAATATATAAATAAAAGTGCGGAGAAAAGGGTAGTAATGAAGAAAATATCAGTTTTAAGTTTAATTCTTTCATTGTTTATATCAACTTTTGCGATCGCAAATGAGGTAAATATTTTCAATGCAAGACATTATAAAGCTGATGCTGAACTTTACAATAAGTTTACAGCAGCGACTGGAATCAAGGTAAATTTAATTAACGGCAAATCAGGGGCTTTAGAAAAAAGAATGATTGAAGAAGGCGCTGATTCAGCGGCAGACCTTTACATCACAGCAGATGCTGGAAGATGTGGTGCTTTTCAAGCAAAGGGTATGACGCAAAGCGGTTTAACTTCACCAACAATTAAATCATCTGTTCCTAATAACTTTAGAACATCACACTGGGTGGGAGTAGCTAAAAGAGCAAGAATAATTTACTACTCACCAGAAAGAGTTACCGGTGCTGAATTATCTGGAATGTCTTATGAAGGTTTAGCTGATCCAAAATGGAAAGGTAGATTAGTAATAAGAAAATCTAGCAACATTTATAACAAATCTCTTGTAGCTTCATTAATCGCAAATAATGGAAAAAAAGCTACAGCAGAATGGGCAAAGGGAGTAGTTGCAAACATGGCAAGACCTTCTGAAGGAAATGATAGAGCTCAAATTATGGCTGTAGCTGCTGGAGAAGCAGACATAGCTGTAGCTAATACATATTATTTAGCTCTTATGCTTTCTGGAAACAAAGGTGCAGAGCAACAAGAAGCTGCAAAAAAAGTTAAAGCATTTTTTCCAAATCAAGACGGAAGAGGAACGCATATGAATATTAGTTGTGCTGCTCTAGTAAAAGGTGCTCCAAATAAAGCAAATGCTATTGCTCTTGTTGATTACTTATTGTCACCTTCAGCTCAAGAACACTTTACTAATAATACTTTTGAGTTTCCAATGATAGCTGGTGTTTCGCCAAGCCCATTAGTAGTAAACAATTTGGGATTAGATTTTAAACAAGATCTAAAAACAAAAGTTTCTACTTATGGAAAAAATCAAGCTGCTGCATTAGAAGTAATGACAGCTGCTGGATGGAAATAAATGATAAAAAAAGAATTTATTTCTGATTTCGATTATAATAACTCAGCCGAGGCATGTAATCCATGTTCTGAGGAGTGTAAAAAAATCGAAAAAAGAATAAATGAAAGAAAATTATCAGAGATTAATGACAAGGAGGTTCCGCACATCTTACAGTTATTTAATTTTTAATAATTTCTTACAATTAGTGTCCATGTTGATTGGGTCTCATTGCAATCTCTCCTTCCTCATGGACACTAAATCTTTATTAGGAAATTAATTTTCTCTTATAAGGCGGATTATAATATGAAATTTAATTTTTGGTATTTAAGCTCTTTGAGCATTTCACTGATCGTTGCAATCCCAATATTAACTGTTTTTACAAGTTTTTTTCAGGATACATCAAATTATTTTGAAATTCTCAAACAAACTTTTTTTTTCGAATATATATTTAATTCTTTAATTCTTTTGATTGGAGTTATATTTTTAACATTTATTTTAGGTGTAGGATCAGCATATGTGGTTTCGTTTTACCAATTTCCTGGAGCTAATTTTTTTAAATGGGCTTTAATACTATCTTTCGCAGTACCTCCTTATATCTATGCTTATTCCTTATTCGCTTTTTTTGAAAATTATGGAACTGCTTTTACAATTTTAAAATATTTATTTGGTGATGGAGATTACAATAAATATATACCAAAATTTAGTGGCATGTTTGGGTTGATATTATCGATCTCTTTCTCACTTTA
>CACDKW010000034.1 GCA_902553465.1 uncultured Pelagibacteraceae bacterium | reverse complement strand
CTTTCTTAATGGCTTGAGACAATAATTTGTTCATTTAACTCCCTTATCTTAACAGTTTTTTCGTAAAACAACTAGATGTTGTATGTAGATCTCTTTAATATACTATATAAATTAGAAATCAATAGAACATTTATAGAACATAATAAATAAATATCAATAAAAAAATAAAAAAAATATACATATATCAACATGGAAAATTCCATAAAAATTAGCCCCTTAGGTTTTAGAGAATATGACGCAAGATGGTTGTATGAAAAAGACATAAATCTTAATGGAATCGAAAATCTTGGAAAAGGACTTGGAACTCAAATTAAAAACCATACAAAAAAAGATAATCCAAGAGTAATAGTGGGACATGATTATAGATCTTATAGTGAAGAAATTAAATCAGCTTTAAAAAAAGGATTAATTTCAACAGGATGTTTTATTGAAGATGTGGGGTTATCTTTATCTCCAATGGTTTATTTTGCTCAATTTAATTTAAACACTGATGCTGTTGCAATGGTAACAGCTAGTCATAATGAGAATGGTTGGACTGGTGTTAAGATGGGAATTAAAAAAGGTTTAACTCATGCACCAGAAGAAATGAAAGAGTTAAAAGATTTAACATTAAATCAAAAATTTACAGAAGGTAAAGGAAGTGAAAAACAAATAAGCAATTTTCAAGAAGTTTATAAAAATGATTTAATAAACAAAAATAAGATAAATAAAAAAATTAAGGCAGTTGTAGCCTGTGGAAATGGAACAGCGGGTATATTTGCACCTGACATTTTAAGAGGCATAGGTTGTGAAGTTGTTGAGTTAGATTGTAAATTAGACTGGAGTTTTCCAAAATATAATCCAAATCCTGAGGATCTAGAAATGTTACACGCAATATCAAAAGCTGTAAAAGATAATAATGCTGATATTGGTTTTGGCTTTGATGGTGATGGAGATCGGTGTGGTGTTATTGATAATGAAGGAAATGAAATATTTTCAGATAAAATAGGTCTGATAATAGCTAGGAATTTATCCAGTAAGCACAAAGGTTCTAAATTTGTAGTTGATGTAAAATCAACTGGACTTTATTCGAACGATAAAATTCTATTAGAAAACAACTGTAAAACTATTTATTGGAAAACAGGACATTCACATATCAAAAGAAAGGTAAATAATGAAAAAGCTTTAGCCGGATTTGAAAAAAGTGGACATTTCTTTTTCAATCAACCTTTAGGATATGGTTATGATGATGGGATTAATTCAGCAATTCAAATTTGTCATTTACTTGATAAACAAAATAAAAAAATGAGTGAAATAATAAAAGAATTACCTAATACATATCAATCCCCTACTATGGCTCCTTTCTGTAAAGATGAAGAAAAATATCAAGTAGTTGAAGATCTGGTAAATCAAGTCAAAGAAATTAAAGATAATAAAACTAAAGTTGATGGTCAGGAAATTACTGAAGTATTAACAGTAAATGGTGTTAGGTTTTCTTTTAATGATGGTTCTTGGGGTTTAATTAGAGCTTCATCAAATAAACCTTCTCTAGTTATTGTTACAGAAAGCCCAACATCTGACTTAAGAAAAAAAAAGATCTTTGAATTCATTGATGAATTGCTCCAAAAAACTGGTAAAATTGGTGAATACGATCAAAAGATTTAAAATTTACTTGAAACTTTTAATCTTGCATCATAATCAGATATTACACTCTTCAAAGAATAATTTGATTCAAATGTAATATCGAAACCATTTATTTTTCTTTTATAATCTATTAAAGCTTTGTTGTTATCTAAAAAAATAGCATATTCAATGTTTTTTCGTGATATGTAGTTGACCCCAAAATTAAAAGCATCGTTATAACCATATTCTTTATTTTGAGTTCTCTGATAACTAGAAGTAAAATCCCAACCTGAATCTGTTATAAAGTCAAAACCTAGTTTGCTCATAAAATTGTGAGTTGAGCTATTTATATTGGTCAATGTATATGTTGAGCTTGTATCAGATATATATGATATTTTTTGTTCAGATGATGGACTAATGTCTGCAAAATAATCATATTCAAAATAAGGTTTAAAGGTACCATTTCTTAAATTGCTACTACTATCTAACGTTCCACCTATATAAGTTATTATTGTACCTATATTTTGTCTATCAAATTTTAAATTTGTAGATCCATTTTCGCTATAATCCGAAAGAGATGTAAATCCAAGATCAAGTTTTATATTTGGTGTAAAATTTAATTTATTTTTTTTAAATGTTTCTCGGATTTTAAATGAACTAAATATCTGTTTGCCGTCTCTTTTGCCTTTCGTTGAACTAGATCCAACTGCATTTACAATGTCTGTTTTAAATGAGCCTATTCCTAATAAACTATCTATAAATATATCTTCTCCTTGCGGACGTGTTTCATATAATGTTAGACTAACAGCGTCTATATCCAAAGAATTTTTCGAAATACCAATATCAATATCATCTATTCCAAATCTTAAAGCTAATCCAAACATTCTGTTATTATCAGTTCTTTTATCTACACCAATTGTAATTGCTGTAGCGCTTATATTTTTTTCTGAAGAAGTAAGAGTGTCTCTAATTTTTCCAATGCTGACTGCACCTTCGCTCCAGTATGACCAATTACCAGACTGAGGTTCAGCTGATGAGGAATTATTACTACTTGAAGAAGCTGGTATTATTAAATTTGATAATGATGTTAAAATTTCATCTGCAAAATGAAATTTAATATTTTGATTAGTTAAATTACTATTATTGCTATTTCTTCTTAACCATTCCATACGATTTAGTACTGGATATGTTGTGTGTTGTATAAGTTGTTTTGCAGATTCAGTTTGTGCTTCAACTGAAGCTACATCATCTTTATCAGATGTCGGGTCCATACAATTAATAACGCCGTAGTAACAAGTTAAGCTATATTCATAAACTTTATTATTTTCTCTACCCAGAAGGAACATCTTAGATCCATCTGAACTAAATGTTAAAGATGATGGTTCATCATCTTGATCAGTTATACTAAAACTATCTACAAAAGTGGCGGTAGAGACATCAAAGCCTGTGCTTAATTTATATTCATTAACATCTTCTCCCGTCCAGCCTACAACAAACATCTTGGTTCCATCATAGGTAAATGCTAATCCCGTTGGCACAGTCTCTTCAGAATTTACACTAAAACTATCTACAAAAGTGGCGGTAGAGACATCAAAGCCTGTGCTTAATTTATATTCATTAACATCATCTCCTGACTCACCCATAACAAACATCTTAGTTCCATCTGGATTAAACTCTAATTCATCTGGTTTACTCTCTTCAGAAACACTAGCACAGTCTACAAGAGTGACAGTGGAGGAGACATCAAAGCCTATGCTTAATGTGTATTCACAAACTCTGTCATTTTGTTTACCCAAAACAAACATCTTTGTTCCATTCTGATTAAATTTTACATCTCTTGAGTCATCATCTTCAGATTCTGTATCAAAACTATCTACAAAAGTGGCAGTGGAGATATCAAAGCCTGTGGTTAATTTATATTCATTAACATCATCACCATTATGACCAATGACAAACATCTTGGTTCCATCATTGTTAAATGTGAATCCATTTGGTCTTGTCTCTTCAGAGTTTACGCTAAAAGCATCAACAAATGTAGGCGCAGCAAAAGCCTTAGAAAAAAATAAAACTTGGCTTATTAATACAATACAAAAAAAATTTAATGCATTTCTCAGATTTTATACCTCCGCATAGTTTAAAGTCTGATGACATCAATATAACGTACAAGTATATCTTAACTTTAATTTTAACCTTCTAACAGTTGAAATAAATGGCAGAGAGAGCGGTATCAAAGCAATACTCCAAAAAATATAAAACATAGATTCAACTATTAAGAGTTTAGGTAAATTAAGAGAATCACATATAAGAAAATTAAGGGGCGGTAGAGGGAGACTGAAGCCGCCTCTTGCTCGTTTAAAGACTTAAATATCTATAAATAAATATAGTTCCAACAACATAAAGAAATACTCCAAACAATGACTGGACTTTAGACTTGTCAATTTTATTAACTGAGTTAGCTCCTACTCTTGCCATAAAAGTTGTTATTGGAACAAATATTAAAAATGCTGGGATATTAATAAATCCAATACTTAAAGGTAGATTTGCTTTTAAAAAAGATCCAGAAATTAAAAAACTAATAGCACCAAAAAGAGCAATTATAAAACCAATTGCTGCAGCACTTCCAATAGCTTTTTTTATTGGATAACCAAAATATCTTAATACAGGTACATTCATTACCGCTCCAGCAATTCCCATGGGTGCGGAAACAAATCCGGAAATAAAGCCAAAGAATAATCTTGGTAAAAGTTCAAATTTTTTTTTATCTTTTTGAATTTTATTCGAATTTAATAAGAGATATGTTCCTAAAAAATAAACAACTATTGAAAAAAATAACACTAAAGACTTTGTTTGCATTAAAGCTGCAAAAATAGTCCCTAATAAAACTCCAATTATTACAAAGAACCCATAACTTTTAATAATATTTATATCTACAAATTTATTTTTCTTATGTGTTAATACTGAAACTAAAGATGTTGGAATAATTATTGAAAATGAAGTCCCAACAGCTAAGTGCATTATATAAGATTTATCTAAGTTTAAAGTTTCAAATATAAAAAATAAAAATGGAACAGTAATTAAACCTCCTCCAATTCCAAAAAAGCCAGCAAAAAAACCTACAGGAAAAGCTGTAAGAACCATTAAGAGAATAAAAAAAGAATATTCGTTAGATACAATTGAACTAATCAATTTGGCTCACTGAATGTGCTTGAGGTGCTAACTTAACTTTATCCATTATATGATCTATTTTTTTAACATCAGCGTCCCTCACGCATAAGTTTTCACTTAAATATCTTTTCCAAAAATTAGATCCTGTTTGACCATGAAATAAACCTAAAGTATGTCTCATGATTTGATTTAATCTTGTACCCTTTTTTGTTTCTTCTTTTACATATGGAATTAAACTTTCAATAACATCTTGTCTTGAAAGAGTATTGTTATTTTTAAAAATTTCTTTTTCAATTTCAGCTAAAAAATAAGGAGAGTGATAGACGGATCTTCCTATCATTACACCGTCGACTTTAGTTAAATGTTCTTTAATTTGATCTGTTGAAGTTATTCCTCCATTAATAATTATTTCATCATCTTTAAAATCTTTTTTTAAATTATAAACAACATCATATTTTAATGGTGGAATATTTAAATTTTGTTTAGGAGTAAACTTTCCTAGCATTGCTTTTCTTGCATGAATAATAAAAGTTTTTACTCCAGTAGTTTTTAATTTTTCTATAAATTTAAATAAAGTTTCGTAATCTTCTTGATTATCATAACCAATTCTAGTTTTAACAGTAACTGGTAACTTAGTTGAAGATAACATTTTGCTTAGACAATCAGCTACTAAATCTGGTTCTTTCATTAAACAAGCGCCAAATTTATTTTTTTGAACTTTTTTACTTGGGCAACCTAAATTTAAATTGATTTCATCATATCCAAATTCTTCGCCAAGTCTTGCAGCATTGCCTAAAAGTTTTGGGGAAGATCCACCAACTTGAAGGGCTACAGGTTTTTCATTTATATTAAATGATAAAAGTTTTTTTGTATCTCCTCTATCAATTGCTTCAGATACAATCATTTCAGTATATAAAAGAACATTCTTACTAATTAATCTTAAGAAATATCTTTCGTGACGATCTGTGCAATCCATCATCGGTGCAACTGAAAC
>CACDKW010000033.1 GCA_902553465.1 uncultured Pelagibacteraceae bacterium | reverse complement strand
AACAATAAAATAAAATATATAATTGGATCATAATACTTATAATATATAGTTGATTGAATATTATATAAAATTAATATCAGAAATAAGAAAGAATTATCATAATTTAAGAGATTAAAATTTCTAAAAATCAAAAGAGAAATTGAAAAAATTGTAAATAATAATATCGGGCTACCAAATAGAACATTAGATAAGTGGTAGAATAATCCACCACCTAGACCCTCTCTAAAATTAAAAAAATAAATATTAATTAAAATAAATATAAATATATATCCAATATTTTTAATTAATTTTTTTTTATCTATTTTTTTTATTTCAATAAAAGGAATAAAAAAGAAAAAAATTATACTTGAAATAATTATTATTTTATTTGAAATATTTAATGTATCGTAAATAGTATAATCAGTAATTACATTATCTATCTCATGCTTAAAAAGATAAAAATCTTTTATTACTAAAAAATATAATGCTGGTAATGATAAAACTATATTAAATAAAATAATTATAAAACTTTCTTTAGAAAACTTAAAATATTGCAAAAAATAAAATAAAAAAAATATAGCAAAAATACCAAAATTAGGAGTGAAGTAAGCACTTATTGCTAAAAATAATACGTTTAATAAAGAGTATTTAATTTTTTTTCTCTTCGATTCTGATTTTTGAAATTTTAAAAAATAGAATATTGATACTAAAAAAAAACAAATAGCCCAGGTAAGGGGATATGGCCAAGCTGATAAAGATCTAATTGTGGGTGAAATAAATATTATAGCTGTTAAAAATGCTTTTGATTGAATATTTAGATTTTCATATTTGATATCTAATGATTTTATAAAAAAAATTACTAGAGGTAATATTATTATTAAATTAAAATATTTTAAGTATAAAATATCTACTCCAAATTTAATAAAATAAGATGAGTAAATAAAAAAAATCGGTGAATTTCTTACCTGATAATTTTCTCCAAACTCATTTATCGCTTTGCTAAAGTTTTCTGAAAAAGAAAATATATATTTTTCATGAAACAAATAATCATTTTTTGCCCCACCTAACGCATCTTCACCAAGGTACGCACCTAAAAATAAGCTTAGGAAGCCTAATAAAATAACAACTATTAATAAAATATTTTTATTATCTTTTGATATATTCATTATAATTATATTATAACTTTATTTATCTTAGTTAACATAATTATGAAAACAAAAATTTTTTGCGATATTGCAGATATAAAAACAATTAAAAAATTTAATAAAAAAAAAATAGTTAAAGGTTTTACTACAAATCCAAGCTTAATGCGTAAAGCTGGAGCTAAAGATTATAAATTTTATTCTAAAAAGATTTTGAAAATTTGTAAAAAAAAACCAGTATCTTTAGAGGTATTTGCAGATCAATATAGTGGAATGAAAATGCAAGCATTACAAATTAACTCATGGGGAAAAAATGTTTATGTAAAAATTCCAGTAGTAAATTCTAAAGGTATTTTTACAGGAAAAATTATAAGAGAGCTAAATAGGAAAAAAATTAAAATGAATATAACCGCTGTTTATACTTCTAGACAAACTCAAAAAATTTTAAAATTAATCGACAAAAAAACAAAAGTAATAATATCTATATTTGCTGGAAGAGCAGCAGATATTGGAAAAGATCCTATTCCAGAATTTAAAAAGAGTATATCTATGGCTAAAAAATATAAAAATGTAGAGGTGCTTTGGGCAAGCGTTAGAGAACCATATAATTATTTGCAAGCCAAACAACTTGGTTGTCATATAATTACAGTTCCACCTTCCATAATAGAAAAAATTGAAAAGTTTGGAAAAAGTTTCGATCAATTAACCGTAGAAACCGTCAAGACATTTCTAATCGACAGCAAGAAATCAAACTTTAAAATCTAATTAAATTGGTTGCGGGGGACGGATTTGAACCGCCGACCTCAAGGTTATGAGCCTTGCGAGCTACCAGGCTGCTCCACCCCGCGATAATTAATATCTATTTTTAATTTTATTTAGTTTTTTTACTCTCTTTATATTTTCTTGAAGAATTCTTTTTTTCTTTTCAGATGGTTTCTCATATGTATTTTTTAACTTTATAACTTTAAAAAAACCATCTCTCTGAAGTTTTCTTTTTAAAACTCTTAGAGCTTGCTCTACATTGTTGTCTTTTACTTCTATTTTAATAACCACCTCCAAAAAAGTGATGTAATAACACTTAAAATTTTAGTTGTCCACATACTTTCCATGTTTGTATTACTTAACATTAGATGATTCTTTTTCCTTTTTCTTTTTTTCTCTTTTTATTCTTCTCTCAGCTTTTTCAATTGCTTCTTGCAGCTCTTTTTGAGAAACTATACCTATAGCAACCGGGTCTTTTGCATTAAGATTATTGTAGTTCCAATAACTTTTATTTCTAATTGCTAAAACAGAGTTTTTTGTAATACCTGCCAATTTTGCAATTTGGGAATCTTTCAAAGTCGAGTGTTGTTTAATTAACCACAAAGCCGAGTCAGGTTTATCTTGCCTTTTAGACAAAGGAACATATTTTTTAGTTTTATTTAAATTATCAACAATTTCTAAATTGTAATTTTTTAAATTCAAAGGTCTTGAGTTATCTTTTGAAGATAGTTCTATCTCTTCCTTAGTTAATTGGCCTGCAATTATTGGATTGTATCCCACAATTCCTTTTGCAACTTCACCATCAGCTATACCTTGTATTTCTACTTCATGCAATTTAGTGAAGTCAGCAATTTGTTTAAATGTCAGTGTAGTATTTTCAACAAGCCAAACAGCTGTTGCCATGGGCATTAGAGGAGTATTGTTCATTAATTTTTTTTCTCAGACCTAAAATTTTTGAATTTTTTATTAAACTTACTAACTCTTCCTTTATCAAGAATTTTTTGTTTTCCACCCGTCCATGCCGAATGAGAGATTGGATCAATATCGAGCTTTAATATTTCTCCTTCTGCACCCCAAGTTGATTTGGTTTCAAATTGAGAACCATCAGTCATTTCAACTTTTATTTTATGATATTTAGGATGTATTTTTTTTTTCATAGCAGGCTTTATAGCAAAAGAATTTTTAAAAACAATTAAAAGTTATTAAGATTTTCTATCATTTTATCATATACGGAGTTACTTCCTGCTAATATCTTAGTTACTTCTTTTGATGAATAATCTATTTCATTTATTTTTCCACCTGCCTCATTTACAATAATTATCCCCGCAGCAACATCCCAAATATTTAAGTTTTTTTGAAAATAACCATCATAACGACCTGCACCTACATAAGCCATGTCTAGGGCCGCACTTCCAGTTTTTCTTACATTAAGGCTGTTTAAAATCTCATTCTTGCCACCAGTTGCAAACAGACATTCATCAAGATTTTTTTTTTTTGAAACTCTAATTCTTTGATTATTAAAATATGCTCCATTATTTTTTTCACCATAGAACATCTCATTTTTTATAGGGTCAAAAACTAAACCACTAACAATTTCTTTATTTGATTTTAATGCTATTGATATAGAGAAATGTGGAATACCATGTAAAAAATTAGAAGTTCCATCTATTGGATCTATGATCCAATAGTTATCTTTATCAGAATTTTTTACTTCTCCAATTTCTTCACTAATTATTGAAAATTTATTTCTTGATTTGGTTAACTCTTCAATAAGAATTTTTTCAACTTTTTTATCAGAATTTGTAACAAAATCTGAAGGACCTTTTGAAGATACTTGTAATTTTTCTAATTCTCCAAAATCTCTTATCAATATTTTCGAAGCTTTTTCAGCAGCTTTAATCATAATATTTAAATTTGGAGATATTGAGTTCATTTATTTTAAATTTTTTTTACATATTCAATAGATCTAGTATCAACAATTATCTCGTCACCACTTTCAATAAATGGAGGTACTTGAATTTTTGCTCCATTATCTAATATTGCAGGTTTATATGACGACGAAACTGTCTGACCTTTTAAAGCCGCATCTGTACTCTGTATTTTGCAATTAATTTGATTTGGTAATTCTACAGATATAGGATTTTCCTCATAAAAGCTGATTTTTACTTCCAATTCGTCTTTTAAAAATTTACCTTTTTCACCAACAATTTCTTTTTTTATATTAATTTGTTCAAAGGATTTTTTATTTATGAAATAATACTCTGATTCATCTTCGTATAAAAAATTAAAATTAATTTCTTCTAGAACAGCTTTTTCAACTGTATCACTTGATCTAAATCTTTCATTTAGTTTAGTTCCCTTATTTACACTTTTCATTTCAACTTGATTGAATGCTCCACCTTTTCCAGGTTTGACATGTTGTGTTTTCAAAACTTCCCACAAATCATCTTTATGTTCTAAAAGCATTCCAGGTTTAATTTCATTTCCAGATATTTTCATACTAGTTTATTTATAGCTTTTTTTGGATTTAGTTTTTTATTATTCCAAATGTAGCCTGAGATAGCTAAAAAGTTAGCTTTATTCAACAAGAGTTTTTTATAGTTCTTTGAATTAATACCACCAATAGCAACTATTGGAGATTTTGTTATCTTTCTGGCTTTTTTTAATAAATTAATTGATGCTCTATATTTAACCCTCTTAGTTTTTGATTTATTGAAAGCTCCAAAAGCTAAGTAATCAGCTTTATTTTTTATAGCAACTTTTGCTAATTTAATTGAGTTGTGGCAGGTAATTCCTATTATTTTATTTCCAATTAATCTTCTTGCTTCAACGATGTTCATATCTTTTTGGCCCAAATGACAACCATCAGCGTTTAATTTTTTTGAGAGATAAACATCATCATTTATTAAAAATTTAACATTAAACTTTTTACATATCTTCTTTATTTTTCTTCCAATTATTAATTTTTTTTTGAAGTTTTCTTTTTTAAGTCTTAGCTGAAAAAAACTCACTTTTTTTTGATTTAGAACGTTAGCTAAATGATGATAAAAAAGTTTGTTTATTTTGAGCGGTGAAATGAGATAGATGAATTTTTTTTTATTAAATCTCAAGATCTTTAGACCATTTTCCTTGAGCAGCTAAAGTGTTCATTTTTGCTCGGTGGTTAAAAACCTTTTGAGTACCCTCAATATTTTGTATATCTTTTGCCCAAAATTTTAAGGCACTTTGTTGAAGCGCTCGTCCATAGGAATAGCTCATTATAAAATCAGTATTATTATACTTATTAATTAGATTTAAATTTTCAGTAGCTTCTATTTCTGATTGACCTCCGGATAAAAAAGCAATCCCAGGCACTTCTGAGGGTACTGAATTTTTTAAGCATTCCAAAGTTAACTTTGCCACCTCTTCATTTGAAATTTTATCTTTAGCTTTATTTCCAGCTAGAATCATATTAGGTTTTAGTATAATTCCACTCAAATCAACTTTATGTAAAATTAGTTCCTCAAAGCATTTTTTGATCACATCTGAAGTTTTTTGATAACATTCTTTTGCCGAATGTTCACCATCCATTAAGACTTCTGGTTCAACTATTGGAACCATATTACATTCTTGAACTAATGCAGAATATCTCGCTAAAGCATGAGCGTTAGCTTGAATTGAAAGTTTGCTTGGGTAATTCTTTGATATACTGTAAACACCTCTCCATTTTGTAAATTTTGCACCAAGATTGTAATATTCTTTTAATCTATCTCTTAATCCATCTAATCCCTCTGTAATTTTTTCATCTGGTGATCCTGCTAAAACTTTAGCACCTGTATCAACTTTTATACCTGGGTCTGCACCCATCTTTGAAATTAATTCAGGGATCTTATTTTTTTTTGAGGACATTTGTTTTATTGTTTCATCATATAAAATTACACCTCCAATACATTCAGTCATACTTGGTGCACTAAATAGAGATTCTCTAAACAATAATCTATTTTCTGGTGTTGATGGAACATTTACAGCCTCTAATCTTTTTGTCATTGTTCCTGTGCTTTCATCAGCAGCTAAAATTCCTTTACCTTTTTCTAAAATTTTAAGCGCTATGTTATTTAATTCTGACATATTAATTTAGAGCTTTTATACCAGGAAGTTCTTTTCCTTCAAGATATTCTAAAAAAGCACCACCAGCAGTTGAA
>CACDKW010000032.1 GCA_902553465.1 uncultured Pelagibacteraceae bacterium | reverse complement strand
ATTTTTAATTTTATTTACTGTCTTTGGTCCAATATCTAATATTAGATCGTCATCTTTTATATTATTTAGTTCTTTGACTTCGGCTGCACCATCTAAATTTTTTCCAACCAAAACATCTTCTGGATAAATAATCTCACAAGAGTAATTTTTTGAAGTTTCAAAAATTTCTTTAATAATTATTTCACAATTTTCCTCTTTAATTGACTTGCCTATTTGGTTTCCTTTATGAATTAAAATATTATTAGCCATTCCGCCAACAATGATAATATTATCAAATATAGGTATTAAATTTTTAATAATTCCAATTTTTGTTGAAATTTTTGATCCTCCAATAATACAAGTGGTTGGCTTTTTAATTTCAGTTGTAATTTTTTTTAAAGCATTTATTTCTGTTTCTAATTGTAATCCAGCAAAAGATGGTAGAAATTCTGTGATTTTACATACAGATGCATGAGCTCTATGAGAGCAAGAAAACGCGTCATTAACAAACAAATCAGCAAGCCCGGCCAAATGTTTTGCAAAAGAAGTGTCATTTTTTTCTTCTTCTTCATAAAATCTTATATTCTCCAAAAAAACTATTTGATCCTTAGGTACTTTAAATAAATCCTCTTTTTTTAACTTAAAAATATTATCATTAATCATTCTTATTTTTTTCTTAATTTTTTTTTCTAAATTTTCACAAATTGGTTTAAGAGATAAATCTTTATTTATTTTTCCTTTTGGACGTCCTACGTGGGAAATTATTATTATCTGAGAATTCTTACTTAGTAAAAATTCAATTATTGGCAAGATCTTATTAATTCGTGTTTGATCTGTTATTACTCCATTTTTTAATGGAACATTTAAATCTAATCTCAATAAAACTTTTTTTTTATTAAGATTTTCGTGATCTTTAATATTATTCATTAAGAAATCTTATGAAGATATTCTGCTATATCACACATTCTGTTTGAAAAACCCCACTCATTATCATACCACGCTGAAATTTTACCCATATTTTTTCCTACCACATTTGTTAAACTTGCATCAACAATTGATGAAGCAGGATTGTGATTAAAGTCTATAGATACAAGTTTTTCTTTTGTGATTTCAAGAACCTTATTTTTTTTGCTAAAGCTGTGAAATGCTGAATTAATTTTTTCTATACTTAAATCTTTTTTTGTACAAAAAACAAGTTCAACCAAAGAAACATTTGGAGTAGGCACTCTCATTGCTATACCTTCTAATTTCCCTTTAAGAGAAGGTATAATTTCACCAATCGCTTTTGATGCACCAGTTGATGTCGGCACAATAGATTGGCTTGCAGATCTAGCTCTTCTTGGATCTTTGTGAGAATTATCTAAAATTCTTTGATCGCTTGTGAAAGCATGGATTGTTGTCATGAAACCTTTTTCAATTTCAAAATTTTCATTAAGAACATGAGCTACTGGCGCAAGACAATTAGTCGTGCATGATGCAGCAGAAATAATTTTATCATCTTTTTTTAATTTTGACTCATTCACTCCAAAAACAATTGTTTTGTCAGCATTTTTGCATGGAGCTGAAACAATAACTTTTTTTGCTCCATTACTTAGATGAGGTTCTAGTTTATCTTTAGAATTAAATTTACCAGTACATTCAAAAACATAATCAACATTATACTTTTTCCAATTAATATTATTTAAATTTGTTTCTTGACTAAAAGTAATTTTATTTTTATTGATAATCAGGTGCTTATTATCAAAACCTATATCAGCATTAAATTTTCCATGAATTGAATCATATTTTAGAAGAGTTGAGCAAGCCTCAGAATTCGTTCTGTTATTAATATGTTTTATTTCAATGTTCTTATTTTTGCTTTCAACAATAGATCGAATAATCATTCTTCCTATTCTTCCCATTCCATTGATTCCAACTTTTATCTTCATAATTTTTCTTTAATCTTTTTTATTATATTTTCAGAATTTAATTCAAAATTATCGTATATTTTTTTGTATGGAGCACTTTTTCCAAAATTATTAATTCCAAAATTTAATCCATTGTTACTTGTATACTTTTTCCAAAAATCTGTTTCAGAGGCCTCTATAGATACAACAAGTTTAGTTTCACCTAAAATTTTCTTTTTATAACCTTCACTTTGTTGATCAAATAATTTGTGACAAGGCATTGATATTATTTTGGAATAAATGCCATCTGTGGCTAATTTATGACCTACATCACTAGCCAAACTAGTTTCTGACCCTGTTGCTAAAATTGTTACATTAATATTGTCTCCAGTTCTTAAAATTTCATAAGCACCGGCAGACGACTCATTTTTGGAAGAACTTTTAACTCTTACAGGATTAATACCTTGTCTACTTAAAGCTATTACACTTGGCGTATCTTTGCTTTCAAGTGCTAATTGCCAGCATTCAAAAGTTTCAATTGTATCTGAGGGTCTAAAAACATTTAAATTTGGAATAGATCTTAAACTTGATAATTGTTCAACAGGTTGATGAGTTGGACCATCTTCTCCTAACCCAATTGAGTCATGTGTAAACACGTATATAACTTTTTGTTTCATCATCGCTGCTAATCTAATTGATGGTTTACAATAGTCACTGAATATTAAAAACGTACCACCATAGGGAATCAAATTACTATGTAATGCAATTCCATTCATTATTCCACACATCGCATGTTCTCTAACTCCGTAGTGAATATAGTTTCCTGAAAAATTACCTGGTTTTATTATTCTATGATCTTTGGTTTTAGTATTATTTGAACCAGCTAAATCAGCCGAACCACCAATTAGATTTGGTAATTTAGCTATAATGTTTAAAAACATTTCAGATGATTTTCTAGTAGCTACTGGCTTTGAATTTTTTAAATAGTCATTTTTTGTTTTTTCAATTAAATTTTTAAATGAGTTTAAATTTTTGAAATTTGAAAAAATTTTCTTATATTTACTATCATTTTTTTTTGCTTTTTGTGAAGCGATTTCTCCAATTTTTCTCCATTCACTTAATATTTCATTTGGTATCTTAAAAGGTTCATAATTCCATTTTAGTTTTTTTCTGACTAGTTTTATTTCATCTTCACCCAAAGGACTTCCATGCGCTGAGGCTTTGCCACCCTTATTTGGAGATCCATAGCCAATTGTTGTTTTGCAAGAAATTGCAATAGGCTTATTAGATTTTTGAGCTTTTTTAAAAGCTTTTATAATTTCTTTATAATTATGACCGTTAATCTTTAAATAATTCCAACCGTAGCTTTTAAATCTTTTTTCATGATCATCTGAAACTGCTAAACTAGTTGGGCCATCAATTGATATAGAATTATTATCAAATAAAAGAATAAGATTTTTTAATTTTAAATGTCCAGCTAAACTTAAAGCTTCATGACTTATACCTTCCATCAAACATCCATCACCGGCTAGGACATAAGTTTTGTGATTGATAATTTTTTTTCCTATTTTTTTTTTCAAAATTTCTTCAGCTATTGCGAATCCAACTGCATTTGATATTCCTTGTCCTAATGGTCCAGTGGTAGTTTCTATTCCAGAATTTGGATGATATTCTGGATGTCCTGCACAAATAGAGTCTAGTTGTCTAAAATTTTTGATATCATTTAATGAAACACTTTTATATCCAGTTAAATACAGTAAAGAATATAGAAGCATCGACCCATGTCCTGCAGAAAGAACAAATCTATCTCTATTAATCCAGCTAGGATCTTTTGGGTTGAATCTTAAAAAGTTTTTAAATAATACGGTTGCTACATCTGCCATTCCCATTGGCATTCCTGGATGCCCAGAATTCGCTTTTTGAACGGCATCTATGGATAAAAACCGCACTGCGTTGGATAAATCTTTATTATTTTTGTTCAAAAATATCCTATGTAGACTTGGGTGAATCAATTTATTATTATATTTATATATATATGAATTCTATACATGAAAAAGAAAAAAAACTTGAAGATGCTTTAGAAAAATTAAACTCAATAAATACACAAAGCTTTAATTCTAAAGAAATTATTTCAAATTTAGGCCAACAAAAAAATCAATTAGAAATTGAAAAGAGTGAATTAGAAATAAAGTATGATGAACTTCAACAAAATTATCAAAAACTTAAATCAAAAATTGATGAATTAAATAGTCAAAAAGAAAGAGAAACAAAAAAAGAATTAGAATTTTCAGATAAAATTGATGAATTAAATCAAGAAACAGATAGTTTGTTAGAAGAGATAGATAAATGGCAAATGTAAATATAAAATTTAATAATAAAGAATTTTTATTATCTTGTGAGGATGGTCAAGAAGAGCATTTAGAAGAGCTTGCATCAAATCTTAATGAAAAATTTGATAAATTAAAATCTTCACTAGGAAATATTGGTGAGAATAAACTTTTATTGATTACTTCGATTACTACTATGGATGAGTACTTTGAGACAAAAAAAAAGATTGATAAAAAAATTCAAGAATTAAATAATTTGACCGAAAAATTTAAGGAGCTTAAATCTCTTGTTTATGAATATAAAGAAAAAAAAGAAAATGAAATAAATAATTTAAATGATGAACAAAAAAAATTAAAAGGTCAGTTAGATGAGAATAAATTGGAATACGAGAAAGTTATTGAAAAAGCTGCAAAACAAATAGAAAGTTTTTTGACAAAAGTTGATGCTGAAAATTCATTACAGTAATATCTGTGATTAAATCTATAATAAGAAAAAAAATATTAAATCTTAGAGAAAAAAAAAATAAGCAAAATATTAAATTTTCTTTTTCAGAAATTTTAAAAAAAATAAAAAAAAATAATTTAAAAATAATAGGAGGTTATTATCCTGTAAATTTTGAGATTAATGTTTTAAATTTTTTAAAAGATCTAGAACTTAATGGTAATCACATCAGCTTACCAGTAATAAAAAAAAATAACGAAATGGATTATTATTTATGGTCATATCAAGATTCATTAAAATTAAATAAATTCGGGATACCAGAGCCTGATAAGAATAAAAAAGTAATTCCAGATATTATTTTGGTTCCATTGGTAGCATTTGATAAAAAACTATTTAGAATTGGTTATGGGGGTGGTTATTTTGATAGGTATATAGGAAAAAATTCAAATAAAAAAAACATTTTAAAAGTAGGAGTTGGATATTCTTTTCAAAAAATAAATAAAGTTCCAATAAATAAATTTGATAAAAAATTAGATATAATTATAACTGAAAAATATATTTTAACATGAAAATTTTCTTTTTAGGAGATATAGTTGGAAAATCAGGAAGAGCAGCTGTCGTTAAAAATTTAAAAAACATTGCTCAAGAAAAAAAAATCGATTTTATAGTAGTAAATGGTGAAAACGCTGCAGATCAAGGTGTTGGTATAACAGAAGCGAACTCTAAAGAATTATTTAACTTAGGAGTAGATGTTATTACCACAGGAAATCATGTATGGGATCAAAAAGAAACATCACAATATATTGAGAGTGAGACAAGACTTCTGCGACCAGAAAATTTACCCTCTAATTCTCCTGGAAAAGGATTTGGAATTTATCATTCTAAAAATGGATATAAAGTTGGAGTTTTAAATTTGATGGGAAATGTATTTATGAAAAAATGTGAAGATGTTTTTGAAATTGCAAAATTATTTTTAGGAAAATATAAATTTAGAGAAGATTATGATTTTTTAATAGTTGATTTTCACGGTGAAATAACAAGTGAAAAAATGGCAATGGGATATTTTTTTGATGGGAAAGCAACTTTGCTGGTTGGTACACACACTCATATTCCAACAAATGACTGTAGAATTTTGACCAATGGAACTGCTTACTTAACTGATGCAGGAATGTGTGGAGATTATGATTCAGTAATAGGAATGAATAAAATAAATTCGTTAAATCGTTTTTTAAAAAAAGAATCTAAAAAACATTATCCAGCAGAGGGAGAGGCAACTTTATCTGGACTTATCGTTGAGTGTAATACATCTAATGGTTTAGCAAAAAAAGTTGAAACATTCATTCACGGTGGGGAGCTAACTAAATAATATTTATTTATGGCAGGTCATTCTCATTGGGCTGGAATAAAACATAAAAAAGGTAAAGCTGACAAAGCTCGTTCAAATCTTTTTACTAAACTTTCCAGAGAAATTACCGTAGCAGCAAAACTGGGTGATAAAAACCCAGATATGAATGCAAGATTAAGATCTGCTATTCAATCTGCAAGATCATCAAATATGCCCAAGGACAATATTCAAAGAGCAATCGAAAAATCGGAAATTATTGCAGATTCTAATTTTGAAAATATAAGATACGAAGGTTTTGGACCAAAAAAGATAGCAGTTATAGTGGAGGCATTAACTGATAATAAAAATAGAACAGCATCAAATTTAAGAACTATTTTTCAAAAAAGTGGAGGAAATTTGGGAACCCAAGGAACAGCATCTCATAATTTTAAACAAATAGGAATAATCAAAATAGATAGATCTGAAGCCTCAGAA
>CACDKW010000031.1 GCA_902553465.1 uncultured Pelagibacteraceae bacterium | reverse complement strand
ACAAAAATAAACTAGTCCCTTTTGGAGAATTTCTTCCGTTTGAAAATTTTTTTAATAAGTTTGGTATAAAAAAAATTACACAAGGCTATAATTCATTTTCAAGTGATAATAAAAGAAATATTTTAAATATAAATAATATTTATTTACTCCCATTGATTTGTTACGAAATAATTTATTCAGGAGAAATAAAAAACAATGATGATTTTGATATATTGTTAAATATATCTGAAGATGGATGGTTTGGTAATTCTGTTGGACCATATCAACACTTTTCACACTCAGTGTTTAGATCCATTGAAGAAGGAAAAAATTTAATTCGTTCAGCTAATAATGGAATTTCAGCATTTATTAATTCAAAAGGACAAATAATAAGTAAAATTGAATCAACTGAGAGGGGAGTTATTGAGATAAAAAGTTTCGAAGAAACAAAAAAAACTCTTTTTAGTTCTTTTGGCAATAAGATCTTCTTTTATTTTTTATTATTTTATATTAGTTTAATTTTTTTTTTAAAAATGAAAGAGAGTTAAGATGAAAAAGAATTATTTATTTACTAGTGAGTCAGTTTCAGAGGGACATCCAGATAAAGTTTGCGATAGAATATCAGATATGGTTGTAGATAGCTACTTAGGCGCAGAACCTCAATCAAGAGTGGCTTGCGAAACTTTAACAACAACAAATAAGGTAGTTTTGGCTGGAGAAGTAAGAGGACCAGAAATCAAAAAAGAAGATTTAATTCAGAAAGTTAGAGAATGTATCAAGGATATTGGTTATGACCAAGATGGTTTTAGTTGGAAAGATACAACTAAGATTGAAACTCATTTACACGCTCAGTCAGCAGACATAGCCATGGGCGTAGACTCATCTGGAAATAAAGATGAAGGTGCTGGAGACCAAGGAATTATGTTTGGATATGCATGTAATGAAACTGATGTTTTAATGCCAGCCCCAATTCATTACTCACATAGAATTTTAAGATTAATGGCTGAAGATAGAAAATCTGGAAAGTTAAAAGGAATAGAGCCAGATTCAAAAAGTCAAATTACAATTGAGTACAAAGATGGAGTACCGAATGCTGTAAAATCAGTGGTGATTTCTACGCAACATTCCAAAGATGTTGACTTAGCAAAAGTTAAAGAACTTTGTATGCCATACATTGAGAGATCTATTCCAAAAAATCTATTAGGAAATCTTGATGAAAAGGAGATTTATATAAACCCTACAGGTAATTTTGTAATTGGTGGACCAGATGGAGATAGCGGATTAACAGGTAGAAAAATAATTGTAGATACTTATGGTGGAGCAGCTCCACATGGTGGAGGGGCTTTTTCAGGAAAAGATCCTACAAAAGTTGATAGATCAGCGGCATATGCATCAAGATACCTGGCAAAAAATGTAGTGGCATCTAAGATAGCAGATAAATGTTTAATTCAGCTAGCTTATGCTATTGGTGTATCAAAGCCTTTATCAATTTATGTTGACCTATTTGATAATGATGAAGAAAAAAATAGGCATGTAGAAAAATTAATTAATGATAATTTTGACTTAAGTCCAAGAGGAATAAGAGAAATGCTGGGTTTAAACAAAGCAATATATGAAAAAACGGCCGCATATGGCCATTTTGGCAGAGAGCCAGGGTCAGATGGCTCATTTTCATGGGAAAAAACTGATAAAGCAGATGTATTTAAGAAGTAATATAAGTTGAAAATGTAGCAAAAATACCTATATTCACCTTACATTGTTGAAATTTCAAAATGGGCCTCGGCCCATTTTTTTTTGGAGAATATAAAAATGCTGAATAGAAGAGCAGATAAACTTGAATTATTAAGAATTGCTGAAGCGGTGGCTTTAGAAAAATCTATAGATAAAGAATTAATAATAGACTCTATGGAAAATGGTATTGCAAAAGCAGCAAAATCTAAATTTGGTTCTGAAAATGAAATAAAAGTATTAATTAATAGAGATAACGGAGATATAGGAATTTTTAGAAAACTTATAATTGTTGAAAATCCAGAAAATTCAAATTTAGAGATAAGTTTAGAGCAGGCAATTAAAATTAATGAAACTTATAAAGACAAAAAAATTGGTGAAGAGGTTCTTCAACCGTTACCCTCTTTTGATTTTGGAAGAATTGCTGCTCAGACAGCAAAACAGGTAATTAGCTTTAATGTTAGAGAAGCAGAAAGAGAAAAACAATATGAAGATTTTAAAGACAAAAAAGATACAATACTTAGTGGAATTGTTAAAAGGTTAGAGTTTGGAAATGTTATAGTTGATCTTGGAAGAACAGAATCAATTATTCAAAAAAATGAAATGATACCAAGAGAAAATATTAAAGCAGGAGATAGAGTAAAAGCATATTGTTTAGATGTTAGAAGAGAACCTAAAGGTCAACAAATTTTTTTATCAAGAGCACACCCAAAATTTATGGAAAAACTTTTTTTCCAAGAAGTTCCAGAAATATACGATGGATTAATTGAAATTAAATCTTCGGCTCGAGATCCTGGAAGCAGAGCCAAAATTTGTGTTAAAGCAATCGATACATCTTTAGATCCCGTAGGAGCATGTGTTGGAATGAGAGGAAGTAGAGTTCAAGCAGTCGTTAATGAACTTCAAGGTGAAAAAATTGATATAGTTAATTGGTCTGAGGATCCAGCAGTTGTTGTATCAAATGCTCTTTCACCAGCTGAAGTTCAAAGAGTAAATGTTGATAATGAAGCAAAAAAATTAGATGTAATTTTAACTGAAGAAAACTTAAGTAAAGCAATAGGTAGAAGAGGTCAAAATGTTAGATTGGCAACAAAATTGTTGAATTATGAAATCAATATTATGACAGATCAAGAAGACTCTGAAAGAAGACAGATTGAGTTTAAAGAAAAGACAGATAATTTTGTAAAGAATTTAGAGTTAGATGAAACTTTAGGTCAGTTGTTGGTTGCTGAGGGATACTCCTCTATAGATGATATAAAAGATGGTTCAATTGAAAATTTGACAAAAATTGAAGGAATTGAAGAAGATACTGCTAAAGAATTAATTGAAAGAGCTAAAGAGTTTCATCAAAAAGATCAAATGGAAATAAATAATAAAATAAAAGAATTGGGTCTTGAAAGTGAATTAATTAATCATAAGGGTTTAACTCCTGGAATGCTAGTTACACTTGGTGAACAAAATATTTTAAAACTATCAGATTTTGCTGACTTATCCTCAGATGAACTTACAGGTGCGTATGATATTGTTAAGGGAGAGCGGATTAAAATTAAAGGATATTTGGAAGATTTTGCTCTTTCTAAAAAAGAATCTGATGATTTAATTATGTCAGCTAGAGAAAAAATTTATAAAGATTGAGAGATGAGGTATGGAAAAGAAAAAATTAAAGTTAACTATTTCTGGAAGTTCAAAAAAAACAATAAATAATATTGAATTAGCAAAATCGCAAGGCAAGAACTCTGTAGTAATTGAAAAAAAAAATAATAGGTTTGGATCAAAACCATCTTTTTCAAAAAATACCAATCAAAAAAATATATATAACAAACCTAAAACTAATTTTATTCCAAGAGATCCTATAATTAAAAAACCATCTGCAGCAAATGACTTTGAAAAAAGAAAATTAGCAGAGCAAAGAGCAACGAAAAGATTAAAAGGTGAAAATATTCAAAAAGGTAAAATTGGTTCAAAAAGAAGAGAATTAAAACTAACCGTTTCTAGAGCATTAAGTGAAGATGATATTGAGTTTAAAGCAAGAAGTTTAGCCTCTTTAAAAAGAGCTAAACAAAAAGAAAATAAAGAACTTAATAAAAATCAAAAGATTGAAGATTTAAAGCCTGTAAGAAGAGATGTTAACATACCCGAGGTAATAACAATAAGAGAGCTTGCAAATAGAATGGCTGAACAATCAAGCAATTTAATTAAACATTTGTTAACAATGGGAGTTACTGCAACAATTAATCATAGCATTAACTCTGATATAGCAGAATATCTTGTACAAGAATTCGGGCATAATCCAATTAAAGAAGAAAAAGCAGAAGAAAAAATAAAAAAAATAAAAGAAGTAAAATCAAAAAATTTAAAAATTAGACCACCAATAGTCACAGTAATGGGACATGTTGATCATGGTAAAACTTCAGTTTTAGATGTTTTAAGAGAAGCAAATGTTGTATCTGGAGAGTTTGGAGGTATTACACAACATTTAGGTGCATATCAGATAGTTTACAATTCAAATAAAATTACTTTTATTGATACTCCAGGACATGCGGCTTTTACTGAAATGAGAGCAAGAGGATCTAAATTAACTGATCTAGTTATCTTAGTGATAGCAGCGGATGATGGAGTTAAACCTCAAACCATTGAATCGATTAAGCATGCAAAGGCTGCAAAAGTTCCAATTGTTGTAGCAATTAATAAGTGTGATCTACCAGAAGCAGATCCACAAAAAATAAAAAATCAGTTATTGGAGCACGAATTAATAGCAGAAGAATTGTCAGGAGATACCCTAATGGTAGAAATATCTACAAAAACAAAAAAAAATTTAGATAAATTAATTGAATCTGTTTTGTTACAAGCTGAATTACTAGATTTAAAAACTGATTATGATTTAAAGTCAAATGGAGTTGTAATGGAGTCCAAAATTGATGTAGGAAGGGGCCCAATAGTAAATATAATTGTAACCTCTGGAACATTGAAAAAAGGAGATTATTTTGTAAGTGGATTACATTGGGGAAAGGTAAGAGCTTTAATTAATGATCAAGGCTTAAGTATTAATGAAGCAGATCCATCAACTCCAATAGAAGTTTTAGGAATAAATGGTGCTTCAAAAGCAGGCGATGATTTTCTTGTAGTAGAAAATGAAAAAGAAGCCAAATCATTATGTGAAGCAAGAATTCAAGAAAACCAAGAAGGCAAAAATCCCTTAACTTTTGTAACACAAGACTCAGCGTTTAAAGATAAGACTTCAGAAGAGTTAAATATAATTATTAAATCTGATGTTCATGGCTCTTCCGAAGCGATCAAAAATGCTATTTCACAGATAAAACATGCTGAAGTAAAACCAAAAATAATTTTGTCCGACATAGGAATGATTACAGAAACAGATGTATCCTTAGCAAAAGCTTCTAATGCTATTTTGATAGCTTTTAATGTCAAACCAAGCAAAGAGGCAAAAAAAGCAGCTGAAAGAGAAAAAATAAATATTAATTCTTACAATATTATTTATGAATTATTAGATTTTATTAAAAATAAAATGTCAGGTTTACTAGCCCCAGATGTAGAAGAAAAAATTATTGGTTCAGCTGAAATTCTTCAGATATTTAAAGTATCAAAAGTTGGAAAAGTTGCAGGATCAAAAGTTATTGAAGGAGAAATATTACAAGATTCTAATGCTAGAATTATTCGTGATGGAACAATTATTTTTAATGGAAAAATCGGATCAATATTTAGGGAAAAAAATCAAGCAAAACAAGTATCCGAAGGTTTAGAATGTGGAATTACAATAAAAAATTTTAATGATTTCCAAAAAAAAGATATTATTGAAGTATACAATTCAACTATAACAGAGAGAACAATATAAATTTATGAGCAAATTAGGAAAACCAGTTTCACAAAGACAATTAAGAGTTGGAGAAATGATTAAACAAGCTTTAGGAATGATATTTATAAGAGAAGAGGCAAAGATATCTAATTTAGAGACAAGAGAAATAACTGTTACTGAAGTAAGAATGAGCCAAGACCTTAAAATTGCTAAAGCATTTGTATTGCCTCTAGGCGGAAAAAATTCGCAGGAAATAGTTGAAAAGCTTAAAGAATTTTCATTTGTAATTAGAAAAGTTTTATCAAAAAAAATAACGATGAAGTACTTACCAAAACTTCTATTTGTTAAGGATGAATCTTTTGATTATGCTGAAAAAATTGAAAACTTAATAAAACAAACAAATAAATAAGGAAAAAAATGACTAAAAAGAGTAAAGAACTAGCTATTCATGATAAGGATACAGGATCTTCAGAAGTTCAAATAGCACAGCTGACTGATAAAATTGAAAATTTATCAAGTCATATAAAGAAATTTAAAAAAGATAAGCACTCTTCTGTAGGTTTATTAAAAGCAGTAAATAGAAGAAAAAAATTATTAGATTATTTAAAAAAAAATAAACTAGAATCTTATCAGAATGTAATATCAAAATTAAATATAAGGAAGTAGAAGTAAATGTTTAAAATAATTAAAAAAGAAATTGAATTAAATGGAAAGAAAATAAGCTTAGAGACAGGTAAAATTGCAAGACAAGCTGACGGTGCAATAATTGCAAAATGTGGAGAAACAGTTGTTTTAGCAACTGTTGTTGGTGCAAAAAAAGTAAATCCAGATATGGATTACTTTCCATTGTCAGTAAACTATCAAGAAAAATATTATGCAGCAGGAAAAATTCCTGGTGGTTATTTTAAAAGAGAAGCAAGGCCAACTGAAAGTGAAACACTAATTTCAAGATTAATTGATAGACCTATAAGACCTTTGTTTCCAGATGAATTTAAAAATGAAGTACAATTACTTCCAACAGTAATATCTTACGATAAAGAAAATGAAGCAGATATATTATCAATCATTGCTTCATCAGCAGCTTTATCTATTTCAGGTATGCCATTTATGGGTCCTATCGGAGCATCTAGAGTTGGTTTTATTGATGGAAAATATGTTCTTAATCCATCAAAAAAAGAATTAGAAAATTCAAAATTGGATCTTGTTGTGGCTGGTACAAAAGATGCAGTTTTAATGGTTGAGTCAGAAACAAGCGGTTTAACTGAAGAAGAAATGTTAGATGCAGTTAAATTTGGCCATGAAAATTTTGTTCCAGTGATTAATATG
>CACDKW010000030.1 GCA_902553465.1 uncultured Pelagibacteraceae bacterium | reverse complement strand
TTTCCTTAATTGATGGTAGGTTTTTACCGCCTAATTTTATATCGACTCCACGTCCAGAAATACTTGTTGTTATAATTACTGAATTTTTCTTACCTGCGTTTGCAATAATTTCTGCTTCTCTTTCATGATTTTTTGCATTTAAAACTGTATGTTCAATTCCTGCTTTATTTAATAATTCTGAATAATGTTCTGATTTATTTATATTTGCAGTAAATATTAACAAGGGTTGAGAATTTTTATTGCATTCACTTATTTTTTTTATAATTGCTTCATCTTTTTCTTTTAGCGATCTGAATATTTGATCATTCCAGTCGTACCGTATCATTTTTTTATTTGTAGGGATTTCAATTACTGGTAGTTTGTAAATTTCAAAAAATTCTTCAGATTCAGTTTTTGCTGTACCTGTACAGCCTGCAATTTTCGAATATAGCTTAAAATAATTTTGATAAGTTATAGATGCAAGTGTTTGATTTTCATTCTGTACCTCAACTCTTTCTTTTGCTTCAATACTTTGATGAAGTCCATCGCCAAATCTTCTTCCTGGTAATTGTCTTCCAGTCTGTTCATCAATTATAATTACTTGTCTGTCTTTAACTATATAATCTCTACCATTTAAGTATAAATAATTTGCTCTCAATGCCTGGTTAACATGATGAACTAAATGTAAATTATCTGGATCATAAAAGTTTTTATTTTTTAGAATTCCAGCATTTGACAAAATATTTTCTATATTATCTACTCCTTGATTGGTTAATAAAACATTTTTATCTTTCTCGTCTATTTCAAAATCTTCTTTTTTTAAATTTTTAATCAGTTTATCTATAGCTAAATATTGATTTGTTTTATCTTCTGCACCTCCAGAAATAATTAAAGGAGTCCTTGCTTCGTCAATTAAACATGAGTCAATTTCATCTACTATTACATAATTGTGTTCACGCTGCACCATGGATTTAAATGAGAATTTCATATTATCTCTAAGGTAATCAAAACCCAATTCACTATTAGTTGCATAAGTAATGTCACAGTTGTAATTCTTCTTTCTTTCCTCATCAGTTTGATCATTATTTATATAACCAGCAGTTAAACCTAAAAAATTATAAATTCCTTTCATGTTTTCACAATCTCTTTTTGCTAAATAGTCATTAACAGTAACTATATGGACTCCTTTTTTTGTTAATGCATTTAAGTAAGCAGCAAGTGTAATAGTTAATGTTTTTCCTTCACCCGTTTTCATTTCTGCTATTTTATTTTCATGAAGAACAATTCCCCCTAAAATCTGAACATCAAAGTGACGTTCATTATTTAATCTTTTAGAAGCCTCCCTTACTAATGCAAAAGCTTCTGGAAGTATTTTTTCCAAAGAACTACCATTGCCGATTTGTTTAATAAATTCATTAGTCTTTTCTGGAAATGATTTATCTTCCAATTTTATTGTTTGATCCTCTAAACTATTAATTTTTTTTACAATTTTATTTAATCTATCCAGCTCTTTTTGGTTAGAAGACTTGATAATTTTTGATAAAAAATTTAGTGGATTGAGCATTTAATAAGTATATTATTTTATAATTTAAATTTAAGGTTTAATATAGTAACTAAATCAAATTTTTAAATAGTATGACAATTAATCTAAACAATATATTAAATTCAATAAGTAAAAACTCAAAAATAGGTGATTTTCAAGATCTGGAACATATCGATGGTTTATCAATATCTTCAATAAGTGCAAATTTATATTCAAAAAAAAGAGATGATGTTGTTATGTTTTATTTTAGAAATGGAGCTAATCACGCTTCGGTTTATACACAATCTAAATTAATTTCAGAAAATATAAAATGGAATTTAAAAATTAATAAAAAAAGAATTAAAGCTTTGTTAATAAATACAAGAAATGCAAATGCGTTTACTGGTAAAACTGGATTTAAAGGATTAAAAATATTAGCTGAAAGTTTATCACAAATGTTAACAGAAAAACAAAAAATTGATGAAGAAAAACCTGAAAAAATTTTACCCAATGAAATTTTATTTGCATGCACAGGAACTATAGGAGAACCTTTTCCAACTGAAAAAATAAAAAACAGCGTTCCAGATTTAATGGAAAATATAAAATATACTCAAAATAAATATATTTGGGTTAAGGCTGCTATGGGTATTTTGACAACCGATCTAAAACCAAAACTTGCTATGGAGGAATGTTATATAGGAAATAAGTTAATAAGAATTTATGGTATTGCAAAAGGATCAGGTATGATTTTTCCTAATATGGCAACTACATTAGGATTTATATTCACAGATGCGAATATATCTTCAACTATATTAAAACAACTACTAAAGCAGAATATACAAAAAACATTTAATGCTATTTCTTGTGATGGAGACACCAGTACTAATGATATGGTTTCTATTTTTGCAACTGGTGAAGCTTCAAACTCAAATATTAGCAGTATAAAAGATAAAAAATTAAAATCTTTTAACTCTGCATTATTTAACGTTCTTTTAAATCTTGCAAAAAGGGTAGCGGCTGACGGCGAAGGTGCATCAAAATTTATTACAGTTAAGGTAAAAAATTGCAAAACAGAGCAAGATGCAAAAAAAGTAAGTTTTTCTATTGCTAACTCTCCCTTAGTTAAAACAGCTATCGCAGGCGAAGACCCTAATTGGGGAAGAATAATTATGGCAATTGGAAAAGCTGATGTAAATTTAAAACCCAACAAAATATCAATTAAATTGGGTCATATTTCAATTATTGAGAATGGAAAGCTTTTGCCATCATATAATGAATACGAAGCAGCAGATTATATGAAGGGTGAAAAAATAGATTTAATAATAAATTTAAATTTAGGAAAAAAAGATTTTACATCTTACACTATGGATTTAACAAAAAAATATGTTGAAATAAATTCAGATTATAGGACCTAGGCTTATTGTAATTAAATATTAAATATTTATATAATAAACATGATTAAATTTAGATTATTTTGTAAAAAATGCTCAAAGGATTTCGATAGTTGGTTCGCTTCATCAAAAGAATATGAAAAATTAAAAAAGTCTAAACTTTTAAATTGTCCAAAATGCAATTCTTATAACATTAAAAAATCTTTAATGGCACCATCCATTATTAATAATAAAAAAAAAATTAATAATTTAAATTCAAAAAAACATATAGAAATTAAAAACAAACTAAAAAAGTATCAAAAATTTATTGAAAATAATTTTGATTACGTTGGAAATAATTTTGCATACGAAGCCAGATCAATTCATTATAATAATAAAAAAAGAGATAAAGGAATTTATGGAAATGCATCTAAGAAAGAAGTTGAAGAACTATCAGAAGAAGGAATCGATACAGAAATTGTACCTTGGGTAAATGATAAAGAAAATTAAATTTTTTTGAATTGAGATATATAATTTACAGATTGATCTTTAGAAATCACCCATTCATTTTTTAATAAATTAAAAAAAACTCCATCAATTTTTATTAATTCTAAATTATTATTTTTAGTAATATTTACTAAATCTTCTGGTTTTACAAATTTATTCCAATCATGTGTTCCAACTGGAAGCCACTTTAAAACATATTCCGCACCAATTATTGCAAAAACATAAGATTTAAGTGTTTTATTTAAAGTTGAAATAAACATTAATCCATTTTTTTTAAGCATTAGAGAACTTTTTTTTAAAAAAAGATTTAAATCCTCTACATGCTCTACAACTTCCATATTTAAAATTACATCAAACTTTTTTTTTAATTTAATATTTTCTGGAGAAGAACATAAATAGTTAATGTTCAATTTATTTTTTTTTGAGTGATAAGATGCTACGTCGATATTTTTTTGAGATGCATCTATTCCAGTAACTTTAGCACCCAATCTACACATAGGCTCTGATAATAGCCCACCACCACATCCTATATCTAAAAACTCAATATTTTGTAATGGCTTAGATTTTGAATTTATATTGAAGTGATGCATTACTTTTTTCTTAATATATTTTATTCTTAAAGGATTAAATTTATGCAAAGGCTTGAACTTTCCTTCTACATCCCACCATTCATCGGCTATTTTTGAAAATTTTTCGATTTCTTTTTTATTTATAGTATTCATATGTGATTGATGGTTGACATTACAATTAAGATGTATTTTATCAACATAATTTATTTAAATTAAAAAATTGATCAATGAAAATTGTAGTACTTAAATTTGGAGGAACCTCTGTTGGTTCTACTAATAGAATAAAAAAAGTTTCAAAAATAATTATTTCTTATATTAAAAAAAATTACAGAGTTATTGTAGCTACTTCTGCGATGAGTGGTGTGACAAATGAGCTGGTAAGAAAATCAAAAGAAATTTCTAATGATTTTTTAGCAGAAGAGTATGATGTTTTAGTTTCATCTGGAGAGCAAATGTCATGTTCTTTAATAGCTGGAAGATTAAACCATCTAGGTTACAAATCAAGGTCATGGTTAGGGTGGCAAATACCAATATTAACAACAGGCAATTACTCTGCATCTAGAATTAAAAGTATATATAAAAAAAATATAATTAAATATTTAAAATCAGGTGGCACTCCTATAGTAGCAGGATTTCAGGGAATAAACTCGCAATCAAGAATAACTACAATTGGCAGAGGTGGTACAGACGCTAGCGCTATTATGTTGGCAAGATTTTTTAAAGCTGAAAAATGTATAATTTATACAGATGTTGATGGAGTCTATACAACAGATCCTAATTCAATTAAAAAAGCAAAAAAAATTAAAGTTATTTCTTATGATGAAATGCTTGAAATGGCTTCATTAGGTTCTAAAGTTATGCAGCCTCACTCAATTCAAGATGCAAGATTAAATAAAATTGATATTAACGTTAAATCATCATTTAAGAAATTATCTGGAACTTTAATAACTAAGAGAAAAAATATCTTAAGTGATAAAATTATTAGAGGAGTATCATTTACAAGAAATGATGCCAAAGTTACGTTAATTGGTATCAAAGATAAACCTGGGATTGCAGCTTCTATATTTGAACCAATTTATAAAAATTCTATAAATGTTGATATGGTAGTGCAAAATATTTCATCAAATGGCAAAGAAACAGATTTAACATTTACTATAAAAAATGAAGATTTATTTAAAACTCAAAAATTACTAAAAAAAAACAAAAAAATTAATTTTAGAAAGTTAATTGTAGATAACAAAGTTTCAAAAGTTTCAATAGTTGGAGTTGGAATGATTACAACTCCTGGGGTAACCTACAGAATGTTCAATGCACTAGCAAAAAAAAATATAAATATCATTGTAATTTCAACATCTGAAATAAAAATATCTGTTTTAGTAAATAGAAAAGATTTAAATAATGCTATAAAAGTTTTGCATAAAGAATTTAATTTAGAAAAATAAATCAAAAATGAGCATAAGACCTTTCAGGGATATAAAAAGAAGAGTCACCAAAGTTATTAAAGTAGGAAAAGTTAAAATTGGAGGCAATAATGCAATTTCAGTTCAATCTATGACAAATACTTTAACAAGAAATACAAAAGAAACTTTAAATCAAATTGGTAAGATAGCTGAAGTTGGAGGTGATATTGTTAGAGTTTCATGCCCCGATGAAGAATCTACTCATGCTCTAAAAGAAATAACAAAACATTCTCCTATACCTATAGTTGCAGATATTCATTTTCATTTTAAAAGAGCGATAGAGGCAGCAGAGAACGGGTCAGACTGTTTAAGAATTAATCCTGGTAACATAGGAGATATAAATAAAATTTCCCAGGTTATATCTGCTGCAAAAAATAATAATTGTTCAATAAGAATCGGTGTAAATTCTGGTTCATTAGAAAAAGACATTTTAGAAAAATTTAAAGAACCTTGTCCTGAAGCCCTTGTAGAAAGTGCAATTAGAAATATAAAAATTTTGGAAGACTTAGATTTTTTTAATTTTAAAATAAGTGTTAAATCTTCAGATGTATTTTTATCTATAAAAGCATATAGAGAACTTTCAAAGGTTACTGATTATCCACTTCACTTAGGAATTACAGAGGCAGGAAGCTTTATTCCTGGAAGTATAAAATCTTCTATTGGTTTAGGAAATCTACTATTAGATGGTATTGGAGACACTATTAGAGTTTCTCTATCAGACGATCCTGTTGAAGAAATTAAAGTAGGAAACGAAATTTTAAAATCATTAAATTTAAGAGATAGAGGTGTTAAGATAATATCTTGCCCTTCATGTGCCAGACAAGGATTTGAAGTTGTTGAGACGGTTAAAATTTTAGAGGAAAAGCTATCTCATATTAAAACACCTTTAACTCTATCTATAATAGGCTGTGTTGTTAATGGACCCGGCGAAGCATCCCAAACAGATATTGGAATAACTGGTGGTGGAAAAGATAGTAGCATGCTTTATTTAAAAGGGCTTCAAACTGAAAAATTAGATAATCGTAATATTATTTCAAAGGTAGTTCAGTTAGTTGAACAAAAAGCTCAGGAAATTGAAAAAAAAAAATAATGGTTCCAGCAAAAAAAGTTGAAGAATTAATTTTGAGACACAAAAGCCTCGAGACAGAATTATCTTCAGGGAATATAGATAAAAAAAAATTTGCTTTAAAATCAAAAGAATACTCAGACCTTAATGAAATAATAGATGATGCAAAGAAATATTTAAGTTTTGAAAAAAATAAAAAAGATTTAGAAAAAATAATTGATGACAGCGAAAGTGACAAAGAAATAAAAGATATGGCTAAAAAAGAACTTGATGATCTAATTATAAATAATGAATTATATGAAAAAAAAATTAAGTTATTTTTATTGCCCAAAGATGATGCAGATTCAAAAAATGCAATAATTGAAATAAGAGCTGGAACTGGAGGTTTGGAGGCAAGCTTATTTGCATCAGATTTATTTAAAATGTATGAAAAAATTTCTCATAAAAAAAAATGGATTTTAGAAATAATTAGTATTTCAAAAAGTGAAGCGGGCGGTTTAAAAGAAGTGATAGCAAATATAAAGGGCAAAAATATATATTCTTTATTAAAATACGAAAGTGGAGTCCACCGAGTACAAAGAGTACCAGATACAGAAACCCAAGGTAGAGTTCATACATCAGCGGCGACAGTTGCGGTATTGCCAGAGGCAGAAGAAGTTGATGTAAAGATCGAAGAAAAAGATTTAAGAATTGATGTTTTTAGAAGTAGTGGTCCAGGGGGACAAAGTGTTAACACAACTGACTCAGCTGTAAGAATTACTCATTTACCAACAGGTATAGTTGTAAGTCAACAAGATGAAAAATCGCAAATAAGAAATAAAGAAAA
>CACDKW010000029.1 GCA_902553465.1 uncultured Pelagibacteraceae bacterium | reverse complement strand
TACCTGGATCAAACCATATACAAAAATCAAAGATTATAAATACAGTAAGAGTGATGTTCATATTAAATGGTTTTATGATGGAACTTTAAATGCTTCGGTTAACTGTATCGATCGTCACTTAAAGAAAAATAAAGACAAAACCGCAATAATATGGGTTGGTGACGATCCAAAAGTTCAGAAAAAAATTAGCTATAAACAATTACATCAAGAAGTTTCAAAAGCAGCAAATGGATTGAAAGAAATAGGAGTAAAAAAAGGAGACAGAGTTACAATTTATTTAACAATGATTCCTGAATTAGCATATACAATGCTAGCGTGCGCAAGAATAGGAGCAGTTCATTCAATTATATTTGGTGGTTTTTCAGCAGACAGTATAACTGGAAGGATTAATGATTGTAAATCTGATTATGTTATTACCGCTGATGAAGGTGTTAGGGGAGGAAAAATTATACATTTAAAATCAACAGTTGATGAAGCTCTTTTGAATTGTCCAAATGTTAAAAAATGTGTTGTAGTAAAACGAACTGGAAACAGAATTAATTGGGATGAAAGTAGAGATGTTTGGTATCACGATATAACTAAAAAAGCTTCTAAGAATTGTGAGCCAGAAGAAATGAATGCGGAAGATCCATTATTTATTTTATATACATCTGGTTCCACAGGAAAACCTAAAGGAGTTTTACATACGACTGGGGGTTATATGGTTTATGCCTCAATGACCCATCAGTATATTTTTAATTATAAACCAAAAGATATATATTGGTGCACTGCTGATATTGGTTGGGTAACAGGTCACAGTTACATAATTTATGGACCTCTTTCAAATGGAGCAACAACAATTATGTCTGAAGGTATTCCTAATTATCCAGACTGGTCTAGATGGTGGCAAATAGTAGATAAGTATAAGGTAAATATTTTTTATACTGCTCCAACTGCAATAAGAGCAATGATGAGAGAAGGAGATGGTCCTGTAAAAAAAACATCAAGAAAAACTCTAAAACTACTTGGAACTGTTGGTGAACCAATAAATCCTGAAGCATGGCAATGGTATTTTAAGACAGTGGGAGATTCTAGATGTCCTATTGTAGATACTTGGTGGCAAACGGAAACAGGCGGAATATTAATTAGCCCTCAAACAGGAGCTATAGACTTAAAACCTGGATCTGCAACAAAACCATTTTATGGAATTAAACCAGAAATAGTTGATAAAGATGGCAAGGTTCTAAAAGGAGAAGCACAAGGAAGATTATGTATAGCCCAATCTTGGCCAGGTCAAATGAGGTCAGTATATGGAGACCATAATAGATTTATAGAAACATACTTTTCACAGTTTGATGGAAAATATTTTACTGGAGATGGGTGTAGAAGAGATAAAGATGGATATTATTGGATAACTGGAAGAGTTGATGATGTTATTATTGTATCAGGACATAATTTAGGAACTGCAGAAGTAGAAAGTGCATTTGTAGCACATCCAAAAGTCGCAGAGGCCGCAGTAGTTGGATGTCCTCATGATATAAAAGGAAATGGATTATATTGCTATGTAACTTTAAATGTAGGAGAAGAACCTAATGGAGATTTAGAAAGAGAATTAAAATTATGGGTAAGGAAGCAAATTGGAGTAATTGCTACTCCAGATTTTATTCAGTTTGCACCGGGACTACCAAAAACAAGATCTGGAAAAATAATGAGAAGAATTTTAAGAAAGATAGCTGCTAATGAACATGAACAACTTGGAGATACAACAACTTTAGCCGATCCAAGTGTTGTTAAAAGTCTAGTTGATAACAGAAAAAATATTTAGAACTTTATTCTCTCTTCAAATTCTTTTTTTATAATATCCCATTTTAAAATAACTGAATTTAAAACAATCTTACGATCAAGTTGTTTTAATTCTTCTGCTATAGGTGCCCATTTATATAATGATAATGCACTAGAATTGAAGGGAAGATTATTATAATAAGTATTCCAATTAATATTTTGTAATCTTTCGTTAAAATTTTTTTTTGCTTCTTCAATAATATCTAGTGGCATTTTATTTATAGTTTCATCATCTAAAATTTTTAAAAAAACTTCTTTAGCTTTATCAATATCCTGATAATTCAAATTAGTTTTTAAATAAGAAAATGAAAAAAATGTCAGATCTTGAAGAGCAACAGCATACATGTTCCACTTGGCTAAATTAACTGATGCCATAAATTTATCATTTTCAAAATGAAGAACATATCTTGTTCCCATTCTAGTTTTTAAATAACTATAAAGCGTTACTTGAGTTACCCATGCTGATTTGGATTGTATAAAATTTTCTAATTCATCCAAGTTTCTTATTTTTGTTTTTGGTATGAAAGCTTTAAAAAGCGCAAAGAAGTAGATCTTAAAATCTCTCCAAGAAAGATCTTTCCAGGTTAATTTATATTTTGCCATAAAAATAGGTATTTAATTAATTTATACCTCAAAAAGTACAATAATATTAACAATTTTAACCCTTTAAATCGATGTCATTTAGTTTATGTTTTTACCAGTTATAACTAAATTAAAATAAGAGAGAGGGATATAAATATGTCTAAACAAGCACAACACTGGGAAAAAACCAGAGGATTGCTGATGATTACATTGGCAATTTGGTTTGTATTCTCAATTGGCATCTTTCTTTTTGGCGCTGAAATGGAGTCCGTTGGTGGACCCTTCGGTTATCCACTGACTTATTGGTTTACTTGTCAGGGGTCTCTTGGAATTTTTGTAATCTTAATTTTCTGGTTTGCAAATAGACAAGAAAAAATAGATGAAGAGTTCGGCTTCAGTGAAAAAGGAGATGATTAATGATTAAAGGTAATTTTATAGACAATTTGCCTAGAGTTTATGGAATCTACACAGGTGGATTTTTAGCTTTCATAATCATTATGGCAATATGCGAACAGATGGGTATGACAGCAAAAACAATTGGTATTTGTTTCGTTGCCTTCACAGTAGCCATCTACGCAATAATTGGTTATCTTTCACGTACAGCACAAGCTGATGCTTATTACGTAGCTGGAAGACAAGTACCAACCGTGTTCAATGGAATGGCGACTGCAGCAGACTGGATGTCTGGTGCATCTTTCGTTGCAATGGCAGGTGGTATTTACTTTAAAGGTTATGGTTATATGGCACTACTTGTAGGTTGGACTGGTGGATACGTATTAGTTGCATCTTTATTAGCACCATACCTAAGAAAATTTGGCTGTTATACAGTTCCAGATTTCATTGGTACAAGATACGGTGGTAATTTAGCTAGGTTACTTGCGGTAATAGTTTTAACTGTTGCTTCATTTACTTATGTGACTGCACAAATTAACGCTACAGGTACTATTGCATCTGTTGCTCTAGATATTCCATTCCAATACGCAGTTTATGTTGGATTAGTAAGTATATTACTATGTTCAATGTTAGGTGGTATGAGAGGGGTAACTTGGACACAGGTTGCACAATATATCGTATTGATAATAGCTTACTTGCTTCCAGTATTTTGGATCAGTAACAAAATGGGTGCGGGTTTCTTCCCACACTTTATGTTAGCTGATGAAGTTGCAAGAATTGCTGATCTTGAAAGCCAATTTGGTTTAGGGACAGTAAAAAACACTGCAGCTGATTTAGCAACTGTACCAAAAGGTTTAGCAGGTATAACTAAAGCTCACTCAGCGGTTAACGCTACACCTTGGGCATTTATTTCATTAGCACTAGCGATGATGATGGGAACAGCTTCATTGCCTCACGTAATGATGAGATATTTCACTACTCCAAGTGTAAAAGCAGCTAGAAAATCAGTAGGTTGGTCTTTATTCTTTATCTTCCTACTTTATTCTTCTGCTCCAATGTTAGCGACACTATCTAAATTGTCATTGATAGATCCTAACTTAGCGACTGGAATTATCGGTAAATCGATAAGTGAAGTTCAATCAATAGATTGGTATCAAAACTGGAACCAAGCAAACTTAATGTTTGTAAGCGACTTTAACGGAAATGGAACTCTTGAATTAAATGAGTTTTTCATGGGTGGTAAAGCCGTTGTGTTAGCAACTCCAGAAATAGCTGGATTACCATATGTAATCTCAGGTCTAGTTGCTGCTGGAGGTATGGCTGCTGCCATGTCAACAGCTGATGGTTTAATTCTAGCAATTGCAAATGCTTTGTCTCATGACTTGTACTACAAGATCATTGATCCAAAAGCAGAAACTGCAAAAAGACTAGTTGTTGCAAGGGTATTACTTGTAGTAATTGGTTTTGCTGGAGCAACTATTGCAGCAATGGAGATCCAAGGTATCTTAGGTTCAGTAATATGGGCTTTTGACTTTGCGATGTCTGGATTGTTCTTCCCACTTGTACTTGGTGTATGGTGGAAGAGAGCTAACAGAGAAGGTGCTATAGCTGGTATGGCTTTAGGTCTAATTTCTGGTACTGCTTACCTAATTTGGGTAAGAAATGGTGGAAGTGGATTCTTAGGTATTACACAGTTAACGTTTGGTATCTTTGGTTCAGCTGTCAGCTTAGTATCTATGGTTGTGGTAAGTTTAATTACTTCAGCACCTGATGCTGCTACACAAAAAATGGTTGATGAGGTTCGAGTACCAGCTGGTAAATCGATCCTTGGCAAACAACACTAAATAATCTTTTTAAGGGGCGATTAATTTCGCCCCTTTTAATTTCACATTTTTTCAAATATAAATTTCAATATGTCTGCTAACTTTCATCCTTTAGTCTATATAATCGATTATATTCTTGGAATAATCATGTGGACTTTGATTGGAAGAGTTGCAATGAATATTTTTCAAAAAGAAGACTCTGAATTCTTTTTTATGAAGGTATTTGTTAAATTTACTAATCCATTAATTTATATGTTTAAGCCCATAACCCCTTCATTCATAATCCATCCGTTAGTACCTTTATATGTAGCTTGGTTTTTCTTTATGATAAGATTTTACTTAATGCCATGGATTTTGGGTTATTCTGTAATGGGTATGTTATCTTTTCCTTTAGAAAGCGAAATTTCGAGACAAATTTACCAATTTTTTAATTCAATTAAATTTTAAAAATTGATACTAGTAAATCTAGCTATCAATGAAAAAAATACAAATTTCACCATCAATTCTGTCGGCTGATTTCAGTCAATTAGGAAATGAAATTAAAAGACTTGAAGAAGGTGGAGCGGATATGATTCATGTTGATGTTATGGATGGTCATTTTGTTCCAAATCTAACAATTGGTCCACCTGTAATCAAAAATTTACGTAATTCTACCAAACTACCTTTTGATGTGCATTTGATGATATCCCCAGTGCACAAATATATTGAAGATTATTCAAAAGCTGGGGCAGATATAATTACAATACATCCAGAGGCAACAGACAATTTAATAGATTCAATTAATCTTATTAAAAAATTAAATAAAAAAGTTGGAGTTTCCTTAAATCCTAATACAAAATTAGATATTATTGATAAAGTATTAGACAAAATAGACCTTGTTTTAATAATGAGTGTTTTCCCTGGTTTTGGTGGTCAAAAATTCATGCCAGAAGTAATAGAAAAAATTAAAAGTTTAAAAAAATTAAAAGAAGAAAGAAAACTTAATTTAGATATTGAGGTAGACGGTGGAATTAATTTTGAAAATAATAAAATTGTAATACAAGCTGGTGCAAATATACTTGTTTCGGGAACAACTATTTTTAAAGAAAATAATGGTAATATTAAAAAAAATATTGATTTTCTAAAATTAGTATAAATAAATGATTTTGAAGAATTCATTAAATTTTATTATTGAATTTTTAAATTATTCTACGGAACAGATAAGAAAAGTTTATTTAAGTTCAAAAATATATAATAAAAGAATATCAAAAATTGATGATAAATTTATTGAATACAAACCGAGTCCGAACCTTTTGGATTGTTTAATTAAATATGAAAAAAAGAAAAATAATATTGAAAATTTTTATTTAAATTCAATTTGGACAAATAAAGAAATCAATGAAAAAGATTATAAAAAACTTCATAATTTTTTTTGGTTATTCACAATAGATTTAAAATCTTCAAAAAAAATTACCCAATCAATTATTTTAAATTGGATAGAAACAAATCAAAAATACAATTCAAAAAATTGGCAAATAGATACTCTATCAAAAAGAATAATATCTTGGATTTCAAATTCAAGGTTAAGTTATGAAGATAGTGATCAATCTTATAAAATAAAATTTAACAACAATATTAAAAAGCAAGTAAATCATTTAATTAATGAAATAACTAGATCAGCATCGGTTGACGACAAAATGATTGGATGTGCAGCAATTATATTAACTGGACTTTCATATAAAGATGAAAAAAATTTAAACTATGGTCTAAATTTATTAAAAAAAATAATTAATTTCTCTTTTGATAATCAAGGATTCCCCAAATCAAGAAGTTTAAGACAACTTGTATTTTATTTAAAATATTTCATTTTAATTCGAGAATGGCTTAAAGAATCTCATAATGAAATACCAGATTATTTAAATGAGATAATATTTTGTTTAGGTCAAAGTTATAATTTTATATGGCAAAATACTAATCAAAATTTATTATTTAACGGAAATCATATAAACAAAAATTATGACTTTGATAAATACTTAAAATTTCATAATTATAAATTTAAAAATGAAAGTAATGAACATGGTGGTTATGTTATTTTAAAAAATAAAAATATAATTCTTTCGATTGATCTAGGACCGTCTCCTGAAAAAAAGTTCAGCAAAGATTATCAATCAGGGGCATTATCTTTTGAGATTTTTTTTAATAATAACAAATTAGTCACCAATTGTGGTTATTTTCAAAATTATAAACACCAACTTAATTCAATATCAAAATCTACAGCCACACATTCTACTCTTATTTTAGATAGCAGATCCTCTTGCAAATTAAAAAAAGACACAGATGGCATACTAAAAGTTAACCAAGATTTAAAAGTATCAAAAAAATTTATAGTTTCAGAAAAAAATTATTGGAGCATCACAGGGTCTCATGATGGTTATGTAAAAAAATATGGTGTAACTCATGAAAGAAAAATTGAGTATTTTTTTGATAAATATAAATTTTTAGGAACAGACAAACTATTAAAAAAAAAAAAATTTAAAAGCTCAAATTTTGAAATACGTTTTCATTTTGAACCTGGTGTTAAAATAACGAAAACTCAAGATGAAAAATCTATTCTTATTGAATTAGAAAATTCTGGCTGGAAATTTTCTTGCAAGGGTCATAAAATTGATGTTGAAACTGGTTTATATTTAGGTAAAAAAAACTCTTTTGTTGAAAATCAAAATATTTTCATTTCAGGAAATACTCTAAATGAAAATCAAGAAATTATATGGGAAATAATTAAAATTTAATGAAA
>CACDKW010000028.1 GCA_902553465.1 uncultured Pelagibacteraceae bacterium | reverse complement strand
AAAAGCATAACAAACGCATAATGGTAAATAAATCCATTTTGAAATTTTACTGCAAATATAGAAACTTTTTTTATTAAATTGGAAATACCATCTGGACCAAATCGATCAATAAATCTTAAATCAATTTTTTTCCAAAAAAATAAACCTATTTTTTTTGAAGGATTAACGAACAGATAATCGTATAATTCATCAAAATACCATTTATTTTTTAAAAAATTGTATAAAGGTAAATTGCCATTAACGATATCGTTCGTAATATTTTTGTTTTTAATAAATAAATAATATGCTGTTGGTATGGATATAATCACCAAAATCGGAGTTAAATATATAAACCATATTGGCGGATGATCATTGCTTAAGGGCTCTAAAAACATAATTGAATTTTTCCAAAAATTAGCAGCTGATTCCGCTCCAATAAATAAATCCTTAAATAAAAAGCCTGAAAAAACTGAACCAATTGCTAAAATTATCAATGGAATTATCATAACCATTGGTGACTCATGCATATTAGATATGCTGAGGTTTTTATTATTATAACTGCCATGAAAAGTTTTAAAAATTAATCTCCAAGAATAAATTGCTGTAAGAAAAGCTGTAATAATTCCTATCATAGCTGCAAAATATCCCATGGAATTGCCTCTTAAATATGCAAATTCAATAATTGCGTCCTTTGAATAAAAGCCAGAGAGAAATGGAAAACCAGTTAAAGCAAGAGTTCCAATAATCATTAATAACCATGTATATGGTAGTTTTCTCCAAACACCTCCCATGGAATTAATATTTTGTTCGTCTTTAAATGAATGGATTACTGAACCTGAACCTAAAAACAATAAGGCTTTAAAAAATGCATGAGTGAATAGGTGAAACATTGCAACATTATAAGCTCCTACGCCAGCTGCAAAAAACATATAACCTAATTGACTACACGTAGAATAAGCTATTATTTTTTTTATATCAGTTTGAACTAAAGCAATTGTTGCTGCAAAAAAAGCTGTGGACAAGCCGACTAGTGTAATAATGTTTAAAGCAAGTGGTGAGTATTCATAAATCGGTGAACATCTAACAACTAAAAATACACCAGCTGTAACCATTGTTGCTGCATGAATTAATGCAGATACAGGTGTGGGTCCTTCCATAGCATCAGGCAACCATGTATGTAAGAATATTTGAGCAGATTTTCCCATTGCTCCAATAAACAAAAGAATACAAATTAAATTAATTGCATTAACATTTATTCCTAAAAATGATAAATCTTTTTCTAAAAAACTAGGTATTAATTCGAATACCTCGGTATAATTAACTGTTCCAAATAAATAAAATATTAAAAAAATTCCAAGGGCAAAGCCAAAGTCACCTACTCTATTCACAACAAATGCTTTAATAGCAGCAGCGTTAGCAGTTTCTTTTTTGAACCAAAAACCTATTAGAAAATAAGAACATAAACCAACACCTTCCCAACCAAAAAACAATTGTAAAAAATTATCAGATGTAACAAGCATTAACATTGAAAAAGTGAATAATGATAAATAAGCCATAAATCTTTGCTTGTGTGGGTCATTTGACATATATCCTATTGAATAAACATGAACTAAAGATGAAACCAATGTTACAACGATCAACATCACGGCGGATAAAGCATCAATATTAATAGACCAATTAACATTTAATGTCCCAGAATTTATCCAACTAAAAATAATTAAGTTGTTTGTATAATTTTCATTTAGAACTTTATAAAAAATCAAAAAAGAAAAAATAGCAGAAATTGAAACAAATAAGCTTGTTATAATTTCTGAATTTCTTGACCCTAAAATATTACCAAAAAAACCTGAAATAATTGATCCTAATAATGGTAAAAAAATAATTAAATATTCAAAATCCATTTTACCCTTTTAATTTATTAATTTCTTGAACTCTAATTGTTCCAGAGTTTCTATAATAGATTACAATTATAGCTAATCCTATTGCGGCTTCAGCTGCTGCAACGGTTAAAATAAATAACGTAAATATTTGTCCAGTAATATCATTAAGATAAATTGAAAAAGAAACTAAGTTAATGTTAACCGCAAGAAGTATAAGTTCAATACTCATTAAAATTACTATAATATTTTTTCTATTTAAAAATATTCCAATAATTCCAATTGTAAAAATTATTGCTCCAAGAGTTAGATAATGACCTAATCCAATATCAAGCATCTACATTTACTCCTTTATTTTTTTCAACATCTACAAGTTCCACGGCTTCATTTCTTTCCCTTGATATTTGTTTAAAATAGCTTTGTCTTTTAATTCCTTCTCTTTTCCTAAAGGTCAAAACAATTGCTCCAATCATAGCAACTAAAAGTATCATTCCGCTTAATTGAAATACGTGAATATAATCAGTATATAAAACATTACCTATTTCATGAGTATTTGTTGTATTAGAATCTATTCCTATAGATGAAAAAGATTTTAGTAATTCTGGTTTATACTTCCATCCACCAGCTACAATTATTAATTCAAAAAAAATAACAGTACTAATTAATAAACCTATAGGAATATGGTTAAGATTTTTTTTTTCTCTAAGTTGCTCGTTATTTTGTTGAGAAACATTAAACATCATTACAACAAATAAAAAAAGTACAGCAACTGCTCCTACATAAACTATTAGCATAATCATTCCAATAAATTCGGCTCCTATCATTATGAATAAACATGAGATTGATATGAAATCTAAAATTAGAAAAAATACTGAATGAACTGTATTTCTTGATACCGTTACCATAATCGCAGAAAAAACTGCAATTATTGAAAAAATGTAAAAAAATATAGAATGAATTATCATAATTATCTGTAAGGACCGTCAGCTTTAATATTTGCTGCTAATAAACTTTCCCATCTATCACCATTGTCTAATAATTTCTGTTTATTATAATAAAGCTCTTCTCTTGTTTCGGTTGCAAATTCAAAATTAGGCCCTTGGACAATTGCATCTACAGGACAAGACTCTTCACAAAGTCCACAATAAATACATTTAAGCATATCAATATCGTATCTTGAGGTTTTTCTACTGCCATCCTCTCTTTCGTATGAATCGATTGTTATTGCCTGGGCAGGACAAACAGCTTCACATAGTTTACAAGCTATACATCTCTCTTCGCCATTGGGATATCTTCTTAAAGCATGTTCACCTCGAAATCTTGGACTAATTTTTCCTTTTTCAAATGGGTAATTTAAAGTTTTTTTTGTTTTAAAAGATTCTTTAATTGCAATAAATAAGCCACTTAAAAAATCTATTAATAAAATTGTTTTAAGTATTCTTGATATTTTCATAATTAATTTGTCGGTAAAAGGTTAAAATAAAATAAGTAACTTGCTGTTAAAACTACCCATATTAATGATAGGGGTAGAAAAATTTTCCAACCCAACTTCATTAATTGGTCATATCTATATCTAGGTACAATAGCTTTAACCAAAGAGAAAAGAATAAATAATAATAATATTTTAAATATTAACCATAATGGAGAGGGTACAAGTGAAAAAGGATAAAGATCTATTGGAGAAAGCCAACCTCCAAGAAATAAAATTGAACCCAATGAACACATTAATAATATATTTGCGTACTCACCTAACCAAAACATTGCATACATCATTCCTGAATACTCAGTTTGATAACCTGCAACTAACTCTGCCTCGGCTTCAGGTAAATCAAAAGGTGGCCTGTTAGTCTCAGCAAGAGCTGATATAAAAAAAATAACAAACATGGGAAACAATGGAATTACAAACCATAACTTCTCCTGGGCTAATACAATGTCAGTCAAGTTTAATGATCCTACGCATAACAATACATTTATTATTATTACTCCTATAGAAACTTCATATGAAACCATTTGTGCAGCAGATCTAATTGCTCCTAAAAATGGATATTTAGAATTTGATGCCCAACCACCCATAATTATTCCATATACGCCTAAAGATGAAACTGCAAAAAGATATAAAATTCCAACATTTATGTCTGCTAAAACAAAATCTTCACCGAATGGTATAACAGCCCATGAAATTAAAGCTAAAGTCATTGTTATTATTGGTGCTAAAATAAAAATTATTTTGTTAGCGCTTGCTGGAATTATTATCTCTTTAAAAATATATTTTAAAGCATCTGCTAAGGATTGAAACAAACCAAACGGACCAACTACGTTAGGGCCTCTTCTTTTTTGAACGAAAGCCCAAACTCTTCTATCTAGCCATACTATCATTGCTACTGAAACTAAAACTGGAATTAATAAAAAAAGAATTTTGTAAACCTCAGCAAATAAAATATTTAAATATTCAATCATTATCCATCTGTTCCAGTTTTTTTAAGTTTAATTTTTTCATTATGACAATCAGTCATTGTTTTAGAAGCTCTAGCTATAACATTAGAAAAATAGTAATCAGAATTATCTAAAATAATTTTTTCATCAATAAAGTTTGTATTTATATTTTCGGTCTTTTTAATTTCTTGATTTAATTTTATAAAATTAATCATGCTATCTATTAATTCATCTTTATTATTAAACAGTTTTTTTCTTTTTAATAATTCTGATAAATTATTAATTATTTCCCAATCTTCTTTAGCATTACCTGGAGGATAAGAAGCTTTATATGATTTTTGAACTTTTCCTTCTAAATTTGTAAAATAACCATCTTGTTCTGTATAAGTTGAGCCAGGTAAAATAATATCAGCATATTCAGCACCATGATCTCCATGACTACCTACATATATAATAAATTCATTTTTCTTTTTGAATTTAATATTATCTTGCCCGAATAAAAATAAAATTTCAAATTCGTTATTTAGAGTTTTTTCTAAAGTTATATTTTCTGAACCTGCAGAACTGATTATATTTAAATCATAAGAACCAACCGTAGATGCATCTTTAGATAGTATATTTAACGCATTCCAATCATCAGTAATTTTATTTATTGACTTTAGATATTTTTTTGTTTCTTCAAATATATATTGCCCTGATTTTAGATTTAGTGCTGATTGCCCAATAATAACCAAAGGATTTTTCGAATTTTCAATTTTAGAAGATAGTTCATGTTTTCCTTCTACTATGTCTTTAATTATTTTTGTTTCATTGGGAAGAATTTTATATGGATAGGTTAGGTCACCAACATCTCCAATCGAATAAACATCAAAGTTATTTTTTAAATAACTTTTTCTTATTCTTGAATTTAAAATTGTAGCTTCGTATCTTGGGTTTGTACCTATCAAGATAACTAGATCTGAATTTTCAATTCCATTAATCGTGGAATTAAAAATATAATTTTCTCGACTATTTGTGTTTATATATGAATTGCTGATTCTAGACTCTAAATATTTTGATTTTATAGTTTTGTTGAAAAACTCTTTTATTACATACAAAGTTTCCATATTAGTAAGATCTCCTGTGAATCCAGCAATTTTTTCTGAGCTAGTTTCTTTAATTTTTTTTATAATTATTTTATTCGCTTCATCCCAAGATACTTTTTTGAAGACTTTATTTTCTTTTATATAGGCGGTATCAATTCTTTGATTTTTGATTCCATCACAAGCATATCTTGTTTTGTCTGATATCCATTCTTCGTTGATATCCTCGTTTATTCTAGGCAAAACTCTTTTGACCTCCCAGCCATAAGTATCTACTCTAATACTAGATCCAACTGCATCCATTACATCGATTGTTTCGGTTTTTTTAAGTTCCCATGGTCTTGCTTCAAAAACATAAGGTTTTGATGTTAAAGCTCCTACTGGACATAAATCGATAACATTTGCTGACAACTCCGATTGCATAGATTTTTCTAAATATGTAGTGATTTGCATATCTTCACCTCTACCTATTGCACCAAGTTCAGGAACACCTGCGACTTCAGTAGCGAATCTAATGCATCTAGTGCAATGTATACACCTTGTCATTTGAGTTTTTATCAACGGCCCCATATATTTATCTGGAACTTCTCTTTTATTTTCTTTGTATCTAGATTTGTCTATTCCATAAAACATTGATTGATCTTGCAAATCACATTCACCACCCTGATCACAAACTGGGCAATCTAAAGGGTGATTAGCTAATAAAAATTCCATAACACCTTTTCTTGCTTTTTCAACTTTTTCTGTATTAGTTTTAATATTCATCCCTTCGGATATTGGCATTGCACAGGAAGCAACTGGTTTAGGTGATTTTTCTATTTCTACCAAACACATTCTGCAGTTACCAGCTATAGAAAGTTTTTCATGATAACAAAATCTAGGAATTTCAGCTCCAGCTTTTTCGCATGCTTGAAGTACTGTTAAGCCCTCTTCAGCTTCCAAGTCTATATCATTCACTTTTATTTTAATCATTATTTCTCCAACAAATGCTGATCAACTAAATATGGAATATTTTTACTTCTATTAACAAGTGGGTTAAAATTATTTCGCTTAGCTACTTCTTTTTTAAAATGTCTAAGCAAACCTTGAACAGGCCATGCAGATCCTTCTCCAAAAGCACAAATGGTATGTCCTTCTATTTGTTTGGTCACATCCATCAACATATCAACTTCATCTCTTGAAGCTTCTCCTTTGGCCATTCTCTCCAACATTCTCCACATCCATCCTGCTCCTTCTCTGCATGGAGTACATTGACCACAGCTTTCATGTTTATAAAATCTTGCAATTCTTGCCATACATTTAATTATGTCTTGGTCATTATTTATAACTACTATACCAGCGGTTCCTAAACCACTTTTTTGCTCGACCAATGAGTCAAAATCCATTTTAATAGTTTCACAAATATTTTTAGGTAATAACGGCATAGAAGAACCACCTGGTATTACTGCTTTAAGATTATCCCATCCTCCAATTACTCCACCTGCATGTTTTTCAATTAAATCTTTTAAGGAAATTCCCATTTCTTCTTCAACATTACATGGTTTGTTAACATTCCCTGAAATACAATAAATTTTTGTTCCCGTATTTTTGGGTTTACCTAAACTTGAAAACCATTTAGCACCTCTTCTTAATATAGTTGGAACCACAGCAATAGTTTCAACATTATTTATAATTGTTGGGCAACCATATAACCCTATTAAAGCTGGAAAAGGTGGTTTTAGTCTAGGTTGACCCTTCTTACCCTCAAGGCTCTCTAGTAAAGCAGTTTCTTCTCCACATATATAAGCCCCTGCGCCGTAATGGATGTATATGTCTAAATCCCACCCTGTGTCACAAGCATTTGAGCCAATTAATTTTTTTTCATAAGCTTCATTTATAGCCTCTTGAAGTTTAATGCCTTCGTTTATGTATTCTCCTCTAATATAAATATAGCATTTGTTTGCATTAACTGCATACGCAGTTAATAAACAACCTTCTATTAATTTATGAGGTTCAAATCTTAAAATATCTCTATCTTTGCAAGTTCCAGGTTCTGACTCATCTGCATTAATAACAAGATAATGTGGCCTTGAACCAACTTCTTTGGGTGCAAATGACCATTTAAGTCCTGTAGGAAAACCCGCTCCTCCTCTTCCTCTAAGCTCAGAAGATTTTATTTCATTAATTATCCATTCTTTTCCTTTTTTTATAATTTCATTAGTATTATTCCAATCACCTCTTTTTTGGGCAGATAAAATATCAGGACCCAAATCGTTATATAAATTTGTAAAAATTCTATCTTCGTCTTTAAGCATTTTTA
>CACDKW010000027.1 GCA_902553465.1 uncultured Pelagibacteraceae bacterium | reverse complement strand
TTATATTACTGCAATTTCTGCAAAAAATATTAAAAAAAAAAGAAAATTTAAAATAAATAAAAAAATTTTTTTTAAAAATCCTTTAAATATTTTAAAAAACAATAAAATAGATATACTTTTTGAGTGCATAGGGATGTCTGGTGGTATATCTAAAAAACTTGTTGAAACAGCTCTCAAAAATAAAATTCACGTTATTACTCCAAATAAAGCATTAATATCAAAGCATGGTGATTATTTATCAAAATTGGCTGAAATCAATAAAGTTAATTTAGAATTCGAAGCTTCTGTTGCTGGAGGAATTCCTATTCTAAGAACAATCAAAGAAAGTTTAGCAACTAACAAAATTAAAAAAGTTTATGGAATATTAAATGGAACATGCAACTATATTTTGTCAGAAATGGAATCCTCAAAAGATTCTTTTAAAAATGTACTTAATCGTGCTCAAAAATTGGGCTATGCAGAACCAGGTAACCCAAAACTTGATTTAAATGGATATGATGCATTTGCAAAAATAAGAATATTATCATCTTTGTCATTTAATAAAAATATTTCTAAAAATAAATGCTTAATGGAAGGAATAGAAAGGATAGAGTCCAAAGATATAGAAATTGCTGATCAATTAAACTTGAGAATTAAGTTACTTGGTATTACTGAGCTAATTAATAATAAACTTTTTGAGAGAGTTCATCCATGTCTTGTGAAAAAGGACTCATATATTGCCAATGTTTCTGGTGTTATGAATGCTGTTATTTTACACGGCGAACCTGTTGGTGAAACTGTTTTACAAGGTGAAGGGGCGGGACCAGGTGCCACTTCTTCAGCATTAATGTCAGATCTACTTTCTATCTTAAGAGGTAATATTAAATTTCCATTCGGTGTTTCAAGTAAAAAACGTAAATTTGTTTCTAGTTATAATTTGAATATGTATTCAAATTCATTATATTTTAGATTTGAAGTAAATGATAAACCAGGAGTTCTATCTCAAATTACTCAATCATTAGCAAAAAGTAATATTTCTGTTGAAAGACTTATACAAATTCCTGACCATAAAAATAAAAAAGCATCTATAATAATCATAACTCATAAAACGAACGAGTCAGATGCAAATAAATGCCTAAAATCATTTAAATTTAATAGAAATATATTAAAAGTTCCTACCAGAATAAGACTGTTCTAAATGGAAATTTATATTAAGCTATTTGAGGTTCTTTCTCCTGTTTTTTTTATTGTTGGCATAGGTTATTTTTTAGGTAAACAAAAATCTGATATAGATACTACTTTTATTACTAATTATTCTGCCAATTTTGGTGCACCAGCGCTATTTATTTTTGCTATTACATCATCTGGAGTTACTTACGATGTATTTTCAGAATATTTTATATATTCTGTAATAGCGCTTATTTGTTTTGCAATAACTGGTGTCATATTTTTATTTTTTATGAAAAAGGATATTTCTAGAGAATTACCTCCTTTTTTTCTTCCAAATACCGGCAATATGGGTATTCCAATATGCTTATTTGCTTACGGATCTTTAGGAATGGGTGTAGCTGCAGCAATCTCATCATTGGTTGTTCTTCTGCACTTTACTGCCAATATTTTTTTAGCTAGTAAAAAATTCGATATTAAAATTATTTTAAAAAGTCCCTCAACTTACGCTGTGATTATAGCGGTTGCTTTTTTATATTTTGATCTTGAAATGCCAAAATTTGTTTTAAATACAGTAATGTTATTAGGTTACGCTATGATTGTTTTGATATTAATGTCTTTAGGTGTTTCATTAACACAAATGAAAGTATTTTCATTAAAAAGTTCTTTAATTTCATCGGTCGGTAGAGTAATAATCGGGCCAATTATAGGGTTTATTTTAATCAAAATATTTAACCTATCTGGTTATGCAGCTGGTGTTTTGTTAATTCAATCTGCAATGCCAAGCGCTATATTAACTTATTTAATAGCATCTATGTATTCACCAAAAAAAATTGTTGATAACATCTCAAGTATGATTGTAGTCTCAACTTTAATGTCTTTAATAACCATACCAATTATAGTCTTCATAGCTTTAAAATACTTCTCATAATGAGAGCAATTATTCTCAACTTGTCTGCGTGGGCTATTTTGCCTTTTATGGATACTATTGCTAAATATTTATCAGCTGAATTATCTTTTTTTCAAATTACATGGGCCAGATACTTTTTTACTGTTTTTTGGACACTTCCTTTTATGTTTATTTTTTTTAGAAAAAATTTAACTTTCTCTGAAAATCCTAAGTTACAAATTTTAAGAGGATTAACTCTTTTTTCTGCAAACATCTGTTTTTTTTATTCAATTTCAATTATATCAATGGCTAAAGCACTAACACTTGCATTTGTTGCTCCGTTAGTTACTACGGCATTGTCTCCTATTTTATTGGGAGAAAAAGTCGGAATTAGAAGATGGACCGCTGTTATAGTTGGATTTATAGGAAGTTTAGTAGTTATAAGGCCTGGTTTCATAGAATTTAATTTAGCAACTGTAGCTGCATTGGGTACTGGTTGTCTTTATGGTGTTTATTTGATTATTACTAGAAAGCTTCACTCAACTGATAATCCTTTATTAACACTTTTGTTAACCGGTATAGTAGGGGCAACCGTATCATCATTCTTAGTGCCAATAGTTTGGGTTAATCCAACATCAATTCAATGGTTATGGCTCTCTATAATGGGTATTTTTGCCTGCCTTGGACACATTCTTTTAATCTATTCATTAAAATATGCAGATGCTTCTAAATTAGCTCCTTTTGGATACTTTGAAATCATTACCAATATAATATTGGGCTATTATGTCTTTAAAGACTTTCCTGATTTATGGACTTTCCTTGGTTTATTTGTAATTATATCTTCAGGTATCTATATTTTTAGAAGAGAACTTAGAAATAAATAGTTTAATATTAGTAAATATTTAATATATATTAATTAATATCTTACTTTAAATTATTAATATAAATAACTGTAATTATTGTATAATTTATAATATTTAAAGTAAAACGTAATATAGTTATTCTAAACAATAATTAACATAAAACACTATAAAGAATAGAAATAATATGATGGATAGCAAAAAAAGCTTATAAATAAAGGGTTTTAGGCTTAACTATTTAAAACTATACGAGAACTAAGAAATAATAAGATTAATAGAACAAAATTATCAAGATAATTAAATGAAAAATACTAGTTTTTGATGGTAAAATTAAGTGTTGGTGTGCTTAGATTTTAGAGTGATGCACATATCGAATATAGCGATTAAACGAGCATAGAAGGGCTTAATTTTGATATATACTCATATCTGGTACAACTGAAGGGAGAAATATAAATTTAAAGCTGAAATATCAATACTCTTATAAAAAACATTGGTATTAAAGGATTCTAGGGGAAAAAACCTTCTTTTTTTAGTATTTTTTTTTTAGCTTTTATGCCTCCTGGAGCTGAGAATCCTCCTAAGCTACCATCAGATCTTATAACCCTGTGACAAGGAACTCTAGGTGCATAAGGGTTCTTACCACATGCATTAGCTACAGCACGTGCAGATTTAGGCATTTTTATCCCTATTGCTACTTCTTTATAGGTTTTTACCTTACCTTTAGGAATTTTCATAAGGTATTTCCACACTTTAATTTGAAATTTAGTACCTTTTAGGATCATGTAATAGAAAAAAAACCCTGTTTCCTTGCACTTTTTACGGTGCAAAGAACAGTAGTTTTGACACGTCGTTTTATGCGCTACCGCCGTGTCCTCCGCTCTGCATGTTTAGCGCTGCTTTGCAGAACTTTCTGCCCCCTGGGCTTGAACCTCTCGGTTTTTCCCCAATCGGCCAGTTAAGAGTTGCCTCTTAATTCATTTTAGACAATATCAGAGATAAATGGTTTTATGTATCACTTTATCGTTGAATTTATTGAGTTTTTAACAGCTGTGGATATTGGGGATAAGTCAATCTAAAGCATTAAGAGTAATAGTAAAACAAAAATGCTAAGGAAAAACACACCAAATATAATCATTAATATACGATTTTTGGTTCGTTCCTTTAATTTTGGCCAGTAATTCATTATTATAAAAGTTCCAATAACTACTATAAGACCAATTAATATATATTTAGGCATGAATTAAGTTTAACTTATTTAGTTGACATTCAAAATGCGTTATAATATAACTTCCGATAATTAAACGTTATCGGAAAATATTATGAATGAACTAATAACTGATTTAAAAAGCCTTGAATTAGAAACTTTAAAAAACTTAAAGAACTCTAAATCTGCAAATACATTAAGAGCCTACAAAGCTGATTTTAATGATTTTTCCGCTTTCTGCAGAAAAAATGGATTAAGTTCAATGCCAACAGAACCTAAAATCTTATCAATTTACCTAACCCATTTAGCATCTAACTCAAAATTTAGCACTTTAAAGCGTAGAATAGCGTCTATAAGTGTGATTCATAAGATGAAAGGGCATTATCTAGATACAAAACATCCTATAATAATGGAAAATTTGCATGGCATAAAAAGAGTAAAAGGATCTAATCAAAAAGCAAAAAAACCTTTATTAATCAATAATTTAAAAGCCATAATTAATAAAATAGATGAAATAACTCAAAGTGATAAAAAAAAATTAAGAGATAAAGCAATTATACTATTAGGATTCTCAGGTGGATTTAGAAGATCGGAGTTAGTTAATATTGAAATTGAAGACGTTGATTTTGTAAGCGAAGGTGTAAAAATTTTTGTTAAAAGATCAAAAACTGATCAATCAGGCGAAGGTATGATTAAAGCCATTCCCTATTTCGAAAATAAATTATTTTGCCCTGTAACCAAATTAAAAGATTGGATTAATTTTATAGAAATTAAATCTGGTAAAATATTTGAAATATCAGATAAAAGTGTTTCATTAATTATTAAGAAATACGTATCATATGCTGGATTAGATCCTAATAAATATGGCGGACATAGTCTTAGATCTGGTTTTGCAACAACAACAGCAGAGTCAGGAGCTGAAGAAAGAAATATAATGGCAATGACTGGTCATAAAACAACACAGATGGTTAGAAGGTATATTCATGAGGCTAATCTATTCAAAAATAATGCATTAAACAAAATTAAATTGTGAAAAATTTTCTAACTTTACATAATAATAATTCAAACAAATAATTTATAGTGAGATTAGGTTCAGATAATGGACCCATATATTTTGTTCTAGATTTCAGATAATATTTTTTAAAAAACTTTGTCGTGATACCCCACTTTTTTAAAAAAGTCCTATCTCCCCTATTTTGTTTAAATCCATCCTTTTTTCTAGTTGTAACTGAACCAAAGTGATAAACTCTAGAATTATTTAAACCTTTAAATATTCTTACTCCATGATGCCATAATTTCATATTAAAATCAGGATCAGATGCAATACCAGGATTAAACTCTTCACTAAATCCACCTACTTTATCCCAAATTTCTTTTGTTACTAAGTGAGGAGCAAAATGACTACCTTGATGATCATAAAAACTTAAATTTTTATAATTTAATAAAAGTTTTTTTTCATCAAAATTTTCTATATTATCTCCACAATTGAATTCAATATGACCGGTATACGGCTCAATCATAGTTGCAGACAAATAAAAATTGTTGTGGCCAATCTTTTCAACCTCATTAATTAAAAACTGATCCCATTTAGGACAGAAGTACATGTCATCATGTGCATAAAGTATATATTTTAAAGTTGAAATATTTGCAGCTAAATTTATTGATGAGCATAGACCAATATTTTTATTAGAAAAGGTATGTTTAATATTATTTTGTTTTATAAATTTTAAAGTACCGTCTGAACCATCGTTAACGTGAACAATGATTTCATGATTTTTTGTTGAGTTTTTATCAATACTTTCTAAGCATAGCTTGAGATATTTCAAATTGTTATAACTAGGTATTAAGATAGAGAACATTATTTATCATGCCATAAGTATTTTTTCTTTGGATTTATTTCTAAAGTTTTATTAATAATAAAATCAGCAACTAAATTTGAATTAAAGAATTTAGAATATTTTTTTTTACCGTTTCTACCAATTGACTTTCTTAATTTTTCATCTCTACTTATTTTAGATATTTTTTCTTTTAAATCATAAACATTTGAATAAAAAACCATTTCTTTATCATTAAAAAAATCCCTATAACCAGTTTTTTCATCAATTAAAGTAACTAAACCATTACCTGTAATTTGACTTATTCGATCACTACTATAATATTTTATTGGCGATCCTCTGCTTAAATTGAGTCCCATTTTTGAATTTGAAATATTTTTAAAATATTGGTCTGCCCATATTGGTTGAACATTATTAATTCCATAAATATCAAACTTTATGTCCTTTGAAATACTAAGAAGTTTATTTATAAATTTTTCTCTATTATCTACTGTGCTATATTTTAACTTTCCCCTATGAACACCATGACTTAGAGCAAAAAAGACATCATTTAAGCAATTATTATTAAAATTATTTAAAGTTTCTATCGAAGGATCTGTTGGGTTTGGAATATAAAAATTTTCTACATCATTAGGTAAAAAATTTAACACATCAGGACTAGTAGTTATAAAGTTTGTATCAATAAACTTTGATTTATCTAAAATTCTATTTTTATTTTTATTAAAATCAGGACCATTAATATTTAATGGATCTAAAAACCATTGAGCTATTTTGAGAAAAGGATACTCATCTTTTAATTCACCCAATATATCTGGTGATACAAGATCGGCATGACCTAAAACGATTAAATCTGGTTTAAAATTATAACAGGTTTTTTTTAATTTATCATTTAAAGATCTTGATCCATAAATATCTGAATATGATTTATAATTTTTTTGTATATCCCTATCACTGAATTCTAAAACGCTATTTCCAAGTCTTATAAATCCATTGTTAATTCTTCTTCCAGTATTAAAAAATAACCTTCCATTATGTCTTTCGTTAAAGTTAGTAACATGCAATATTCGTAAAGTTTTTTTTGAACTTTGCAGATAGATTTTTTTATTTATAGAAAGCTTTATATCTCTTACATTGTCAATTAATTTAGTGATATAAGAATGAGTTAAAAAGAAATTTTTTAATGATAAAGACTGTAATTTTTTTCTTTTGCTTGAATTGATAATTAATTTTTCTATTTCTTCGTATACAGTTAAATAATCCAACTTTTTTAAAATTACTCCATTCGTTATTGTTTCACTTAAGCCACCCCTATTGCTAATAATTACTGCACAACCATTTGCAGCTGCCTCTAAGCTTGTTCTGCCAAATGGTTCTTCCCATCGAGAACATACAACAGCTATGCTAGATTTTTTGTAAATATTTATAACATCGTTATGTTTTTTAAATCCTAACTTATTTAGTCTTGAATGATTAAAAACTATTTTGTCTCTGGGTTCATCACCAATTACAAATGATGACCAATTTTTATATTTATTTAAAATTTTAATAATAGCTTTACCAAATATATCGTAACCTTTTGCTTTATTAAGTTTACCAACAAATGTGATAATTTTCTTTTTTGATTTTAAATTTATTTTATTTTTTTTTGCTGATTGATTAATTACAATTAATTTTTCACTATTAAAGTAGTCAGTTTTCATTCCTTCGAGAAATTTTTTCTTGGACCAATTACTATTAAAAATAATTTTGAAACAAGTTTTTAATAAAAATACTCTTTCAGTGATACTCTTTGATCCATTCATGGTTAAAGGATCATTATGGAAATATAAGATATAATTTTTATCTGATAATAATTTAACCAAATATTTTAAATATACAGGTCTATTATGTAATTCAATTAAATCTGAATTTGTTTTTTTTTCCAATTTTGCAAATTCTTCAACATATGATTTATTTTGACCTTTAAAAATTGTTTTTTTTATGAAAATATTTTTATATTTTAATTTAAATTTTTTCTTATAATTTGTATTACCATAAACAATACAATTTTTTTTATATTTACTAATTTTTAGTGTATCATTTACAAATAGAGAAACCGCACCAGGGTAAATTGGTGAAAAATTTTCCTTTAATGGTAATAGTATTGAAATTTTCAATTTATAAACAA
>CACDKW010000026.1 GCA_902553465.1 uncultured Pelagibacteraceae bacterium | reverse complement strand
TTAAGAGCCTAAGATCTTCTTTTAAATCAAATATTTTAACATCAATTTTTTTTGTTGAATTTTTAATTATTGAAGTAAAAAAAATTAAAATAATAATTAAAATTGAAAAAATAATTTTTTTCATACCTAGTCGGCTAATTTTTCTACTTCCAGCAAATAGTTGAATTTTTTTATAAATTCTGAAAAATCAAAATGATTATTTAATTTTATGCCATATCTAAGTTTTGCTGACCTTGAGGCAGGATTAATGCTTATCTCATCTTGATCTGGTATTATGGGTTTTTTATCGATTAGTTTAAATAAATTTTTTTTTTCTACTCTAGACGGTAAATATCTTGAAACATTTTTATTCTCTGAATAATTTTTTAGAAAAAATTTCACTATTTGATCTTCAATCGAGTGAAAAGTCACAATTACAATAACGCCACCCACCGGTAAAATTTTAAAACTATTTATTAAACCATAAATCAATTCACTAATTTCACTATTCACAACAATTCTCAGTGCTTGAAAAACTTTTGTTGCATTGTGAATTTTAGAAAATTTTTTCTTTTTAATAGAATTAATAATATTTACTAAATCTTCAGTTTGAAGATTTTTATTTTTTCTAAAAGATACAATTCTTTTGGATATAATTTTACTTTTACTTTCTTGACCGAATACTTTAAATATTTTTTCAAGCTCTTTTTGACCTAATTTGTTAACCACATAATCTGCTGAAAAGCTATTTAATCCCATTCTCATATTCAGTTTACCTTTGCTGTTAAAAGATAAACCTTTTTCTGGATCTTTAATTTGTAATGTTGAATAGCCTAGATCAAAAATTGCGCCTTTTAGATTTTCTATATTTTTGCTTAAACTTAATATTTCACTAAACTTTTTATTTTCAAAATTAAATCTCTTTTGATATTTTTTTTTAAATTGATTTACTATGTTCTTTGAACCATAATCTCTATCAATTGCAAAAATTTTATTTTTTTTATTTTCTAGAATTTTTTTTGAATAACCGCCTTGCCCAAAAGTACAATCAATAAATGTGCCACCATATAGAGGGGAAATTATGCTAATTACTTCGTTTAGCAAAACTGGAAAATGTTTTACATTTTCAAGTTTTATGGTGGCATTCATTTATTTTTTTGAAGACCATTAGTTTTTTTGTCTTCTTAAAAATGCCGGAATTTCTAAATCATCTTCATCTATATTATCTGTTTCTTTAGACGCTGAAGATTCTTCAGATAAATTTACTTCCTCACCTGTGTTAAAAAGTTCAGGTGTTTCTTCTTCAATTTCAAAATTTTCTAGTCCATTAGAAACTTCTGGTTCTTCAACTATTTGAGTTTCTTCAGTTACAGAATCTTCAAGAGTTAAACTACTACCTAAAACTTCATTATTTGTTTGTCCAATTTGTGTAGCCTCAGTATTTGTTTCCTCCTGTATTTCGTTTTCTAGTTTTAATGCCGTTGCTCCTTCAGATATTGGTGCTGAAACATTAGATGAAAAATTAAAAGATTGATGTGCATCAGAATTATGTTGTTCAGAATAGCCTGGATTTCTATTTTGTATTCTATGAACCATATTTATAACTGATTTTGACTCTGGTTGCTGTCCATCCAATGAAGTGGCCACTATAGAAACTCTCATTTTACCATCTAATGCAGAGTCAGTTATGGCACCTATTATTAATTCTGCTTCAGGATCAACTTCAGACCTCACTTTGTTAACAGCTTCATCAACTTCAAAAAGTTTAAGATCTTTTCCACCCGTAATATTAACTAATAAACCTTTTGCACCTTTTAAAGTGTAATCGTCAATTAATGGATTATGGATTGCTGCTTCTGCAGCTTTTACTGCTCTTCCTTCGCCTTCTGCTTCTCCAGTTCCCATCATGGCTTTACCCATAGAACTCATAACTGTTTCCACATCTGCAAAATCAAGATTAATTAAGCCAGGTCTTACCATTAAATCTGTAATACTTTTTACCCCATGTAATAAGACATCATTTGATAATGCGAAGGATTCTTCAAATGTTGTTTGTTCGCTTGCAATTTTAAATAAATTTTGGTTAGGAACTACAATAATGGTATCAACATGTTTTCTTAACTCTTCTAGACCTTGTTGAGCTCTTCTCATTCTAGAAGGACCTTCATAAAGAAAAGGAAGTGTTACAACGCCTACGGTTAAGATATTTAATTCTTTAGCAGCTCTTGCAATTACATGAGCAGATCCAGTTCCAGTTCCTCCGCCCATTCCTGCAGTAATAAAAACCATATTTGCACCTTGCAGTATATTTACAATATCATTTAAAGATTCATCTGCTGCAGCTTGACCTATATCTAATTTTGCTCCAGCACCTAATCCTTTTGTAAGATTTATCCCCATCTGAATTTTTCCATGAGCTTTACTTAATTTAAGATCTTGAGCATCTGTATTAACAGCAATGAATTCAACTCCTTGCAACCCGTGATCGATCATTCCATTTATTGCATTGCCTCCAGCTCCTCCTACTCCAAGAACTAGTATTCTTGGTCTCAACTCTCTAATGTCTGGTTGTTTAAAATTTATTGTCATATATCCCCTCTTAGTTATTAAATTGTTTTTCCCATTTAAGGCTTGCTCTATTTGTGTTAGATTTTCTTTTTGCAGTAACCCTAAATTTTTCAAATGTTGCTGGTTCCCATATTTGGAAAGTTTTCCCTTGACCAACAAACAACATGCTATTTTTAATTTTTGCATGTTTTAATAATTTTGATGTTAATAAAATTCTACCTTCGTTATCGAATTGTAGATTTATACTTTCTGATAATATTGATGTTGCAAAATAATCTTTTTTCTCTTCAAAGGGATTTAATGAATCAATCGCGTTAGAAATTTTTTCAATTCTATCTTGTGGCCATGCTTCTATACACTGGTTGTTAAAAGAAGGATAACAAATTACACCGTTATAACCTAGATTAGATAAATGTGATCTAAAAGAAGCCGGCACAGAGACCCTTCCTTTCTTGTCCAGTTTGTTTTCGTAAGTAGATAAAAACATAGCTCATAAATTAACCCATTTTGGGTTTTTATGGGATATTATGGGTTTTATTATCAACCGTCAATACCTAATATTTTCTTACAAATGTTATATTTTAAGAACAAATATGAAACTTTTAGATTGAAATTTATTAGTCGAGAAATGCCAGATAAACTATAAGCCGGGTTCTGTCATTTAAACCTATCATTTCTCTAGGCCTTAAATCACTTTAAGGCTCAAGCAACTAACCCTGATGACTAGCCAAAGACAGCTTTTAGTTATTTCTAACAATGTCATCTCTACTCAGTTTTGCTCTCAGTGGGGTTTTCCATGCGCTGTTTGTTACCATTCAGCCGGTGTGCTCTTACCACACCTTTTCACCCTTGCCTTGATGAGGCGGTTTATTTTCTGTGGCACTATCCCTGGGGTTTCCCCCGCCAGCCATTAACTGGCACTGTGTCTTTGTAGAGCCCGGACTTTCCTCTTTAAAATTAATTAAAGCGATAAGTCATTTATCTGGCAAGAGCCAAAATATGCATTATTTCCTTTTTTTCAAGAAAAATTACGAATTAAATAATTTACTTAGTTTTTCCGCAATAATTAAGCATTCTCTATCTACTATTCCATTTATTAGTCTTTGCCTAAATCTTCTTTGGAAGCTTTTCACTAATTTAAATTTATTTTTTTTATTCAAATTTTTTGTGAAATATCCAATTTTATTTAGATATATATTAAATTTTAACGACTCTCTATTGGTTATCTTTTTTTTTCTATTTTTTATTAATTTTTTTTCGTTAATTTTATGCTGAAAACCAATTTTTTTATTGGCCAAATAATTCCATGGAAATTTTTCTCCAGGGTCTTGTTTTCTATCATAGGCAATATCGGAATGGCCTAATATATTAGACCTTTTTATTTTATATTTTTTAATTAAGTATTTTGTTAATTTAATTAAAGAAGATATCTGTTTATTTGTATAATTCTGATATCCAAATATGTGTCCTTTATTTGTTATTTCAACTCCTATAGAATTTTTATTTAAAGATATATCTTTTTTCCATCTAGATTTACCAGCATGCCAAGCCTCATATAACTCGGGTACCATTAAAATAATTTGACCATTTCTTTTTATAAAATAATGGCAACTTACTTTTGTTTTGTCATCAGTTAGTCTTTTTAATGCCTTAGTTTCGCTACGCATTCCAGTGTAATGATACACTATGTATTTTATCTTTTTTATATTTCTTGCTGTGGTTGAAAAATTTGGAGAGTAATTTTGTAAAGTTTTTATGGACATTTTAAGTCATTATATCACAAAATATAGATTTACTTTTAATAAAGATGTACATATAAAAATTGTATTATGAGCAGGATTTTGAAAGTTGTAATTTTATCATTTTTTATAGCCAACTCGTCTATGGCGGGTAGTGATGGTCAAAACGAATTGTCTAAAAATACAAATGGACAAGTTAAAGATTGTTTTGAAGGTATTAATCGTGCAGTTTTCTCTTTTAATAAAGGCTTAGACGACATGCTAATTGAGCCAATTGCTAAAGGATATAGGAGTTTACCTGCTCCATTAAGATCTGGAACAAGTAATGTGCTTACTAATCTTTCTTCGCTCATTACCATACCAAACAATGTTTTACAGGGACAAATTATAACAGCAGGAGTTAATACGGGAAGATTTATTATTAATACAACTGTAGGAATTTTAGGGCTATTTGATGTAGCACAAAAAATGGGTTTTCCTGAATATGAAAGAGAAGATTATGGTCAAACACTTGGTGTATGGGGATTCGGTTCAGGTTGTTATTTGGTATTACCAGTTTTAGGGCCATCAACTATTAGAGATACTGCTGGTTCATTTATAAATGTAATGGGTGGAGATCCTTATTATAATATTTCTACTCATGGTAACAATGAATATCTAGACAAATCTGATTATATGTTAACTAAAGTTTTAACGGGTGTAGATTTTAGAGCAAAAAACATTGAGTCATTTGAAAATCTTGAAAAAAACTCAATGGATTTTTATGCTGCAGCAAAAAGTTTATACTTACAGGATAGAAAAAGAAAAATTACAAATACAAAACCAAGTGCAACTATTGAGATTTTGTATGAAGGCGATGCAGATTGGGAAGAAATCGAAACACAATAATATATTAAAAACTGATGTATAAAAAAAAATCTTTCTTTTTTTTTTTATTAATTTTTTTAAATTTTATTTATATTAACAATTCATTTGCGATCGACCCATATTCTTTTGTTCAAGAAACGGCTGACAGAGCCTCAGAAGCATTAAATAAGAGACAATCCAAAGAAGAAAAAATGGAAATATTAAAAACAATTGCAAAAGAAACTGTTGATATAAGAGGTATTGGGTTTTATTCGCTTGGAAAACATAGAAAAAATATGTCAGATCAAAAGAAGGTAGAATATTTAGAAATTTTCAATAAATATTTTTTAAAAAGTTTCTCAAGTAGATTGGCCGAATATACTGATCCAAGAATACGTGTAGATTCTCAAAAAAAACTTAGTGACAAATATACTATGGTATCTAGTACCTTGTTAGCAACTGAAGATAAACCTGAAGTAAAAATAGATTGGAGGGTTGTGACTAAAGATCCCGATAATCCGCTTATTATTGATGTTGTTATTGAAGGTGTTAGTTTAGCAAAAGTCCAAAAAGAAGAGTTTAACTCAATTATCCAAAGTAATGACGGAAACATAAACTCTTTATTTGATAATCTCAAAAAATTTGTAGAAAAAGAATAGAAGCTAATGGTGGGCCCGCCTGGACTCGAACCAGGGACCAATACATTATGAGTGTACTGCTCTAACCAACTGAGCTACAGGCCCTTATAAATTAAACAGTTTTTACAATAGATTAATTTATAAGGCAAGAACAGATCTTTCGATTATGTTTTCTGCCAGTTTTGCTAATAAAATACTTCAATGATAAATAACTTCATTTTTTTTCAAAAAAACCGTTTGCGCCAATACTACTCAATAATTTGTAACCATAAGTTTTAAGAAGACTAATAAATTTATCTTTATTTATTTCGCCGTTCTCATCGAACATTTCAACACAAATTAACCTTATATCAAATTTTTTAAAATCAATTCCTTCTAAAACCTCATAATCATGCGCTTCAACATCAATGTTTAAAAAATCTATATAATTTAACGTTATGTTTTGTTTCTTCAAAAAATCTACTAATTTGTAAGAATAAATTTCACTCTTAATAGACTTTCCATCAGAAAATTTATTCGATGTATAATTAAAAAAATTTTCATTTATTGAATTAATTGGGCTAAAGTTATTATCTATATACGAATTTACTTGCTTATTTTCATTTGAAATAGCTGCACAAAAATTTTTATCTTTTTTTCTAATTAAGTTAAATAAATCAATAGAGGTTTGGTTAATATCTATATTTATACCTCTCCATCCTTTATTATACAATTTAGCAGTATTTGAATGCGTAATAGGATGAAAACATCCTATATCAATATAAAAACCATTATTAATACCTTTAAAATAATTACCAATAAACAAATCTTCTCCTGATTGAGAATAGGTATATTTTTTAATAAAACATTTATGATGAAAAAATAAGTTATAATATAAGTATGGTTTATATAAAATATGATTTTTATGTAATTTCTTTTTTAGCATTTTAAATAATACATTTTAACATTAAATTATTGGATTATCAGTAAACATAAATATGGTGGGCCGTGTTGGTTACGCTCCAACTACCCCTGCAATGTCAATGCAGTACTCTACTATTGAGCTAACGGCCCAAGTGTTTAACTTTCTAAGAAACTTTTAAGTTGTTTGGATCTACTAGGATGCTTTAATTTTCTAAGTGCTTTCGCTTCAATTTGCCTTATTCTTTCTCTAGTCACTGAAAATTGAAGACCAACTTCTTCAAGTGTATGGTCAGTATTCATTCCAACACCAAATCTCATTCTTAAAACTCTTTCTTCCCTTGGGGTTAAAGTAGACAAAATTTTTGTAGTTGCTTCACTTAAATTAGATTTTATTGCTTGTTCTAGTGGAGCTAAGGCTTTTGTGTCCTCAATAAAATCGCCAAGACTACTATCTTCTTCATCTCCAACTGGTTTTTCTAATGAAACAGGTTCTTTTGAAATTTTCAAAACTTTTCTTACTTTATCTAATGGCATTCTAAGTTTTTTTGAAAGCTCTTCAGGTGTTGCCTCTCTTCCAAATTCACTTAATATTAATCTTTGAGTCCTTACAATTTTATTGATCGTTTCGATCATATGTACTGGTATTCTTATTGTTCTAGCTTGGTCTGCTATTGATCTTGTAATTGCTTGTCTAATCCACCATGTTGCATAAGTTGAAAATTTATAACCTCTCCTATATTCAAATTTATCTACTGCTTTCATCAGTCCAATATTTCCTTCTTGAATTAAATCTAAAAACTGTAAACCTCTATTTGTATATTTTTTAGCAATTGAAATTACCAACCTAAGATTTGCTTCAACCATCTCTTTTTTAGCAATTCTAGACTCTTTTTCACCTTTCTGAATTCTACTTACTAACTTTTTAAATTCTGTTACAGACAAGCCAAGCTTTTGACTAATTTCAACTAATCTTTCTCTAATATTTTTAAATTCATCTTTGTTTTTTTGCAAAAATTTCTTCCAAAGGTCATTGGTTCCCAAAAAAGCTTTTAAGTTTGGATTGATTTCGTTTCCTACATAGAACTTTATAAATTCTTCTCTTGAAATTTTACTATCTAAAGCAAGTCTCAACAAATTCCCTTCAAGAGAAATAATTTTTTTGTTTTCAATATAATGTTTTTGCACCAGTTCCTCTAGTACTGAAGGAGAAAGCTGCAAAGATTTTATATTGTCAAGAATATTTGCTACAATTTTTTGATAGTTTTTTTCTTTAGAATTAGAAAATGCTTTTGCATGTAAAGCACAATCTAATTTCTCTTTTTGGTATTTGATTAGCTTATTATATTCTTTTGTAAGAGTGTTAACTGTTTTTAAAATCTTTGGCTTAATTTCACTTTCCATTGCAGCCAATGTTGGGTTAAATTCATCTTCAGAAACTTCTGTAGTTTCTTCAGAGTTTTCGTCTTTAGATTTTTGTTCTGAATTTTTTTCTTTGTTAGCTGATCCTGTCTCTTCGTCTTCAGTGTAATTAGTATCTATATCAATTATCTCTCTAACTAAAATTTCATCTTTTTGAAGTTGTGTATCCCATTCAAAAAATTGTTGAGCAGTTATAGGGCTTTGAGATAATGCATTAAGCATTACGTCTTTGCCGGCTTCTATTCTTTTTGCAATTGCAATTTCTCCTTCTCTAGATAAAAGTTCAACTCCCCCCATCTCTCTCAAGTACATTCTTATTGGGTCGTCACTTTTTTCTATAGTTTTTCCTTCTTCTTTTGAGCTAGATTCTTTTTTTCTTAAAATTTTGTAATCAGATTTTTTTTCTACTAAAGAAATTTTACTGTCTAAAATATGAATGAATGCCTGCGAGAGATTTTCGTCTGATAAATTTCTTTTTCCAAGAGACTTGTTTAACTCTTCGTATGTTATAAAACCTCTATGAACCCCTCGGCCCATAAGTCTAGCAAATGATTTTGTAATTATCCGTTCCACAATAAAAAGTTTGGAAGTCTTATATAATGGTAAATCTGAAAAAATCTATATCAAAATTTAATGATTTAATTGATTTTTTGTAATTTTTTCAATTCTCTGATTTCGTTAAATGTATTTTCGTTCAAATCTTTTGAAAATTTCGATTCTAGCTCCTCTATTCTAAGTTCTAGTTCATAATTTTTAATGTCTCTTAAAATTTCTTCTAGTAATTCAATTATTTTATATTCATCATTCTCCAATTTTTTTAAAATATGT
>CACDKW010000025.1 GCA_902553465.1 uncultured Pelagibacteraceae bacterium | reverse complement strand
TAATTTTTTTCTAATTCTAATTTTTTTGAATGGTTGTGTTGGTGCGTCTTCGAAAGGAGTATTTGGCACAGGAGTCAGTATAGCTCTTGATCCCAGAACATTAGGAACTCAAATTGATGATGGAATTATGGATAAAAATTTAGATGCAAAGTTATTATTATTAAATAAAAATTATCTTTTAGCAGTTAGTACACAAGTACTAGACGGTAGAATATTTATAACTGGTAAGGTTGACGATCCAGAAGAAAAATTAAAAATTACAAAATTAGCATGGGAGATACAAGGAGCAAGATCAGTCAAAAATGATTTAAAAATAAAGGAAAAATTTAACTTTAAGCAATCAGCAAAAGATATTTTAATCACTTCTCAACTTAGAACTGCTATAGTTTTTAATAAAAAAATAAAATCAGCAAACTACAGTATAGATACTTATAAAAAAAAAATTTATATTTATGGAATTGCCGAAACAAAGGAAGAGCAATCTTTAGTTATAGAAGAAGCTAAACAAATTTTGGATGTTGAAGATGTAATTTCTAGTATTCTTTTACTTGAAGATCTTAGGATCCAAAAAAATTAATTTTTTTTATTATAATCAATTACACCTGCTGAATAAGCAGCAACTGAGGCAAGATTTAAAATATCTGAGGTTGATGATCTCAATGGTGCTATTTCTATTGCTTCTCCTAAACCAATTAGCAATGGTCCTATTACCTTTGCATCACTTAAAGTTTTCATTATTTTATAAGAAATTGCTGCACTGTGTTGTCCAGGCATTATTAATACATTTGCATTTCCTACTATTTCTGAAAATGGGTAAAGTTCTTTATATTCTTCATTTAAGGCTACATCTGGCTGCATATCTCCATCGAATTTAAAGTCTACTTTTTTTTGTTTTAATATATCTACTGCATCTCTAATATGTTTTGTTCTGCTTGTGATAGGTTGTCCAAATGTTGAATGTGATAAGAAAGCAACTTTAGGATTAAATCCAAATAGTCTTACTACTCTTGCTGCTGATATTGCAATTTCTGCCATCTGTAATGAAGATGGATATTCATGTACTGTTGTATCTCCAATAAATACAGTTCTTCCTTTATTTACTACCATGTTAAGACCAAACATAATTTCACCTGGTCTTGAATCAACAACTTTAAGTATTTTGTTTAAAGACTGACCATATCTTCTTGTATTGCCAGTAACCATAGCATCAGCATCACCACATGACACCATACATGATCCCCACACTACTCTATCGTTCCTAACTATTCTATCACAGTCTCTTTCTAGAAAGCCCTTATCTCTATGTAATTTTTTAAAAATATGTTTTACGTATTTCTCTCTGTTTTTTTTTAATGTTGAATTTACAATTTTAATATTAAAATTTTCACTATATCCAATTTCTTTTAGTCTTTGCTTTACTACTTTTTCTTTAGCAACTAAAATAGGGATACCTAAACCACTATTTTTAAATGCAATTGCAGCCTTTAAAGTATTTTCATCTTCTCCATCTGCAAAAACTACTCTCTTTTGTGTTTTTTTAATTTGCGAATTTATTCCTTGCATAATTGTTACTGATGGGTCTAACCTTTGTTTTAATTGATCAACATACAATTCAAAATTTTCAATTTTTTTTCTTGCTACTCCACTTTTTATGGCTGCTCTAGCTACTGCTACTGGAATAACGCTAATTAGTCTTGGATCGAATGTAGATGGAATAATATAGTTTTTACCATAAGATGGTCTTTCACCACCCATTGCGGCTACCACTTCATCAGGCACTCTTTCTCGTGCCAATGAAGCTATTGCATTAGAAGCAGCAACCTTCATTTCTTCGTTAATTACTTTTGCTCTGACATCAAGTGCTCCTCTAAATATATAAGGAAAACCAATTAGATTATTAACCTGATTTGGATAATCAGATCTACCAGTAGCGATTATAACATCGCTCCTAATTTCTTCTACTTCTTCAGGAGTAATTTCAGGGTCTGGGTTTGCACATGCAAATATGATTGGATTTTTTGCCATTTTTTTTACCATTTCTTTTTTTAATATACCTCCTGAAGATAAACCTAAAAAAACATCTGCATTTTTAATTGCATCATTTAAAGTTCTATTTTTTGTTTCTATTGCGTGCTCTGATTTCCACTTATTTAAATTATCTCTACCTTTGTAAATAACCCCTTTTCTATCTAACATTGTTATATTTTTTTGGGGAACGCCTGTATGTTTAAAAAGATTTGCGCAAGCCATAGCAGATGCACCTGCTCCATTAACAACTATCTTAATTTTTTTAATATTTTTTTTTGCAATATCTACTGCATTTTTTAATGCTGCACATGTAATTATTGCGGTACCATGTTGGTCGTCATGAAATACAGGTATATCTAATATTTTTTTTAATTTTTCTTCAATTATAAAACAGTTTGGAGCAGCAATATCTTCCAAATTTATTCCTCCAAAACTTTTTGAAAAATTTTTTATAGATGTAATTATTTCATGAGGGTCATTTGAATCTATTTCTAAGTCAATAGAATCTATATCTGCAAATCTTTTAAATAATACTGCCTTTCCTTCCATTACAGGTTTTGACGCTAATGCTCCAAGGTTTCCCAGCCCTAAAATAGCCGATCCATTACTTATAACCGCAACAAGATTTCCTTTGGTTGTATAATCATAAGCAAGCTCAGGATTTTTTGCAATTTCCTTTACTGGAGCTGCTACACCTGGAGAATAAGCTAATGCCAAATCTCTTTTTGTAGTCATCGGTTTTGATGAAATTATCTCAATCTTGCCAGATTTATTACTATTATGAAATTCTAAAGCTTCTTTATCAGAATAATGTTCAATTTTTTTTTTTTTCATTCTATGTAATTAGATATACAAATGGAGCAAATTTAAGACTAATATGATTTATGAACCTGATTAAGTCAACCGGTACATTTAGTTTCTTTACTTTAATTAGTAGAATATCAGGTTATTTAAGAGATATTCTTATTGCAATATTTTTAGGAGCAGGCCCAATTGCAGATGCTTTTTTTGTTGCTTTTAGAATTCCAAATACTTTTAGAAGATTATTTTCAGAAGGTACATTCAATGCCGCTTTTATTCCTAGTTATTCGTCAGAATTAAACAAAAGTAATAAAAGTGCAAAGTTATTTGCAAATAATATTTTTAATATTCTTTTTTTATCTTTGCTTGCAATTATTTTTGTTATTGAAATATTTATGCCATTGTTTGTGAAATTAATTGCACCAGGCTTTACAGAAAATTCAGAAAAATTAGAAACTGCAATTAATTTAACTAGAATAACATTCCCCTTTTTGTTATTTGTAAGTTTATCGTCTTTTTTCTCGGCAATATTAAATTCACATAACAAATTTGCAGCAGCATCAGCAACACCAATTATTTTGAATATTATTTTAATATTAGTTTTATTATTTGGAAAATTTTTAGCAGATAAACTTGTATATTATATATCTTATGCAGTCACTTTTGCTGGTTTAATTCAATTAATTTTTTTAATTTTTTTTGTTAGAAAGTATTTTATTCCAAAAGTTTCTTTTAATTTCAAAAATAATAAAAAAATTAAATTATTTTTTAAAAAATTATTTCCAAGTATTTTTTCTTCAGGTGTTACGCAGATTAATATTTTAGTTGGAACAATAATTGCTTCTTTTCAAGCAAATGCTGTATCTTATCTTTATTATGCCGATAGAATTTATCAAATAAATTTAGCTATTGCTGGAATTGCAATAGGTACAGTTTTACTCCCAAGTTTGTCCAAATATATAGATAGTAAAAATACTAATAAAATAGAATTTATTCAAAACAAATCTTTAGAATATTGTTTATTTTTAAGTTTACCTGCAGCAGCGGCATTATTAATAGCCTCAGAAGAAATTACTTCAGCACTATTTGGATATGGATCATTTGATAAAAATAGTGTTATGAATTCGGCTCATGCGTTATTTTATTTTGCATTAGGTTTACCTGCATTTGCATTAATTAAAGTTTTTTCAAGTTTTTTATTTGCAAGACACAATACAAAAATTCCTTTTTATTTTTCAATACTTTCAGTTTTAATAAATATTTTTATAAGTGTTTATTTTTTTAATAAAATTGGTTTTATTATAATACCAATTGCAACAACCATATCTTCTTGGTTTAACACTTTATTACTTTTGTTTTATTTACTTTCAAATAATTACTTTTCTTTTTATAAAAACTTTCCAATTAAATTTTTAAATATATTATGTGTAAGCTCTTTCTCTTCTTTTATTTTTTACCAATTAATTCAAAAATTTAATGAATATCTAATGTATGAAAGTGATTACAAATTATTAACTATAGTTTTATTAGTAATTATTACTATTTTAATTTATATTATAACTTCAATATTTACTAAAGCTTTTAAAATTTCGGATATTAAATTAAAGTATTAAAAAAATGAAAAAAAAAATTTTTTCTGGAGTTCAACCCACTGGAAATTTACATTTAGGGAATTATTTAGGAGCAATCAAAAATTTTGTTTCATTACAAAATGAAAAAGATAATGAATGCGTCTATTGTGTTGTAGATTTGCACGCAATAACTGTAAAACAGGATCCAAAACTTTTAAAGAATAACATAAGAGAAACAACTGCAGCTTTCCTTGCTAGTGGATTAGATTATAAAAAAAGTATAATTTTTAATCAATCACTAGTGCCCGCCCATTCTGAAGGTTCTTGGATCTTAGGATGTATTGCAAGAATGGGATGGTTAAATCGTATGACACAATTCAAAGAAAAAGCTGGTAAAGATAAAGAAAAAGCAAGTGTTGGTTTATATATATATCCAATACTTATGGCTGCTGACATTTTACTATATGACTCAACACATGTACCTGTTGGAGAGGATCAAAAGCAACATTTAGAATTATCCAGAGACATTGCTCAAAAATTTAATTTAGACTTTAAAGCTCCTGATTTTCTTAAAGCACCAGAGCCATTAATACAAAAAAATTTTGCAAGAATTATGAGTTTGAAAGACGGCACAAAAAAAATGAGCAAATCAGATCCTTCAGATTTAAGCAGAATTAATTTAACTGATAAAAAAGATGAAATAGTAAATAAAATCAAAAAGGCTAAAACTGATAATTCAGTTCTACCTTCTAATGATAAAAAATTAAATGAAAGACCCGAGGTTGAAAATCTTTTAGGAATTTATTCAAGTTTAAATAATCAAACATTGTCTGATACAATAAATGAATTTGGTGGAAAAAATTTTTCTGAATTTAAGCAAAAGCTTTCTGATCTTGTGGTAGAGAAAATTTCTCCAATATCTGATGAAATAAATAAATTAAAAAAAGATAATAATTTTATAGACAAAATTTTAGAAGAAGGTGCTGTAAAAGCTGATAAAATTACTTCTAAAAAAGTTAAAGAAATGAAAGAAATTATAGGTTTTTAGTTTTAATACTTTAATTTTTTATTATAATAACTATATAAGCATTATGTTTGTACAAACGGAGAATACTCCAAATCCTAATTCTTTAAAGTTCTTGCCAGGCAAGAAAGTATCGAATGATATACCAATTGAAATAACCGAAAAAAATGAGAGCAATAATGAATTAATAAGAAATATTTTATCTATAAATGGTGTAACTGGTATTTTTTTATCAGAGGATTTTTTATCAGTTAATAAAGATGAAAAAACAGAATGGGAAGATTTAAAACATATAATAATTTCATTTATTAATGATTATTATTCAAATGGTAATGAGATTGTAATAAATAAAGAAAACAAAAGCTCTACAGATTTAAATTTATCAGATATCGAAAAAAAAATTATTAAAATTTTGGAAACAAAAGTAAGACCCGCAGTAGCAAGAGATGGTGGAGATATAAAGTTTAAAGAATTTAAAGACGGCATTGTAACCGTTAACCTTCAAGGTAGTTGTTCTGGTTGCCCAAGCTCAACAATGACCCTAAAGCAGGGGGTACAGAATCTTTTATGCCATTATATACCAGAAATTAAGGAAGTAATAGCTATCTGAAAATATTAACGAATCAGTTATAACATAATTATGCAAAAGTTACCCAAAATAAATATTTTTAAACTAAAAAAAATTTTACAAAATAAAGGATATAAAATTTATAAAAATCAGAAAACGATTCCTAAAACTTTTGAAAATTTTTTTTATATTACAATCGTAGGTATTTTTTTTATAGGTATTTTTTATATTACACCTTTAATTATAGATTTTTCTAAAAAAAAATTTAATAAAAACGAAATTGTTTTAAATAACTCAAGTATAAATTTTAATAGAGTCTTAGAAGGTAAAGAAATCCAAAAAAATAAAAATCTTAAAGAAGACGACGAAGTAGATTTTAAAGATTTGTTTACTGATGTTTTTGAATTCGATATAAATGAACAAGATACAGTTAGATTAAGTGCATCAACGCTCAATCAATTATTTATTGATGAAAATTATAATTTAAAAGACATTAGAAAAAATAAGGTAGTTAAACCAATAGCTATAGATCTTCTTCCAAGTGAAATTAAATCAATAGAAAATACTAGAAAAAAAAAAGAATTGTTTATTCAAATAGTTTTACCTTTAATTTTAGAAGAAAATAAAAAAATAAAATTAGAAAGAAAAACACTTTTTTCTATATTAAATAAAAATAGTAACTCAGAAGCTGAAAAAAATTGGCTAAAAAGTAAATTTAAGCAGTATGGCGTTGTAAATAGAGATTTACCTACATTAAAAATAAGAATGGATGAAATTCCGGTCTCATTAGCTATTGCGCAAGCAGCAAAAGAGACAGGCTGGGGAACATCAAGGTTTGCTCAAGAGGGAAATGCATTGTTCGGGCAGTGGACTTATACTGGAGAAGGTATTAAACCTGCAAAATCAGATAAAAATGAAAATCATAAAGTTATGAAATTTAAAATTTTAAAAGCTTCTGTCAGAGCTTATCAAAGAAATTTAAATACACATAAGAGTTATAGAGAATTTAGAAAAGTTAGAGCAATTCAAAGAGATGTTCTTGGAGATTTGAATAGCTTAGAGCTTGTAAACTATCTTGATAAATATGCAGAAACTGGAAACGAATATATAAAAATTTTAAAAAAAATTATAGAACAAAATAAATTAACAGATTTTGATGATGCAAAAATTTTACCAAACTCTAAAAAAGAAAAAGGTTTAATTTAATTTTCTTTTATATTTTTAACAATAAATTGTATTCCAAACCATCTCCAGCCCATTTCATCTTTCATTGAGCAGTTAATCCTTCCTCTTCTTGTATTAAATTTATCTCTAAAATTTATTTTTAAAATATTATTTTCTATTTTCAATTTTGAACTATCCCACCCATTTCCTTCATTTGAATAACAGTTTATGTTATTAATTTTTTGATCTTTAAAAAATTCTACTTCCATGTCTGGTGGATTATTATTGTCTATTATTTTTTCTTGAGGATATACCTTTTTGTATTGGAGTGGCAAAAGTTCAACTATAAATTTAAATCTCTCTAAATCTCCATATTTTTCATTAATCGGAAACCTTGGTAATTCATACTTATCCTTGTTTAAATCTATTACTCCTGAATGTTGTCCAAATCCAAAATTGAAATTTTTACTTATGAATTTTTTCTGCGCCAAATCCCATTCTCCAAAGGGATAAGAGAAAAATTTTGGATTATAACCTAAATTTTCTTCAAATATTTTAATAGATTTTTCTATATCTTTTTTAAATTCATCATAACTAAAATTAACTAAATAGTCATGTGAGTGAGAGTGATTACCTATTGTAACATAGTCATATTTTTCTATTTCTTTTATTTCTTTCCACCCCATATAACCTTTTTTTCCAACTGCTTCTGTAGATATGAAAATTAAAAAAGGTATTTGATTATTTTTAAGATATGGCCAGGCATATCGATAAAAAGAGTCATAGCCATCATCGATAGTTAGTAAAATAGTTTTTTCTAATTTTTCTTTATTGTATATTTTATGAAGATTATTTGGGTTTAAAAATTTATATCCCGATTTTTTAATTATATTAACTTGTTCTTCGAATATATTCATTTGAATATTAGTTGATGGATATTTAGTTTCATTAAATCTGTGATACATTATTGAAACAACCCCTTTTTCATTAGAATAATATTTGTTATTATCTGCAGATACACTAGAATTTAAAAAATAACTAAAAAATATGAATAACTTAATTATTGATGCAGCAAGCGATAAAATTTTTTTTACAATCATGGCTGATAACAAATCATATACTAGTGAGTTTATTAACAATAGAGAAAACTTTGACAAACTAACAATTTTAATTGAAAAATTTTTAGAAAATCATCAATTAGATATAAAAAATATTGATAATTTATTCGTTAATCAGGGACCTGGAAAGTTTTCAGGTATTAGAGCATCATTAGCAATAGCTAAAGCTTTAAGTTTTGCAAATAAAATAGATTTATATGGATTTAATTCAAATCAAATAATTAACAAAAATTATGTTGAAATTATTGATCTATTTAATAAGGGCGCGTTAATAAAAAATTTGATTAAACCACAATATTAGAGTTAATATAAATAATGTCAGAAAATATTGAAAGACAATGTATAGCAAAGGGTGTTAAGTTAACTGATCAAAGAAAAATAATTGCAAAAATAATGTCAGAGGCCCAAGACCACCCTGATGTTAATGAGCTTTATATAAGAGTTTCTAAAATTGATCCTAAGATTAGTATCGCTACTGTTTATAGAACAGTGAAACTTTTTGAAGAAGCTGGAATTGTTACCAAGCATGATTTTAAAGGTGGAAAAGCAAGATATGAACAAATTAATGAAGGACATCATGATCATCTTATAGATGTAAATACTGGAGAAATAATTGAATTTGTTGACGAAGACATTGAAGAACTACAAAAAAAAGTTGCTGAAAAATATGGTTATAATCTTGTGGACCATAAATTAGAATTATACGGTATCAAAAAAAATTCCAAATAATGCAAAAAAAAATATTTATCAAAACATTTGGTTGTCAAATGAATGAGTATGATTCAAATAGAATATTTGATTCTGTCAAAAGACTAGGTTTTATAAAAAGTGAAGACCAAACTAATACAGATTGTTATGTTTTAAATACTTGTCATATTAGAGATAAAGCAAAAGAAAAAGTCTATCATGAAATAGGTAGAATTAAAAAATTATATAAAAAAAAAAATAAACCAATAATGATTGTAGCTGGATGTGTTGCCCAGGCCGAAAATCAAGAAATGTTAAATAGAGAACCTTATATTGATATTATTGTAGGACCTCAATCATATCATAAAATAAATGATTTACTTAAAAATTTTATTAAAAACAATAAGATTGAGGAAACTGAATTTGATACAGTCTCAAAGTTTAATTACTTTGATAATATCAAAAATGAAAATAATAAAGTTTCTTCATATTTAACTATTCAAGAAGGATGTGATAAATTTTGTAGTTTTTGCGTTGTTCCTTATACAAGAGGCCCAGAGTATTCTAGACCATTTAATAAAATTATAGAAGAAGCAGAAAACTTAATTAACAATGGAGCAAAAGAAATTATTTTACTAGGTCAAAATGTTAATGCTTACTCATATCAAGACAAATTTAAAAAATATAGAATTTCAGAAATTATTAACAAGCTTGAAAATTATAATGAATTAAAAAGAATAAGATATACCACTTCTCATCCTAGAGACATGACTGATGATTTGATTGATTGTTATAAGACAAGTAAAAAACTAATGCCTTTTGTACATTTGCCAATACAAAGTGGTTCAAATAAAATACTTAAATTAATGAATAGAAAGCATACAGTCGAGCAGTATATTGAAATTTATGAAAAAATAAAAAAAATTAGCCCATCTGCAGAATTTTCAAGTGATTTTATAATTTCTTATCCAGGTGAAACAGATGATGATTTTAAAGAAACTTTAAATTTAGTAAAAAAAATTAAATTTATAAATTCATTTTCTTTTATTTTTAGCCCAAGACCAGGAACAAAAGCATCCAA
>CACDKW010000024.1 GCA_902553465.1 uncultured Pelagibacteraceae bacterium | reverse complement strand
AGAACAACTGTTATCATTTGAAAGTTCATTTTCTTTATTAGATATTTTTTCTTTACACTTTGCTACGATGTCATAAGCTCCTCTTATCATGCATGGTGTTGTTGTGCATATTTGAAAAAAATATTTGCCTACCGGAGATAAATTATACATAGTATAAAATGTTGCCACTTCATAAACTTTGATATATGGCATGCTCAGAAATTTTGCTATATATTTCATTGCAGCTAGTGGTATCCAATTGTTATTTTGTTTTTGAGCTAAGTAAAGTAAAGGCATAACAGCGCTTTGCTGTTTTCCCTTAGGATAATTTTTAATTATCTTTTCTGCGTTCTTTAAATTTTCATTATCAAATTTAAAATCTGTAGGTTGCTCTTTTGAAATTTTTTTTATACTCATCTATCAATCTCTCCAAATACTACATCCATCGATCCTAATACAGCTGGCACATCAGCCAACATATGACCCTTGATCAAATAATCCATTGCTTGTAAATGAGAAAAACCTGGTGCTCTTATTTTGCATTTATATGGTTTGCTTGAACCATCTGATATTAAATAAACTCCAAATTCACCTTTTGGGGCTTCAACTGCTACGTATATTTCGTCTTTTTTAACTCTATATCCTTCTGTAAATAATTTAAAATGATGAATTAAAGCTTCCATTGACTCTTTTATATCATTTTTAGGTGGTGGGCTAATTTTTCCATCAAGTGATTTTATAGGGCCAGTTGGCATTTTATCTAAACATTGGTTTATAATTTTTACACTTTCTTTCATTTCCTCAATTCTACATAAATATCTATCGTAACAATCTCCATTTTTGCCGACTGGGATTTTAAAATCTATTTGGTCGTAACACTCATAAGTTTGTGATTTTCTTAAATCCCAAGGAATTCCTGAGCCTCTTAACATTACTCCAGAAAATGAGTAATCAAGTGCATCTTGTTTTGAAACAATACCAATATCAACATTTCTTTGTTTAAATATTCTATTATCTGTCAACAATGTTTCTAAATCGTTTATAACTTTTGGAAAATTTTGACAAAATTTTCCAATATCATCAGCTAATCCTCTAGGTAAATCTTGATGAACACCACCAGTTCTAAAATAATTTGCATGAAGTCTTGAACCTGAAACTCTTTCATAAAAAGTCATTAAAGTTTCTCTTTCTTCAAACCCCCATAAAGAAGGTGTTAGTGCTCCAACATCAAGAGCTTGTGTTGTAATATTTAAAATATGACTTAAAATTCTACCAATTTCACAAAACATTACTCTTATAAATTGAGCTCTAATAGGAACTTCAATATTTAAAATTTTTTCAACAGCAAGAGCAAATGCATGTTCTTGATTCATTGGCGCAACATAGTCAAGTCTATCAAAATAAGGTAGTGCTTGAAGATAAGTTTTGTTTTCAATTAATTTTTCGGTACCTCTGTGTAATAATCCAATATGTGGATCGGCATGTTCTACAACTTCTCCATCAAGCTCTAAAATAAGCCGCAACACACCATGTGCTGCTGGATGTTGGGGTCCAAAATTTAAATTTAATGTTTTTTTTTCTTTACTCATTATTTTTTTTATTTTGACTTTTTATATAATCTGTTCCTTGCCAGGGACTTTCATAATCAAAATTTCTGTAATTTTGTTCTAATTTAACTGGTTCATAGATAACTTTTTTTTTATCTTCGCTGTATCTGACTTCGTTATGTCCAGTTAAAGGGAAATCCTTTCTTAAAGGATGACCTGTAAAACCATAATCAGTTAAAATTCTTCTTAAATCTGGATGATCTTTAAATTTTATACCATACATATCAAATACCTCTCTTTCCATCCAGTTAGATGAAGGGAAAATTGAAGTAAGTGATGTAGCGACTTCATTTTCATTAATGAAAAAATCTATAAGAATTCTAGAATTAAATTCATGGCTTAAAAGCAAATAAACAAGCTTAAAACGTCTTTCATTTTCTGGATAATCAACAGCTGTAATATCAATTAATTGTTTAAATTTAGTCTCATTATTATTTTTTAAAAACAAAACTACATCTAATAAATTTTCATTTTCAATATTAATACAAATATGTTCATGATTAATTTTTGAACTTTTAACTTTTGTTGCTAGCTCAGAATTAATTTTTTTTTCTAAATCAAACAAATTCTTCATATTTTTATCTTTCTAAAGAGCCTTTGTTACGTATTTTTTTTTGAAGCTGTAATATTCCGTAAAGAAGAGCTTCAGCTGAAGGAGGACAACCGGGAACATAAATATCGACGGGCACAATTCGATCACATCCTCTTACTACGGAATATGAAAAGTGATAATAACCACCTCCATTTGCACAACTTCCCATGGAAATTACATATCTTGGCTCGGGCATTTGGTCATAAACTTTTCTTAAAGCAGGTGCCATTTTGTTTGTTAAAGTTCCAGCTACTATCATCACGTCTGATTGTCTTGGAGATCCTCTTGGGGCTGCACCAAATCTTTCTAAATCGTATCTTGGCATCGACGTATGCATCATTTCAACAGCACAGCACGCAAGACCAAAAGTCATCCAATGTAATGACCCTGTTCTTGCCCAATTAACTAAATTGTCAAAAGATGTTGTTATAAATCCATTTTCACTAAAATCTTTAGCAAGTTGCTTAAATTCATCGGGTATCTGTTTATCTTTTTCTGAAATTTTCATTTTTTATTCCCAATCTAGAGCACCTTTTTTCCATTCATAAACAAAGCCAACTGTAAGTATAAACAAAAAAATCATCATAGATATAAATCCTAAAAAACCAATATTTCCTAATGATATTGCCCAAGGAAATAAAAAAGCAATTTCTAAATCAAAAATAATAAATAAAATAGCTACCAAATAAAATCTAACATCAAATTCCATTCTAGAGTCATTAAAAGGTTCAAAACCGCATTCGTAAGCAGAAAGTTTTTCAGGATCGGGATTTTTTGGTGAAACTAAAAAGTTAAGAATAATAAAAATACAGCTTAATCCTAGTGCAATTATTAAAAAAATAATAATTGGAAAATAATCTTTTAAAAATTCCGCTAACATCAATTTCTATATATAATCTTTTGAACTAATTGAAAGTGCAGTTAAAGTCACATTTTATTGAATATTTTAACCAATTAATAACGATTATTAAATTAATGGCGGGAGTGAAGGGACTCGAACCCTCGACCTATCGCGTGACAGGCGATCGCTCTAACCAACTGAGCTACACCCCCGTGTTTTGGTGGGCAGTAAAGGACTCGAACCTTTGACCCCCTCGGTGTAAACGAGATGCTCTACCAACTGAGCTAACCGCCCGAAAAACAGGCTACTAATACATCAAGGTAGAGTTAATGTAAATTGTTAATTATTGAATGCTAGCTTGTGATTTTTGATCTTTGTTAGCTTCAGAAATATTTTCCACTTCAGTCCATTCAACTCTTTTTAATTCATTTTTAAGAGCTATTTTTAATACCTCGTCTACACTTTCAACAGCTGTAATTTTAATATCTTCTCTAACTTTTTTTGGAATATCCATAAGATCTTTTTCGTTTTCTTTAGGAATTATAACTTGTTTTATTCCAGCTCTATGTGCAGCAAGTAATTTTTCTTTTAATCCACCAATAGGTAAAACTTGTCCCGTGATTGTAACTTCACCCGTCATAGCAATATGTTTGTGTACAGGATTGTTTGTTATTGATGAAACGATAGATGTAACCATTCCAATTCCAGCTGAAGGTCCATCTTTTGGGGTTGCTCCTTCAGGTACATGGATATGAAAATCTTTCTTTTCAAAAATTGGAGGTATAATTCCATATTCTAAGCTTTTTGATCTAACAAATGATTTAGCTGCTTTAACGGATTCTTGCATGACATCACCGAGTTTACCAGTAATTTGCATTTTACCTTTACCCGGCATATGAACAGATTCAATTTTTAAAATTTCTCCTCCAAACTCCGTCCAAGCAAGTCCTGTAACTATACCAACTTTATCTTCTGATTCTACTTCACCATATTTAAATTTCTTAACTCCCAAAAAATCGTTAATGTTTTTAGTATTAATTTCTACTTTTTTTTCTTCTCCATTAACTACTTTTTTTACTACTTTTCTTGCTAGTTTAGATATTTCTCTTTCTAGATTTCTCACTCCTGATTCCCTTGTGTAGTTTCTTATGATCTCTTTCACAGTTCCATCAGCTAGATCTAATTCTTCATTTTTAACACCATTTTCTTTTATCTGTTTTGGTAATAAAAAATTATTTGCGATATTTATTTTTTCATCTTCGGTGTAACCTGGTATTCTTATCACTTCCATTCTATCTAATAAAGGTGGAAGGATATTTAAAGTGTTTGCGGTAGTTACAAACATGACATCTGATAGATCGTAATCAACTTCTAAGTAATGATCATTAAAAGTTGTGTTCTGCTCAGGATCTAATGCCTCGAGTAATGCTGAAGAAGGATCTCCTCTATAATCATTTCCAACTTTATCAATTTCATCCAAAAGAATAAGTGGATTTTTTGTTCCCGCTTTTTTCATCATTTGAATAATCTTGCCTGGTAATGAACCAATGTAAGTTCTTCTGTGCCCTCTTATTTCGGCTTCATCCCTGACACCACCTAATGACATTCTTACAAACTGTCTGTTTGTAGCTTTAGCAATTGATTTACCTAGCGAAGTTTTTCCAACACCAGGCGGTCCAATCAAACATAAAATTGGCCCTTTAATTTTGTCCATTCTTTTTTGTACAGCTAAAAATTCTATAATTCTTTCTTTAACCTTCTCAAGACCGTAATGATCTTCATCTAATTGTTTTAAAGCTTTATTTAAATCTATATCTACTTTGTCTTTTTTAAACCACGGTATGTCTATCATCCAATCTAAATAATTTCTAACTACAGTAGCTTCTGCTGACATTGGACTCATGTTTTTTAATTTCTTAAGCTCTGCCATGCATTTCTTTTGAACTTCTTTTGGCATTTTTGCTTTTTGAATGGATTTATACAAATTAGATGTTTCATCTTTACCATCTTCAATTTCTCCTAGCTCCTTTTGTATGGCTTTTAATTGCTCATTTAAATAGTACTCTCTCTGAGTTTTTTCCATTTGTGTTTTAACTCTACCTCTAATTCTTTTTTCAACACCAATTATGCTTGTTTCGTTTTCCATAATTTTAATTACGCCGTTTAATCTTTTTTTAACATCAGTTGTTTCAAAAATTTGTTGTTTTTCTGAAATTGTAGCATTTAAATGTGATGCTATATTATCAACAATTTTTGCAGGGTCTTTTAATTCTTTAATATTTGAAATTGTTTCAGATGATATTTTTTTGTTTATTGAAGTAAGTTTTTCTAATCTTCTTATTGCGGTGATTGCCAATGGCATTAAATCTTCATCTTTAGATATTAGATCATTATTATGTTCATATGAGCAAGTAATAAATTTTTCATCATCTTGAAAGTCAATTATTTTTACTCTCTTCAAGCCTTCGACTAAAACTTTAACTGTTCCATCTGGTAGTTTAAGTAACTGAAGTATTGAACTTTCGCATCCATACATAAATACATCTGTTTTTTTAGGATCATCAACTTCGGAATTTTTTTGAGTAACTAATATAATTTTTTTATTATCTTTCATTACTTCATTTAGGGCATTGATTGATTTATCCCTTCCTACAAATAATGGTATCACCATGCTTGGAAAGACAACTATGTCTCTTAATGGCAAAAGTGGTGATGTGTGTTTAACTTCCATGTGCTAAATATGGATATTATATTTCATTTTGCAATAGAAAATTCGAGATTATTAACTTTATTTACGCTGCTGTGGTTTTTTCGCTCTTATTTTTTGCGTCCTTTGAATGAATTGTTAATGGGTCATTTTGACCTTTGGCAGCTCCAAGATCGATAACTACTTCTTGTACACCTTCTTGTCCTGGTAAATCAAACATTGTTTTTAAAAGAATATTTTCTAAAATAGATCTTAGACCTCTTGCCCCAGTTTTTTTATTAATAGCTTTCTGAGCAATTTCCTTTACTGCATTATCTTTAAATGTAAGTTTAACTCCTTCTAATTTAAAAAGTTCCTGATACTGCTTTATTAATGAGTTTTTTGGTTCAAGTAATATTTTTACCAAAGATTTTTCATCCAAATCTTCTAAAGTTGCATTTATAGGAAGTCGTCCTATAAACTCTGGAATTAATCCATACTTTAATAAATCTTCTGGTTCAAGACCTTTCATCCATTCGCCCGTTTTTTTATCAGCAACACTTTTAACTTCCGCTCCAAAACCTATTGAAGATCCTTTGTCTCTTTGAGATATAATTTTATCTAAACCTGCAAATGCTCCACCACAAATAAATAATATATTTGTTGTATCGACTTGCAAAAATTCTTGCTGTGGGTGTTTTCTTCCACCTTGAGGTGGAACACTAGCTATAGTTCCTTCCATTATTTTTAAAAGCGCTTGTTGAACGCCTTCTCCAGAAACATCTCTTGTGATTGATGGATTTTCTGATTTCCTGCTAATTTTATCTACCTCATCTATATATACAATTCCTCTTTGAGCTTTTTCGACATTATAGTCTGCTGCTTGTAAAAGTTTTAAAATGATATTTTCAACATCTTCACCCACATAACCTGCTTCAGTTAAAGTAGTAGCATCAGCCATAGTGAAAGGAACATCTAAAATTCTAGCCAAAGTTTGTGCTAATAATGTTTTTCCACATCCGGTAGGACCAAGTAATAAAATATTTGATTTTGCTAACTCTACTGTTTTGGTTGTTTTGTTTTCGTAATTAAGTCTTTTGTAATGATTATGAACAGCTACAGATAAAACTTTTTTTGCATAACTTTGACCAATTACATAATCATCAAGAACTTTACAAATTTCTTTTGGCGATGGTAATCCATCTTGGTGTTTTACAAATGTATCTTTGTTTTCTTCTTTTATAATATCCATACAAAGTTCTACACATTCATCACAGATAAATACGGTAGGACCAGCAATTAGTTTTCTTACTTCATGTTGGCTTTTGCCACAAAAAGAACAGTAAAGAATATTTTTATTATTTGTGCTCATAAAATTTATTTCGAATCAATTTTTTTACTTTATTACATTAGAGTAATTGTAATCAAGTATAGGTTGTGAAAAAACTATATATAGTAAATTTTTATCTGTTAACCACTACTTTGTCTATAAGGCCAAAATCTTTTGCATTATCCGGTGTCATAAAATTATCTCTTTCAAGTGCGGCTTTTATTTCATCAACAGATTTATTTGTGTGTTTTGAGTATATTTCATTCAATCTTTTCTTTAATGATAGCACCTCGTTAGCATGAATCTCTATATCAGTGGCCTGACCTTGAAACCCCGCTGATGGTTGATGAACCATAATTCTTGAATTAGGAAGAGAAAATCTTTTTCCTTTAGTTCCAGATGCTAATAAAAAAGATCCCATGCTAGCCGCTTGCCCAATACATAAAGTTGATACATCTGGTTTTATATATTGCATCGTGTCATATATTCCCAAACCAGCTGTTACTAAACCTCCTGGACTATTTATATATAAAGAAATCTCTTTTTTTGGATCTTCAGATTCTAGAAATAGAAGTTGAGCAGTTACCAGTGAAGCCACATTGTCATTTATTGGACCAACTAAAAAAACTATTCGTTCTTTTAATAATCTTGAATAAATATCATAAGCTCTTTCACCTCTGCTAGACTGTTCAACTACCATAGGTATAAGGGTATTTAAATGTTCAGGTATTTTATTCATATAAGTTGATTCGTTATACTTATACAACTTGTGATTACTTTTTGCTAACTTTTTTTACTTTAGGCGGTTTCTTTGCAGTAGTTTTTGTTTTTTTTGTGCTTAATTCTTTTTTAGATAAAGAGCTATCTTCATTAACGGAGTGATCATGGTTATGATCATGATGTTCTTTCATATGTCTTTCGTTTGCTTCTTTTAAAATTTTTTCAGCTTGTTCTTTATTAATTTCTTTTAAATTTGGTTTTGCCTTTAATTTAATCTCCTTTAATATTTTTTCTTCATAGAGTTGTCCTCTTAAATTACCTAAAATAGCTGGATTGCTTTGATAATATTCTTGTAACATTTTTTCTTGTCCCGGCATCATTCTAAGTTGTTTTTGTATTTCAGCTTGCAATTCTTGTTCATTAACATTTATTTTGTTTTGTTCACCAAATTCATTTAAAATTAATCCTGTTTTAATTCTTTTTATAGCTTTTTTTTCAAAATCTTTTTTATTCTTTTTTATATCTTCTTCTTTCATTCCTTGAGTTAGAATTTTAATTTCTTGTTCTTTTAAATTTTCAGGAATTTCATCTAATTTCATTTTATCTATTTCATCTAATATTTGTTGGTTGCTAATTGAATCTAATGAATTTTTATACTCTTCATTAATCTGTTTAGAAATTAATTCTTTTAAATCTTTCAAATCTTTAGCTCCTAAGTTTTTTGCAAAATCATCATCGACTTTTATTGGTTTAGGTTTTTTAACTGAATTAATTTTGCAAGCAAAAATTGCCTTCTTGCCAATTAAATCCTTTTCTGGAAAGTTAGGTGGTAAATTAACTTCAACATTGGTCTCATCATTTTTTTTTAGTTTTAATAATTGTTTGTCAAAACCTTTTATAAATAAATCTTTTCCAATTTCTAATTGAGTATTCTTTCCCTCATTACCTTTAAAATCTTTGCCATCAACAGTTGCTTTGTAATCAAAAATTACAAGATCACCTTCGTTTGCAACTTTTGCATCATCTACATCAACAAAATTTTTTTGAGATTTTGCTAAATCCTGAATTCTTTTATCTGTTTCTTTGTCTTCTATTTTTACTTTGTATTGATCAAATTTAATGTTTTGTAAATTTTTAATATCAATTTTTGGTAATTCCGTTACTGAAATTACATATTCTAAATCTTTATCTTCGCCATAAGTTTTTAGGTCTATTTTCGGTTGACCCGCAGGTTTTATTTTTTTTTCCTGAAGAGCCTTTGTACTTGTATCTTTTAATACTTTGTCAAGAACTTCACCAAATATAGCTTCACCAAATTGTCTTTTTAAAATTTCTTTTGGGACTTTGCCGGGTCTAAATCCTTTTAGTGTTACTTTATTTTTTACTTCTTCATACTTTTCATCCATATGAGAAGAAATAGTTTTTTTATCTATAAAAACTTTTAAGTCTTTGTTTAATCCTTTTTGATTCTCTACTGTTACTTTCATAAAATATTTTGGTAGGCGAGAAAGGACTCGAACCTTCACAGCTTGCACTATTGGTTCCTAAGACCAACGCGTCTACCAATTCCGCCACTCGCCCAATTTTAAAGGTTTTATATATTATAGATCTGATTTGTCCAAATAGAATAATTGTGCAAAAATACAGATTTTGTATAAAACTAAAAAAATATTCTATAATTTATATTTATGCTCAGCACATTTTATAATCTAAATAAAACTATTATTAAATGTAACAAGTGTTCAAGGTTAGTTAAATTTAGAAAAAAAATTGCTAAAGAAAAAAGAAAACAATATATAAATGAAAACTATTGGGGAAAGCCAATAACTGGCTTTGGCGATACTAAGGGTAAAATATTATTAGTAGGTCTTGCTCCTGCTGCACACGGGGGAAATAGAACAGGCAGAGTTTTTACAGGAGATAGATCTGCAGATTTCTTATATAAATGCCTTTATAAAGCAAAAATGTCTAACCAGCCAACATCGGAAAATAAATATGATGGTTTAAAACTTTACAATACTTATGTGACTACTGCTTTAAAATGTGTACCTCCTGGAGATAAACCTATACCTGATGAACTTAAAACTTGCTTTAAATATTTCAAACAAGAAATAGATTTATTAAAAAATATTAAAGTTATTGTGGCTTTAGGAAAAATAGCCTTTGATGCTTGTTTAACATTTTACAAAAAAAATTATAACTTTAAAAATAAGAAATATATTTTTGTTCATGGTGCTAAATATAAATTACCTGATCAAAAAATATTAGTAAGTTGCTATCACCCAAGTCCAAGAAATGTAAACACAAAAAGAATTGATATAGATAAAATGTTATATTTGTTTAATAATGTAAAAAAAATTATTTGATGATTGTATATTTGCTTTGGTTGATTATGGTTATTCTGTGGAATTATGGTGCTCCCAGTGCCACACCAATTGAAGATGTTCTCATGGCTATATTTATAGGTTTTATATCATACAAACTAAAAGAGTTTTTACCAGATCCTGCTATTCTGAAGAAAAATAAATATTTTGGTAATAAGAAATAGCCTTAAGTTTAGAGTTATCAGTATCAGACATTATAGCAAGACCATTAATTTCATCTAAATCTAAATTATGAAATTTTTTAAAATGTTTTTTCACGTTCACTTTTACAGTTACCCATTCATTAAAATTTTCTTTAGTTGTTGATAAAACATAGTCTATTGATTTTTTAGTAAATGGACTTGGATGAAAAGCATCAACTTCATAATTGCTTGAAAAAACATAATTCATTGCCCTATTAGAAAGTGGAGTTG
>CACDKW010000023.1 GCA_902553465.1 uncultured Pelagibacteraceae bacterium | reverse complement strand
AAGCCTGGAAGGAAAAATTTTTTAATCATAAAGGCGAGTTTTATACTTATCCTGCTCCCGATTATGTATGGCAACACGATATGAGTCCTCCAAATAAAGATTTGGTTGATCTTGAAACAAATGTTATGAAAAATATAAGTGTTCTTCCAAAACCTTACCAAGAACCTTGCCCGCCTATTCATCAAGTAGTAGACGGAATTAGATCTATTGAATGGGCTGCTCAACAAGGTTTGAACATTATAATGTGGATACCAACTGTTAAGGCTTTAAAAATTAAATTTGAGGCATTTAAAAATGCGAAATCTGAAGCAGAAAAAAGAAATGTTCCAATGGGAGAAGGCATTTCATTGGTTAGAGATATGTTTGTTGCAGATACAATGGAAGAAGCAAAAGAAAAAGCTGGTGAACATATGGTAAATTATATGAGATGGGTATGTCATTGGAGAGGATTAGGTAATCATATGGATCCAGGTGAAGAATTGCCAGTGACCAAAGGAAAGCTAGACTTATTAAGTTATGATTTTCTTCATAAACGTAACATGTTATTTGGAACACCTGAGTATGTAATAGACAAAATTCATGAACTCAAATCAGAATTAAATTTACAAAATTTACAAGTATGGTCTAATTTTCCTGGAGTTAAACATGAAGATTGCATGAAAAGTATCAAAATGTTCACTGAAAAAGTAATGCCTCACTTCAAAGATGACTTAAATACTGAAGTAAAAAAAGTTTCGTGATCAAAGGAAAGAGCCTAACTGGCGGCCAAGCTGCAATTAAATCCTTAAAAAAAGAAAAAGTTAAACATGTTTTTGGTTTAATTGGCTCCGCTACAATGGAAATGTTTGATGCACTTTATCATGAAAAAAATATAAAATTTATTGGAGTTCGTGATGAAAGAACCGGAACACACATGGCAGATGGATATGCAAGAGCATGTAATCAACCAGGTCTAATACTTGCCGGACAAAATGGTCCTGGTGCTACAAATTTAGTAACCGGACTTGCGCAGGCAAAAGCAGCTTTTTCTCCAGTTGTTTCAATTGCAGGGTCATATTCTACAAAGGATAGAATGGAAGATGCTTTTCAAGGCCTTGACCAACAATCTTTGTTTAAACCGGTAACAAAAAAAACTTGGACAGTAAAAAATATTAAAAAAATTCCAAAAACTTTTAGTGATGCTTTTAAATTAGCAATGTCGCCCAGAAGAGGACCTGTATGTATTAATTTACCAAGAAATATTTTGGCAGATAAAGGAAATTTTAAAATCAATGAAAAAAGTCAATCTTTTGATAATCAAAACTCAACTAAATCAAAATCAAATTATATAAAAAAAGCAGTAAAAATTATCAATAGTTCAAACAAGATTGTTATTATTGCAGGTGGTGGAATTAAATATACATCAAAATATAATAATGTAGTTAAATTGGCAGAATTATTAAATGTTCCAATGGTAACTGCAGCTGGTCATGGAGATGCCATACCATTTAATCATAAACTAAATGCTGGGCAAATGGGTCCAAGAGGTAATCCAGTTGCATCCAAATTAGTTAAAGAGGCAAGTGTTATAATTGCTCTTGGAACAAGACTGGGATTTAATTCAACTTTTTATTCTTACGAAAATATAAATAAAAAGGCAAAGATCATACAAGTTGAATTGGAAAAAAGTATGATAGGAAGATACTTTCCTGTAGCAGTAGGAATTTATGGAGACGCAGCCACAATAGCTGAACAGTTATATAAAGAAATTAAAAAGCAAAATATTATCCTAGATATAAAAAAATGGACCAATAGCTATTTAAGTGAAAGGAAAAATTTTTTGCTCAATAGAGATAAATTTAAACAGAAAAATTTTCCTATCCAGCCCAAAGGTTTGTTTAAACAATTAAGACAAGTACTTCCTAAAAACTCTGCAATAACTTTAGATGCGGGTACTCTTTGTCTGCAAGCTACAGATGCACTCGAATATTATGATCCTCCATCTTTATTTACTCCTTTAGATTTTGGTTTGGTTGGATTTTCTTTTGCGTGTGGTTTAGGTGTAAAGATTGCAAAACCTAATAAAAAAGTGATCAGCCTCATGGGAGATGGGGGTTTTGGAATGACAATTTCAGAATTAAGTACAGCTGTTGAATATAAGATTAATACAATAACTATAGTCATGAACAATAAAAGTTGGGGAGCTGAAAAAGCTTATCAAAAAGATTTTTATGGAAAAAGATACTTAGGAGCTGATATTAATAGTCCGCCTTTTGATAAAGTTGCAGAACTATATGGCGCTAAAGGTTTTAAGGTTAAAAAAGTTTCAGAAATAAACCAAGCAGTTAGAGAGGCTTTAAAAATAAATAAACCTGTAGTCATTGATGTTGATGTAGATCCAAAAGCACTATACAGTTTTAGAAGAGATAGTTTTAAACATAGATCAAAAAAATGAAATTAGAATTAAGAAAGTTTACAAAATTCGTTGATAAGACATTTATTGAAGGTGGAAAAGAAGCAAAAGAACCTGTCTTGCTAGTTTCTGTTGCAGCAGTTTTTAAAAATCCTTGGGATGGTCAGGGATTTGTTGAAGATCTTAAGCCTACAATTTTAGATTTAGCTCCAAAACTCGGTGATATTTTAGTTCCAGAGTTAATAAAAGAAATCGGTTCACCAGAAAAAATTCTAGCTTACGGCAAAGCTGGAATTGTTGGTTTAAACGGGGAGATAGAGCACGCATCTGCATTTATTCATACTTTAAGATTTGGAAATAAATTTAGAGATGCAGTGGGCGGAACATCTTATTTAAGTTTTACTAACACAAGAGGACCTGCAGGGTCAAAAATTTCTATACCAATGATGCATAAAACAGATTCTGGATTAAGACCATATTATTTAACACATGAATTTACTATTCATGATGCTCCTTTCGATAACGAAATAGTAATTGCTATTGGTGGAGCTTCTAGTGGAAGAGCCCATGCAAGAACTGGTGACAGATACCAAGATATGAAAGAAATGGGCATTGAACCTAAATAATTAAATGATCAATGCTAAAGATTCAAATGATACTTTCTATATTCTAAATAAAAAAGAGAACATACCATTAGTTTTAATTCACGGCGTAGGACTTAATCATAAAATTTGGGAACCTCAAATCAATTCATTTAACAATACTGTATTGGTGTATGATATTTTAGGTCATGGAAATACGCCATTAATAAAATCACAGATAAGTTTTGATGATTTTTCCTTACAATTGCTAAATTTAATTGATGAATTAAAATTTGAAAAAATACATTTAGTTGGTTTTTCAATTGGTTCATTAATAGCGAGAAATTTTGCTTCCAAGTACAATGAAAGACTAGATTCTTTAACTTTGCTTTGCTCAGTTTTTCAACGGACCAGCGAACAACAACAAATGGTTAATGATAGATTTGAATTATCAAAAAAAAGTAGATCTTTATCAAAACAAGCTCTTAAGAGATGGTTTACAGATGATTATATAAATAAAAATCCAAGTATTTATGAAAAAATTTGTTCTATGCTTGAAGATAATAATATGGAAAATTTCTTAAAAGTTTATGAGCTTTTCGTCAAACATCAAGATAATGAAATATTTGAAAATATAAATACTAAAACATTAATTATGACTGGAGAAAATGATATTGGATCAACTCCAGAAATGTCTAAAAATTTAAGTAAAAAAATCGCTAATTCTAAAGTTAAAATAGTAAGTAATGGAAAACATCTATGTAGTATTGAGTGTGCAGATGATGTAAATAACGCTATTAAAGAACATATAAAAAATGACTAAACTTAAACAATATAAAATGTTTATCGATGGAGAATGGGTAGACTCTGATACTAAAAAGACTTTTGAAACTTTAAATCCAGAAAATAATAAGCCATGGGCTGTGGTTCCTGAAGCAAGTGCAAGTGATGTTGATAGAGCAGTGAAAGCAGCACAGAAAGCATTTGAAGGAGAATGGCCAAAGTTGTTGCCAAGAGAAAGAGCTAAATATTTAAGAGCAATAGCAGATAAACTTAGAAAGAATGCTGAGTTGCTTGGAGAAATTGAAACTATTGATACTGGAAAATTATTTAGAGAAACAAAAAAACAAGCAAACTATATTGCTGAATATTATGATTATTACGCTGGTATGGCTGATAAAGTTGAGGGAACAGTTTTACCTATAGATAAACCAAATATTCAAGCAATAACCACAAGAGTACCAATAGGTGTTATAGCTGCAATTATTCCTTGGAATTCACAGATGCTATTAACAGTAACTAAACTAGCGCCGGCTCTAGCAATGGGAAATACAGTTGTTATAAAATCATCTGAACTTGCACCTGCAGTACTATTTGAATTTGCAAAGTTAGTTGAAGAAACAGGAATACCAAAAGGAGTTGTAAATGTTATTACAGGTTATGGTGATCCATGCGGAAAGGCTCTAACAACACATAATTTAGTTGAAAAAATTGCTTTTACGGGTGGGCCAGAAACTGCGAGACACATAATTAGAAATTCAGCTGAAAATTTATCTGAGGTAAGTTTAGAGCTTGGAGGAAAAAGTCCTGTAGCAGTATTTGAAGATGCTCATCAAGAAAATGCAATAAATGGAATTACTGCAGGAATTTTTGGTGCTAGTGGTCAAAGTTGTATTGCTGGTTCAAGACTTTATTTACAAAAAGGAATTTATAATGAATTTCTAGATAAGCTTACTAAAAGGGCTGAAAAAATAAAAATTGGTGCACCAATGGATCCCGAAAGTGAAATGGGACCAATTAGTAATTTTAAGCAATTAGAGATAATAGAAAAAAATATTAAATTAACTTTGGAGCAAGGAGGAAAAATTAAATGTGGAGGTAAAAGACATTCGTTTTCAAATAAAGGATATTATTTCCCTCCGACTATTATTGAATGCGATAATCATAATCTTCCAGTGGCGGAAAATGAATTATTTGGACCTATACTATCTGTAATGAAATTTGAAAATGAAGAAGAAGTGATAAATAAAATGAATGATAACCAATATGGTTTATCCTCTGCTGTTTATACAAGTGACTTTTCAAGAGGTATGAGAGTATCCAAGGCAATTAGAGCGGGAATTACATTTGTAAATACTTATAGATTAATATCCCCATCTGCTCCATTTGGTGGAATGAAAGATAGTGGCTATGGTAAAGAAGCAGGAATTGAATCTATAAAAGATTATACAAGAGTAAAAACAACTTGGTATTACACTTCAGATAAACCAACTCTTGATCCATTTTCAATGAGATAAAATTGTCTTTTAAACATACAGCAATAATTGTCCTAGTAATGTTCTTTTTAGGAAGTGCATATCCTTTGGGTAAATTTGGTTTAAATGCATCTGTTAATCCAATTTTATTTGGAGCTTTAAGAATGATTATAGTTTTTTTATGCCTGATACCTTTCTGTAAAATAAAAATGCCACAAAAAAAATATTATCTACCTCTTTTAGGATTTTCTATTTGTATGGGTACAGGAGTAAATATGTTTTTATATTTATCATTAGATGTTGCCTCAATCTTGGCTCCTATAACAATTGGTGCTCAACTATCAATTCCTTTAGCAATTATTCTAAGTTCTCTATTTCTTAGTGAAAGTATTAGTTTTAAAAAATGGATTTTAATATTTACATCATTTTTTGGAATTATTTTGATAGCGTTTGATCCAAAAATTTCAGAAGAAATTTTAGCAACATTATTAATTTTTGCTATGGCATTTTTTTATGGTTTATCACAAGTATTCTCAAGATATCTTAAAGATCTTGATGTAAAATTTACTAATGCTTTTATGGGTTTGGTTGGTTTTATTATATTAATTATTATTTCCCATTTGTTTGAAGGAAATGTAATTCATCAAATAGCCAATATTGAATTAAATGGATGGTTAGCAGTATTGTATGCAGGAGCTATAATTTCGATATTTGGACATATGACGATGTTCTATTTGTATAAATTTTATCCAGTTGGAATGGTTTTGCCTTTTTATTCTTTATTTCCTGTTTTTGGATTAATACTAACTTTTTTAATTTTTGGAGAAATTCCAACGCTCATAATGGTCACTGGTGGAATTATTGTTATACTGTCAGTGTTTATGCTACAAAAAACTAGATAATTAATCATTGAAATATTAATTTAATCATAATCTAATAACTTTTTATAAATTGTTAACAATTAAAGGGAAAATTATGAGAAAATTAATTTTAGCTGCATTCTTATTTGTTTCTACAATGACAACAAATACTTTTGCGGACGGACATGGAATTAAAATGGGAATCATTTTAGGTTTCACTGGTCCGATTGAATCACTTACGCCAGCTATGGCTGCGTCTGCTGAGCTTGCATTTAAAGAAGCTTCAGACTCAGGATCATTACTTGGTGGAAAGAAAATATCAGTAGAAAGAGCTGATTCAACTTGTGTTGATTCTGCTGCTGCTACAACTGCTGCTCAAGGATTAGTAGACGGAGGTGTTGTCGCTATTATGGGAGCTGACTGTTCTGGAGTTACAGGTGCAATTGCAACTAATGTTGCTGTGCCAAATGGAGTAGTAATGATTTCTCCATCTGCAACTTCTCCAGGATTAACTACTTTAGCTGACAACGGGTTTTTCTTTAGAACTGCTCCGTCTGATGCAAGAGGTGGTGCAATCTTGGCTGACATTACTAAAGACAGAAAAGTTAAAAGTGTAGCGATTACTTATACAAATAATGACTATGGTAAAGGTTTATCAGATGTTTATGAAGCAGCTGTTAAAGCGCATGGTATTAAAGTAACTACTGTTCTTGCTCACGAAGAAGGTAAAGGTGACTACTCAGCTGAAGTAGCGACATTAGCGTCTGCTGGTGGTGATGCTGTAGCTGTTCTAGGTTATCTTGACCAAGCTGGGGCACAAATTATTCAGGGTTCTCTAGATGCAGGATCATTTGATAGATTTATTTTATCTGATGGTATGATCGGAGACTCATTAACTGATAAATTTGGTAAAGCTTTAAATAAATCATTTGGTTCTCTACCTGGATCAACTGGAAAAGGTGCTGGAGTTTTTGCTGATGTAGCAAAAGCTGCTGGTATTGATTCTTCAGGTCCTTATACAGGTGAATCTTATGATGCTGCTGCTTTAATCACTCTTGCTATGCAAGCTGGTGGAAAAGCTGACAGAGCTACTGTTCAAGCAAATGTTATGGCTGTAGCAAATGCACCTGGTAAAAAAATCTACCCAGGTGAATTAGGAAAAGCTTTAGATTTATTAGCTAAAGGAAAAGCCGTTAACTATGAAGGTGCAACAGGTGTTGAACTTACTGATGTGGGTGAAGCATTTGGTTCATTCTTAGAAAAAGAAGTTAAAGGCGGTAAATTTAAAACTAAAAAACAAAGATAATACTTAATTCTTTAAAACCTCAGCGAAGAAATTCGCTGAGGTTTTTTTTATCTAAAAAATATATTTATCAGATAAATACATCAAAAAAGCTAGCGCTGCTCCTAAAAGTATATATTTCATTTAATTTTTAATTATTTTCTCCGGTAAAATTCCTTGTGGTCTAAATCTCATTATAACTAATAGTGCTGTTCCGATCACTAAAAATCTAAAATAGGGAGCACTATTTATTAAATGTACTCTAATTTCATTTGTTTCTGGCAAATGTGCTGTAAAAAGGTTAATGAAAAATAGCGCTATTGGTGCTGCTTCAACCCATAAAAACCAAACCACAAAGCCGCCTAAAATAGCTCCAAAATTGTTTCCAGTTCCTCCAACAATAACCATTACCCAAATAACGAATGTATATCTCATTGGCCTGTAACTTCCTGGCGTAAATAATCCATCGTTGGTTACCATCATAGCTCCTGCTATACCAACTATTGCAGAACCTAAAATAAATATTAACAAGTGTTGTTTAACAACATTTTTTCCCATTGCCCCCGCAGCTTCCTCATTGTCTCTTATTGCTCTCATCATTCTTCCCCATGGAGAATAAAGAGCTTTTTGAGTAACAATTAATAAAATTATAACGACAGTTAAAAATAAACCCGTAAAACAAAGTTTTACATATACTGACGAGGCATCAATAACTAATTGATTTAAAACTTCTTGTTTCTCTGAAACAGAATTAATTAATGCAAGTTTTCCTGAGTGAAATTTTTCAACTAAATCTATAAACCATGGAGATTGTTGAAGATTAATTTCATATGGTGCTGGTCTTTTAAGTCCAATTACATTTTTAACTCCTCTAGCCAACCAGTCTTCATGTTTGATTATTGATACAACTATTTCCGCAATCAATAGAGTTGCGATTGCTAGGTAGTCAGCTCTTAATCCAAGCGCCACTTTTCCTACGACAAAAGCTAAACCACCTGCAAGAAAAGCTCCAGCTATCCATGAAAATAAAACTGGTAACCCTAGTCCCCCTAAAAAACCTGTTTTAGCGGGTTCAACTGCTTCAATTTTTTCAATAGCTGGTGCAGAAATTAATTGTAATAATAATACTCCAATTATAATTATAGCAGCTACTAAATAATTTCTATTTTTGGATTTCGCAATTTTTTTTAAAGTAAAGCGAATTGAAAAAACTATTCCAATGATAACTCCAAGGCAAATCATCATATTTACTCCACCTACACGCCAAGCTTCCTCAACAGGTGCTACTGATACAAGTACAACAGCTAATCCACCTAGAGCGGTGTAGCCCATTATTCCAAAGTTAATTAATCCAGCATATCCCCATTGGATATTTGCACCTATCGTCATAACTGCTGAAATTAAACAGTAGTTTAAAATTGTTAAAGCAATTGACCAAGATTGGAATATTCCAACCAAAATAATTAAGGTAAACATTATTAAGTAAGCTGTAATTACGTTTGTATATTGTCTCATAGTGTTTTTCCTTTAAATATTCCCGAGGGTCTAAATAATAAGACAATTACTAAAATTGAAAATGAAACTGCAAACTTATAATCTGTTGATAATATTTGCATCATAGAGTTTGGTTCTAAAGATTCTGGAAGTATATATGTAAAAAACTTTTTATAAGCATAAGTTAAAAATATTTCAGCAAATGCGATAACGTATCCCCCTAAAAAAGCACCAAAAGGATTTCCTATTCCACCAACAATTGCTGCTGCAAATATTGGCAACATGTTATTAAAATATACAAATGGTCTATAGCTTTTATCTATTCCATATAAAACTCCACCTATTGTTGCTAATATTCCAGCAATAATCCAAGTAATTAGTACAACTTTTTTTGGATCTATTCCTGATAGTAAAGCTAAATCTTCATTATCAGAATAAGCTCGCATACTTGTTCCTGTCTTAGTTTTATTTAAAAACCAAAACATTATAGAAACTACAATCATTGTAATAACTATTGTTATCGCTTGTGTTGACTTAATAGTTAAACCTTCATTTAACCCTGTCATTTCCTTAAACTCTGAAGCTTTTAAAATAAACTTTTCTCCATCAAGAAAAGTTCTATCTGCTGGTCCAATAATTATCCTTATTATTGCTTGTGTAACAAACATTACTCCAACACTAACCATAGCAAGCTGAACTGGTGGGCTTTTTTTAATTCGATAATATTCAAATACAAATTTGTCTATGGATAGCATGTATAAAATCATCATAAAAGTCGCTAAAGGAATTGTAATTAAAGCTGTTGGAAATATTCCAAGATTTATACCTAACGATTGAAAATAATAAGTAAGAAGAACTGCAAACATAGTTCCAAATGACATCATGTCTCCAGTTGCAAAGTTTGCAAATCTTAATATTCCATAAATCAATGTTACAAAAATTGCTCCAAGTGCTAATTGTGATCCATATGTTAAAGCAGGTATTATTGTGTAATTTAATAATACTAAAATTGCATTTATAAAATCCATTTAAGCTCCTAAAAAAGACCTTCTAACTTCCGGATCATTAAGTAACTCATTTCCAGATCCTTCAAATTTATTTTCACCTGTAACTAATACATACCCTCGATCAGAAATACTCAATGCTTGTTTGGCATTTTGCTCTACCATTATTATTGCAACATTCGTTTCTTTAACTTTAATTATATGTTCAAATAATTCGTCCATTACTATTGGGGAAACTCCTGCAGTTGGTTCGTCTAACATTAAAACAGAAGGCCTTATCATTAATGCTCTACCTAGAGCTACCTGTTGTCTTTGGCCTCCAGATAATTCACCTACTTTTTGTGATTTCTTTTCATTTAAAATAGGAAATAATTCATAAATGTCATCAATAACTTTGTTTACATCATCATCACGCAAAAAAGCTCCAACCTCTAAATTTTCTCTTACAGTTAAATCAGCAAATACATTTCTAGTTTGTGGAACAAATGATATACCAGCCTTAACTCTATCTTGTGGAGATAAACTAGAAATATCTTTTCCATCCATTAAAACAGAGCCTGATTTTAAATTAAGAAGTCCCAGCATTGCTTTCATTGCTGTGGACTTTCCAGCGCCATTGGGACCAAGTATTGCAACTATCTCTCCTCTGTTTGCATTAATTGAACATGAGTTAATAATATCTGGACCATTTCCATATCCAGCTGTCATTTTACTTCCTTCAAAAAAAGCCATTAATTTTTTTCCCTACTTTGTTTTTGCTCTACCCAAGTAACTTTCTATTACTTTTTCATTTTTCATAACTTCATCTGGTGTTCCTTCAAATAATACTGATCCTTCAGCCATAACAATTACTGGATCACACATTCTTTTTATAAAATCCATATCATGTTCGA
>CACDKW010000022.1 GCA_902553465.1 uncultured Pelagibacteraceae bacterium | reverse complement strand
CTTGACCTAAAGTTAAGGGTGTAGCATCCTGGAGATGAGTTCTTCCAACTTTAACAATTTTTTTAAATTCTTTTGATTTTTTTTTTAATTGCAAATTGAGTAAATTAAGACTCGGTATCAATTTTTTTGTAGCATTCATTGCTATTGACATGTGCATTGCTGTTGGAAAAACATCATTTGTTGATTGAGATTTATTTACATGATCATTTGGATGTACAGGTTTTTTTGTTCCCTTTTTTCCACCTAAAATTTCTATAGCTCTGTTAGCAATTACTTCATTTACATTCATGTTTGTCTGTGTACCAGACCCTGTTTGCCAAACTTTTAATGGAAAATTATCCATTAATTTTCCAGAAATAACTTCATTTGCAGCTTTAATAATCGCTTTACTTAATTTTTTATCAAGGTCACGATTTTTTACATTTACTATAGCTGCGGCCTTTTTAATAATAGCAATAGACTTAATCATATCAGGTCTGACTAAAAAATCCCCAATGTCAAAATATTTGCTTGATCTTTGGGTTGATGCACCCCAATACTTATCCACAGGAACATTAATTGATCCTATACTGTCAAATTCTTTTCTTGTTTTCATAATCTAAATTTTGAATGTAATGTTATATTTCTTATACATTAAGTAAACAAATAATGAAATAGGAGCATTATGACAAACTTTGAAAAAGTAGGATTGTTTATGAAAACTTTTGGTCAAGAAGTAAAGACAAAACCTGAGCTTAGTAATGATAAAATAAATGACCTTAGAATAAGCTTAATCAATGAGGAACTAGAGGAATTAAAAAAAGCAATTGAGGATAATGATATTTTAGAGGTGGCAGATGCATTAACAGATATTCTGTATGTTGCGTATGGAGCTGGACATGCATTTGGAATAAATTTGGATAAATGTTTTAATGAAGTTCAGGAGTCTAATATGAGTAAATTGGACTCTAATGGAAAACCAATTTATAACGAAACCGGAAAAGTTATGAAAGGTCCAAATTATTTTAAACCAAATTTAAGTAAGTTTTTATAAATTAAATTTATTTTATCCAACTGGGCTTTATAATTTTTATTTTTGCATTGCCACAGTTGAATTCATTTTTTTCGTCAAAGTTTTCATTTAAATATTTAATTGAAGCAAAAGGAAATTCATTTTTTATTAAAATTTTACCAATCTCATTATTATTATATTTAATAGTATCATCTTCCAATTCACCTTTTATTAGTTGAACTGGAAGCAGTCTTTTTGATAGCTTATTTTTTAATTTAATTCTTGCTGTATTTTCTTGTCCGACATAACAACCTTTTTTAAAATCTATTGCATTTAATTCTTCAAAATTACATTCTATACCAAAAATTTTATTTTTAAGTTGATCTGTATTTTTTTGAGCAATTCCAATTTCATGACTAAATTTATAATATTCATCAATATTTGATGAAGTTAAATCTAATTTTTTTAATGATAAATATAATTTTTCTAAATTAATAATTATTCTTGCACCCAATTCTTTTTTTCTTGGATCTAAAAATATAGGATCCTCTCTATATTTAATAGTAAGCCCAGGCGCGTCTTTAGCTCCATCAAATTCTAAAAATTTTTCATAACTTAATGCAGCCACTACAAACTCATTGCTTAGATTAAGTATTTCAACTTTAGATCTAAGTTTATATAAATCTAGTTGCTCGAAGAGATTTTCTATTTGAAGTTTTTCACAATCAATTAAATATCCATTTTTATGTTTAATGATTAAAAAATCAAAAAGATATTTTCCCTGTGGCGTCAAAAGAGAAGCAAAGCAACTATTATTTTCGTTAACTTTATTAATATCGTTTGTTATTAAATTCTGTAAAAATTCTTTAGCATCTTTGCCTTGAACAAATAATACTCCACGATCTTCTAATATATAAACTTTTTTTTTATTCATAATTGAAACAAACCCATTTATAATATAGTTACTTTTCTAAAAAATGTTAGATCTTATAATAAAAAATGGACAATGTTATATTAATGGTGAACTAAAAAATGTTGATGTTGCTATTAAAGATGGGAAAATTCAACAGATTGGTCAAATTCTAGATGAGGCAAAAGAAACATTAAATGTTAAAGGGCTAACAGTTTTACCAGGATGTATAGATACACAAACCCATTTTAGAGAACCCGGATCAACTGATACAGAAGATCTTCATTCAGGTAGTAGAGCAGCAATTGTTGGAGGAATTACCAGCGTGTTCGAGATGCCAAATACTAATCCACCAACTTCTACTAAGACTGAATTTCAAAGAAAATTAAATCTCGCCAAAAATAGGATGTATTGCAACTACGCTTTTTATTTTGGTGCAACAGCTGACAATGCTAATGAATTAGCTAATTTAAAAAATTTAGAAGGATGTTGTGGAATTAAACTTTTTGCAGGATCTTCAACCGGTAATCTTTTAGTTGCTGATGAAGATGATATAGATACAGTGTTTAAAAATAGTTCAAAAGTTGTAGCTGTTCATTCTGAAGACGAAGCGATTTTAAATATTAACAAAAAATTAATTAAAAATGGAGATGTGCATTCCCATCCTATTTGGAGAAGCGTGGAGTGTGCAATGGCTTCTACTAGACGAATTGTCAGAATTGCAGAGAAATATAGTAAAAAAACTCATGTCCTTCATATAACAACAAAAGAAGAAATTGATTTTCTATCACAACATAAAGGTAATATTACTTTTGAAATCACTCCTCAGCATTTGACGATTTATGCTCCTGATTGTTACGACAAATTAGGAACCTATGCTCAAATGAATCCACCCTTAAGAGATAAATCTCATTACGATAGGTTATGGTATGCAGTTAAAAATAATCTTAACGATACCATTGGCTCAGATCATGCACCACATTTAAAAGTTAATAAAGAAAAAGAATATCCTAACTCACCATCTGGCATGCCAGGAGTGCAAACTCTTATGCCTGTTATGCTTAATCATATAAATGATGGAAAATTATCTTTAAATCAGTTGATGAATCTTGTTTGTGAAAATCCAGTTAAGATTTTTGGGATAAAAAATAAAGGATTTATTAAAGAAGGATATGATGCTGATTTTACAATTGTTGATATGAACAAAGTAATTGAGATTAAAAACGCAAATATTGAAAGTAAATGTGGCTGGTCTCCTTTTGATGGAAATAAATTTAAAGGAACTCCAGTTACAACTATAATTAACGGAAAAGTTAAAATGAAAGATGGAAAAATCGTTGGCAAACCTGAAGGTAAACCAATTGTATTTTAAAATGAATATAAATAAAAAAACTTTAATTTTTATTATTATATTTTACTCTACAAACTCATACCCAGGAATTAATGAGAAACAAAAACAAGTAATTAAATCACAATTATTTTTATTAAACGAAGGTATGGTTTCAAAAAAAGATGTTTTTGAAAAAGCAAAACTTTTTGATAGTAAGGGTTTTTTTGGTATGAATTCTGATGTTATGACTCAAGAAGAATTTGACAATTTTTTAGAAATAGAAGATAGAAAAACACACCATTAAAAATAGGTTTAAAAATTAATTTTTATATACTTCTTCCAGAAAAAGTGTTTACAAGAACAACGCCCACTACTATTAGAAACAATCCTAGCACTGATTGCCACGCAAGACTCTGTTTGAAAAAATAGTATCCAAATAATGCAATTGTAAATATTCCTAATCCACTCCAAGTTGCATAGACAATAGCAATAGGAATTTTATGTAATACATGAGTAAGACAATATAAAGCTGTCAAATAACAAGTAGCAGCTATAAGTGTTGGAGTTATTTTTGTAAAATTTTGTGTAGAAGGAAGAAGCAATGTACCCGCCACTTCACAAAAAATTGCAACAAACATAAAAACATAAGCTTTTGTCATTATTTTAAAATATTATTTTGTATTAAATCTTGTTTTATTTCATCTAAAATTGCTGGATCGTCAATTGTTGCTGGCATTTTATATTCTTCTTTATCAGCAATTTTTCTTACTGTTCCTCTTAAAATTTTTCCGGATCTAGTTTTAGGTAATCTTTTTACAACAATAGCTGTTTTAAATGCTGCAACTGGGCCCACTTTATCTCGCACCATTTGTATACATTCTTTCGATATTGTTTCATTATTTTTTTGAACTCCAGATTTAAGAGCTATTAAGCCAATAGGTAATTGCCCTTTCAGTTTGTCTGCAATGCCAATAACTGCACATTCTGCGACGGATTGATGTTCTGATAAAACTTCTTCAATTGCTCCAGTTGATAATCTGTGGCCAGCAACATTTATAATATCGTCTGTTCTAGACATAATCCAAATATATCCATCATCATCAATATGGCCTGCATCATAGGTTTGATAGTAACCCTCATAGTTTGTCATATATGTTTTTTTGTATCTTTCATCTGCATTCCATAAAGTTGGAAATGTTCCAGGAGGCAGTGGAAGTTTTACAACTATATCACCCATTTCGTTTGGTTTAGCTATACTATGGTCAGGTTTAATAACTTTAACATCGTAACCTGGAACAGCTTTACAAGCTGAACCATACTTTGTTTTCATCATTTCAATTCCTGTACAATTAGAACTTATTGCCCAACTGGTTTCAGTTTGCCACCAATGATCAATTACAGGAACATTTAAAAGAGACTCTGCCCATTTAATTGTATCAGGATCCGCTCTCTCTCCAGCAAGAAATAAACTTTCAAATGAACTTAGATCGTACTTAGAAAAAAACTTACCCTCAGGATCTTCTTTTTTAATAGCTCTAAAAGCAGTTGGAGCAGTAAATAATGATTTTACTTTATAATCAGAAATGATTTTCCAGAAAGCTCCTGCGTCTGGTGTCCCAACTGGTTTACCTTCAAAAAGTACTGTCGTGCATCCTTTAAACAATGGAGCGTAAACTATATAAGAGTGACCAACGATCCATCCAATATCACTAGCGGACCACCAAACATCATCTTGATCAATACTATATATATTTTTCATTGTCCATTTAAGAGCAGCAATATGTCCTCCAATATCTCTAACAATTCCTTTTGGAATTCCAGTTGTTCCCGAAGTATACAAAATATATGCAAACTCATTTGCATTCATCTCAACACAATCAACATTTTTTGCATTTGATAATGCTTCTTCCCAACTAATTTCTATTGGCTCATTTAATTTGACTTCATTATTCGGTCTTTGAAATAATATTAACTTTTTAATTTTGTGTGATGACAATTTAAGAGCTTCATCTACAAGAGGTTTGTATTCAACAGTTCTACCTGGTTCAAAACCACATGAGGCTGTAAGCAAAACTTTTGCTTTGCTATCATCTATCCTGCTTGCTAATTCGTTTGAGGCAAAACCACCAAATACCACAGAATGAATTGCACCAATTCTTCCACAAGCTAACATGCCAATTACTGCTTCAGGAATCATTGGCATATAAATAATAACTCTATCTCCTTTTTTGACTCCTTGATTTTGTAATGCTCCCGCAAATTTTGATACTTTTTCTTTTAATTCTTTATAAGTAAATTTTTTTTTGTTACCAGTTATAGGGCTATCATAGATTAAAGCTGTTCTATCCCCACTACCATTATCAATATGAAAATCTAAAGCATTATAACAAGTATTGGTGATGCCATCTTCATACCATTTAAAAAATGGCGGATTAGAGCTATTTAATATCTTTGTAGGTTTTTTGAACCAAAACATATCATCGGCAACTTTTTTCCAAAATTCTTCGGGGTTTTTTATTGATTCGTTGTAAATTTTTTCAAAACTTGAATTCATTTTAATTTTTTATTTTGATTTGTTTTTTGTTCAAAATTTAAGTCTTAAGTTGTATTTAATTTTAAAAAGTTAATAAAATCAATACAAATTAAGGGAAAAAAACTCTTCAATTACCTAATTTAATTTGTTATTTAGCACCATGCTTTGGATCTAGTGTGGTTTGGGTCCTTGGTTTAAATTTAAACTAAAAAAACAACTGAGAGGGAGTTTTTTATGAAAAAACTTAAATTGTTTGCTCTTGCAGCTTTAGCTCTTGTGGGCTTTTCTGGTGCAGCAAACGCGGAGACAGTGTTATTGGCTTCTGATGACTTTGTTGGAATTTCTTTTTGGGTAATTTCAATGGGTATGTTGGCTGCTACGGCTTTCTTTTTCATGGAAAGAGGTTCGGTAGCTGCTGGTTGGAGAACATCAGTAACAGTAGCAGGTCTAATCACTGGTATTGCATTCATTCACTATATCTACATGAGAGGTGTGTGGGTTCAAACTGGAGATTCACCAACTGTTTATAGATATATTGACTGGTTAATCACTGTACCATTACAAATGGTAGAGTTTTACTTAATCTTAGCAGCTGTTAGAAAAGTACCTTCAGGTATTTTCTGGAGATTGCTAATTGGTTCAACAGTAATGCTTGTTGGTGGTTACCTAGGAGAAGCAGGATACATTAATTCAATGCTTGGCTTTATCATTGGTATGGCTGGATGGATTTATGTATTATATGAAATCTTCTCTGGTGAAGCTGGAAAAGCTGCAGCGAAAAGTGGTAACAAAGCACTTTCAACTGCTTTCAGCGCATTAAGAATGATAGTTACTGTAGGTTGGGCAATTTACCCACTAGGTTATGTATTTGGTTACTTAACAGGTGGTGTTGATGCTAATTCACTAAACGTGATTTACAACTTAGCTGACTTTATTAACAAAATTGCATTTGGTCTAATTATTTGGGCTGCTGCGATGAGTGGAGCTGGCGCAAGAAAGTAAATATCTAACTAATATTTAATAGGGCGAGTATGTTTTTGCATACTTGCCCTATTTTTTTTTATCCTTATATATTAATTAATGCCTAAAATTACATACATCGAACATAATGGTAAAATCCATTCGATCGAAGTTGCAAATGGTTTGACTGTTATGGAAGGTGCAGTGCAAAATAATATTCCTGGAATTGATGCAGATTGCGGAGGATCAATGGCGTGCGCCACTTGCCATGTTTATGTCAAAGAAGAGTGGTTTAATAAGTTACCAAAGAAAGAAGACGGGGAAGAAGATATGCTTGATATGGCATTTGAGCCAAAAAAAAATAGCAGACTAAGTTGTCAGCTAATGGTATCAGATCAACTCGATGGATTAGTTGTCAATCTTCCAGAAAAACAAGTTTAATGATAAAAACAGACGCTTTAATAATTGGAGCAGGACCAACAGGATTATTTACTGCACATCAATTAAAACTTATTGGTTTAAATTGTGAAGTTGTTGATAATTTAGATAAAATTGGAGGACAATGCATTGAGCTTTATCCAGATAAACCAATATATGATATTCCTGCAGTTCCTGAATGTACTGGTGAAGAATTAACAAATAATTTAATTAATCAATTAAAACCTTTTGACATAAAATTTCATTTAAGTGAGAGGGTAGAAGAAGTAAAAAAAAATAATGAAAACTGGCAAGTAAAAACAAACAAAGGAACTGAATTTAGTACACCCAATATAATAATAGCTGGTGGAGTTGGTTCATTTGAGCCTAGAAAATTTAGTCCAAAAGATTGCGAAAAATTTGAAAATAAATCAATATTTTATTCGATAAAAGATAAGTCTGTTTTTAAAGGTAAAACAGTATCTATATTTGGTGGAGGTGATAGCGCACTTGATTGGGCGATCGAATTATCAAAAGATTCTAAAGTAAATTTGATTCATAGAAGAGATGAATTTAGAGGGGCACAAGCAACTGTAGATAAAATGAATGATTTAGCAAAAAATGAAAAGATAAACTTGTTTACAAAATACCAACTTAAAAAAGCTAATGGCCAAGATAACTTGGAAAGTATTGATATAGAGCACGATAATAAAGATGTTAAAAATTTAAAAACAGATTATGTGTTAGGATTTTTTGGATTAATTATGCAACTTGGACCAATAGCTAATTGGGGTTTAAATATTGATAAAAAAACAATCAATGTTGATACAGAAAAATTTGAAACTAATCAAAAAGGAATTTATGCTGTCGGCGATATATGCACTTATCCTGGAAAATTAAAACTTATTCTGTCAGGATTTCACGAAGGGGCATTAGCGGCTAGAGCTTGTTTTAAATTGGCTAGACCAAATGAAAAATATAGGTTTGAATTTACAACAACTTCTACCAGTTTATTAAAAAGACTTGGTAAAAAAGAGTGATAGAATTATTTGCAGCTGATACTCCTAATGGAAAGAAAATTAGTATCATGCTAGAAGAGATTGGTTTTAAATATAAAGTAACAAAAATTAATCTTTTAGAAGGTGAACAATTTAAACCTGATTTTAGAAAAATTAGTCCATTTAGCAAGATACCAGTGATAATCGATAGCACCAATAATAATGAAACTATATTTGAGTCTGGTGCAATATTAATTTATTTAGGCGAAAGAAGTAAAAAATTTTATGACATTGATGACAGATTAAAAATTAATCAGTGGTTAATGGCTCAAATGGGATATGTTGGACCTATAATTGGACAACATCATCAATTTCATCATTATAATCCTGGTAAAAGTAAATTTGGAGAAGAAAGATATTTTAAAATTACCAAATCTATCTATAAAGATTTAGACGAAAGATTAGGACAATCAAAGTATTTGTCAGGCGAAAACTATTCAATAGCAGATATTGCTACTTGGCCATGGATAGCTAGACACGAGTGGCATGATATAGGATTAAAGAATTATAAAAATCTTACAAGATGGTATCTAGAAATAGCAGATAGAGAAGCTGTAATTAATGGTTATAATTTTATGGACAAAGAAGCAAAAATTCCCTTACCTTAATCGTCTGCAAAAACTTTTTCTTCTTTTTCGTGTTTTTCTTGAGCTGCAATTGAAAGTGTTGCGACAGGTCTAGCCATTAATCTTTTTAATCCAATAGGTTCTCCAGTATCTTCACAGAAACCGTATGTTCCATTTTGTATTCTTTTTAAAGCAGAATCTATTTTTGAAATTAATTTAATTTGTCTATTGATAGCTCTCATCTCAACATTTTTTTCAGTATAAGAGCTAGCTTGGTCAACAATATCAGCTGATGAACTATTATCGTCCATTGAACTATTATAAAGAGCTTCATTATTTGTTTTTACCAAATCAGCTTTCCATTCAGTTAACTTTTTTTTGAAATATGCCAAGTGTTTTGCACACATGTATTTTTCTTTTTCTTTTGGAATGTATGTTTTAGAGATTTTAACCATTTCTAAATTTAATCGTGGGTGAATATATTCATCAATTAATGGGTGTCAAGGAACCATTAATTGTATAAATTAAGTAAAATGGCCATAAATAAAAATAATATATTAAATTTATTTTACATTTTCCTAACAATTCATCTAATTGTTTGGACCTTAATTCCAACATTAACAAATAACAATTTACCATTAGATACTATTGAAGCATTAGCTTGGGGAAGTAATTTAGATTGGGGGTTTAATAAACATCCTCCAATGAGTGCATTTTTGGTTGAAATTTTTTACCAAATTTTTGGCGCACAAGATTGGGCTTATTATTTATTAAGTCAGATTTGTGTAATTTTTAGTTTTTTTGTTGTTTTTAAACTTGCAGAAGAGTTTTTTGAAAATAAAGTTTTTTGTTTATTATCAGTTTTATTATTAGAAGGAATTTACTTTTATAATTTTACAACTCCTGAATTTAATGTGAACGTTTGTTTGATGCCTTTCTGGGCTTTAACAGCTCTTTATCTTTGGAAGGGTTTTTTAAACAATAAGATTATAGATTGGCTTTTTGTTGGAATGTTTGCAGGTTTTGGATTTTTATCGAAATATTTATTTATCTATCTAGGTTTGGCAATTGATATTTTTATATTTTATATGATCTATAAAAAGAAAATTGACTACAAATGTCTTGTGTCTTTAATCGCATTTTTAATAGTTTTATTGCCCCATTTAATTTGGCTAATTGAAAATAATTATATAACAATTACTTATGGTCTTGATAGAACGGGAACTGGTCATCAAAATTTCTTAGATCACATAATTCATCCATTAACCTTTCTAGGAAAACAAATTGGGATATTAATACTTTTCTTTTTAATGTTTTTATTTTTAAATAGTAAATTAAAAACTAAATTTAATTTTAAAGATAATAAGCTTTTATTTTTATTAGCAATAAACATTGTTCCAATAGCTTTAGTTTTTTTAACTTCTATGATTATGGGTGTTAAAATTAGAACAATGTGGATGACACCTTTTTATTTATTCTTTGGAATTTTAGTAATTTATATTTTTCAATCACAAATTAATTTAAATAAGTTAAAAGGGTTTACTGCTGTATTTGTAATTTTATTTATTTTTTCTCCTTTTGCGTATGCCTATGTATCAATTACTCAAACAGATAAAAGAACCGACTATTTAGGAAAGGAAGAAGCTAAAAAAGCTAGAGAATTTTATCACAATCAAACTAAAGTGATTGGTGATTTGAGATTTGTTAAAGGTAATGAATGGTTGGCAGGTAACTTATCATATCATTTAGACGAGAGGCCAAAATGGATTTATAATCCAAGTAATATCTTTTTATGTAATAAAAATTTAGAATGTATAAAATATAAGTAATTAATTATGAATATAAGTGATAAATGGAAAAAAATATTATTCGTTATAGTAATTGTTGCAGTAATTGAGTTTTCAGGTTTTGGGATAATTGCATCTTTACTTAGATTAATAAGCTCTGCTAGCTAATGAAAATAAAAATATTAATACCAATTTATAATGACTGGCAGTCAGCTTTTAAACTTTTAGAAAATATAAATTCCGAAGTTTCTAATTTAGGTCATGAATTTTCAGTAATTATTGTTAACGATGCAT
>CACDKW010000021.1 GCA_902553465.1 uncultured Pelagibacteraceae bacterium | reverse complement strand
TTAATCTCATTTAAGGTTGTGTTTTATTCGAGATCAAGTTTTAATACACTCAGTTTAAACTAAATAATGGAGGGAAAAAGTGAAATTTTTAAAAAAAGTATTTCTTTCAATTGCATTTATAGCGGTAACTTCACTTGGTACAACAAGTGCTAATGCTGCGTGTAAAGTTCATTTGGGAGATTTCGACTGGGACAGTGCTAACGTTCATACAGCTATCGTAAGTTATATTCTTGAAAAAGGATATGGATGCAATGTTGAAGTGACTAAAGGTAGTACAAGTCCTATAATGGCGGCTCATTATGATCAACAACTTGATATTATCACTGAAGTATGGAGAGATAATATAGTTCAAATGCATGAAGAAGCTGTAGCTGCAGGTAAAATTATTGAGTTAGGGATTAATACTCCTTCTTCAACTCAAGGTTTTTACGTAGATAAACCAACTGCAGATAAGTACGGTTTAAAGTCTGTTGAGGATATGAAGAAGCCAGAGATTGCAAAATTATTTGCTGATCCGGAAGCACCAGGAAAAGGTAGAATGACAAGCTGTATATCAGGATGGACTTGTTACACTATTAATATGGTTAAACATAAAGTTTATGGTTTAGATGAATACTATACTAACTTTGATCCAGGTTCAGGTGGAGCTTTAGATGCAGCTATTGCAGGTGCATTTAAAAAAGGTAAGCCAGTATTTTCATATTACTGGACACCAACTGGTTTAATGGGAAAAGTTGATTTAGTTCAACTTGAAGAGCCTGCTTATGACAACGAATGCTGGACTAAAATGATGGCAGTTGTAGAAAAAATTAAAGCTGATGGTCCTGATGCTTATACAGATACATGTGCTAGTGCATACGTTAACATGGCTTTAACAAAATCTGCATCAACAACATTTGCAAATAAGAAATCTAATAAAAAAATCATAGATTTTATTAGAGCATATTCTGTACCAACAGCTGATGTTAACAGGTCACTTGCTTTCTACATGGATGAGTCAGGTGGAGATATGGAAGCAACAGCTAAACATTTCCTGTCTAATAGTGGAATGTGGATGTCTTGGGTACCAGCCGATGTTGCTGCAAAAGTTAAAGATACTCTTTAATTTTTAAAATAATTATTAATACTAAGAGCCCTTTATGGGCTCTTAGTTTTTTTAGAGAGTATTAATGGGAAAGTATAAGAAATATATTTTTTATTCGTTATATTTAGCTGCTTTTATTGCAATGGTGGTTATTGCATATACAAGCTCAAAATATAAGCCAGATAGTGTTGCAGTTTTATTTACAGATTTTTCTTGGCTAGGTAATTGGCCTAAGTGGTTAGATCTTCCATTAATGCCTTATTTAAATGAAGGTTTTGACAAGCTTATTAGAGAATATGGAATGTTTTTTGAAGGAATTAATAATTTCTTACTAGGTCTTTATACAGATATGAAAAATTTTATGGTTGGGTTGCCTTGGCCATTGTTAATGATTTCAGTAATTGCCCTTGCATATTTTGCTAGTGGAAGAAACATGGGAACAACAATTATGGTTGCTTTCTGTGTATTTTTTCTTGGATTTCTAAGTCCCAGGTATTGGGATAAATGTATTATGACAACTTGTATAGTTGTTATTGGAATGTTGCTTTGTTTGATTATTGGTATTCCTGTTGGAATAATGATGGCACGAAATAAAAAAGTAAGAAATGCAATATTGCCAATACTTGATTTAATGCAAACAATTCCAAGTTTTTGTTATTTAATTCCAGGAATTTTACTGTTTGGTTTAGGCGCAGTTCCAGCTATCTTTGCTATATTTGTCTATGCAGTGCCTCCTTTAATTAGATTAACTGATCTTGGAATAAGATTGGTTGATACAGAAGTTGTAGAAGCTGCAGAAGCTTTTGGTGCAAGTAAAAAACAAAAGTTATGGGGAGTACAATTGCCTTTAGCTCTTCCAAATATAATGCAAGGAATTAACCAATGTACGATGATGGCTTTAGCTATGGTAGTAATCGCATCTATGATAGGAACTAGAGGAATTGGAGATGAAGTTTTATTAGGATTACAACAATTAAATGTGGGTATGGCTACTGAAGCAGGTATTGCAATTGTTTTACTAGCTATTATATTCGATCGAATTACACAATCTTATGGAGAGAAAATTCAAGAAAGAACAAACACAAAAAAAATAAAATTATAAAATATGAGCAAAATTGAAATTAAAAACGTATATAAAATTTTTGGAGATCAGCCCTCTAAAGTTCTTCCAATGGTTCAAGATGGAGCAACAAAAGAAGAAATTTTAGAAAAAACTGGGCATACAGTTGGTTTAGATAATGTATCTTTAAGTATTGAGGAAGGTGAAACTTTTGTATGTATGGGTTTATCTGGTTCAGGAAAATCTACTCTTATCCGACATATTAACAGATTAATAGATCCAACTTCAGGTGTAGTATCTGTAGAAGGTACAAATGTAATGGATTTAGATCCCAAAGGATTGATTGAGTTTAGAAGACATAAAATGAGTATGGTATTCCAAAGATTTGGGTTGTTCCCCCACAAAACAGTAATGGAAAATGTTGGTTATGGCCTTGAAGTTCAAGGACAAAAACCAGAAGAAAGAAATAAAACTGCAATGGAAAAAATAGAAGCTGTAGGTTTAACTGGATTTGAACATCAGTATCCAAATCAATTATCTGGTGGTATGCAACAAAGAGTAGGTTTAGCAAGAGCTCTTGCAACAAATACTGATATAATGTTAATGGATGAAGCTTTCTCTGCATTAGATCCATTAATTAGAAGTGACATGCAAAAACAATTAATAGATTTACAAAGTGAATTAAAAAAAACAATAGTATTTATAACTCATGATTTAGATGAATCGTTAAGACTAGGAGACCATATAGGAATATTAAACGGCGGAAGATTAGTGCAGGTAGGAACTCCTATAGATATTATTATGAATCCAGCTGATGATTATGTTGAAGCTTTTGTTAAAGATGTGAATAGAGCAAAAGTAATAAAAGCTAAAATCATTATGTCACCCGTTAACTCGTCAAATGGTATCGATAAATCAAATCTTGTTAAAGTTCAAGAAGACCAATTTTTAGATGAATTTTTACCAAAAGTTGTCTGTTCAAATTCAAATTGTGAAGTTGTTGATAAAAGTGGAAATGTAAAAGGATACATAACACAAAAAGAACTTTCAAAAGCCTTAACAAAAGAACATATGGCTGATGCCACTAAATCTACAAAATAAAAAAATTGTAATTTCAGCAGGAGCTTCAGGAATAGGTTGGGCAACTGCTAAAGTTTGTCTTTCTAAGGGCGCTATTGTTTATCTTTGTGATATTGATAATAAATTATTAAATAAAACTAAAAAACATCCTTTACATAATAAAAGATTATTTTCTTATGAATATGATGCTTCGGATGAAGATGAGGTTTCAGATTTTTTTAACCAACTAAATAAAAAAACAAAAAAAATTGATTCTTTAATCAACAATGTTGGGGTTGCGGGTCCTACAGGAACTATCGATAAATTAAGCTCTTACGATTGGGAGAAAACTTTAAAAGTTAATGTTATAAGTCATTTTTACTTTTCTAAGCTTGCAATACCTATGCTTAAAAAAAACAAAGGTGGATCAATAATAAATATTTCTTCAGGTGCTGGGATCATGGGTTTTCCATTAAGATCTCCTTACGCAGCAAGTAAGTGGGCTGTTATAGGAATGACAAAAACATTAGCTATGGAGTTAGGTAAGTTTAAAATTCGTGTTAATGCAGTTTGTCCTGGAACCATTAAAGGAGATAGAATGGTTAGGGTTATTAGAGATAAAGCAAAATTTTTAAAAGTTTCTAGAAAAAAAGTTGAAAAAGAATTTATTTCTATGGCTTCAATGAATTCATGGATTTATGAAGAAGATATTGGAAAAATGTGTTCTTTTTTAATTTCTAAAGATGGTGAAAGAATTTCAGGACAAACTATCCCGGTTGACGGAAATGCAATTAGATTGGATTAATTTTATAAAGAGTTAATTAAATCTGGAGCAATTTTTTTTGATCTTCCCATAAACTTGATAGATTTAATTGCGTCAATATTTGATTTATCATTGCCTACAACTACAAAACCAATCATTCCCATGGTTTTATGAGGAGTGCACCAGTAAGCATATATTCCTGGTATAGTAAATTTATATTCTGTATCCTTATTAAACTTTGATTTAAATTTATCTACTCCTTCTGGGACACCACCTTTGATAAATTCTACATTATGGCCTTTATCGGTAGCTTTCCAAAATACTGTATCTCCTAAATTTATTTTAACCACTTTTTTAGAGTAAACCATTCTTTCCTTGTCTTGTTTATTTAACATCTCAATAGTTTCGTTCGCTGCAAAGGCGTTTGTTGAAAAAATAAATAAAATTATTACGCTTAAGAGATATTTTGTTAATTTCATATTAAGTAGTTTTCAGTAAAATTCATATTAATTATATAATAATTAAAATTTTTTTATCAAACTTTAAAAGTGTAGCAAGTTGACACACTTAAAATAATACGAGTAGATTTTATTTATAATTTTTTAACTTAAGTTTTTCTCTTGTTTCGGCGGGAGTCATTATTGAAACACCAAGATCATTTACAATTCTAATTGCTTTCTCAACTAATTGAGCGTTTGTCGCTAACTTTCCTTTTTCTAAATATAAATTATCCTCGAGTCCTACTCTTGGATTTCCTCCCATAATTACAGTTTGAGCTACAAATGGCATTTCATTTTTTGAAATTGCAAATCCAGACCAAATACCTTCTTTGGGCATAATATCTTTCATTGCTTGCATTGCTAATGGTGTAGCTGGAGCTCCCCAAGGTATACCTAAACACATTTGAAACATTGGAGGATCGTTTAACAATCCTTCTTTATATAGTTGTGCACCAAACCACATATTTCCTAAATCAAAAGCTTCTATTTCGGGTTTGACATTTATTTCCTGTAATCTTTTAGCAGCCTTCCTTAAATCGTTAGGTGTATTTACTGTAATAACAGAACTATCACCAAAATTTAAAGTTCCGCAATCAAGTGTACATATTTCTGGTAAAAATTGTTCTGCATTTGCAATTCTTTCCATCACATTTGCCATGTCAGTCATTGGACCAAAATCTAGAGGGTTTTTTCCTTGTCCAATATCTAAATCTCCCCCCATTCCTGTAGTTAAATTTAAAACAACATCGGTATCACTAGATCTAATTCTATCTACAACTTCTTTATATAATTCTAATCTTCTGCTTGGTGTTCCATCCTCTTCTCTAACGTGAATATGTGCTATTGCTGCTCCAGCCTTAGCTGATTCTATAGCAGCAGTAGCGATCTGTTCTGGTGTTTTTGGTAAATCTGGATGTTTTCCAGCAGTATCGCCTGACCCTGTAACAGCACAAGATATAAATACTTTATTGTTCATTTTAATTATTAGATTTATACTATCAAATTAAGTCTTGGGAAATAAAAATATGTCAGTTCATGTTTCAAATGAAATAATTAAATCTGAGTGGACAGATTACAATAAACACCTCAACATGGCTTACTATGTGTTAATTTTTGATAAAGCGTGGGAGGTTATTTTAGAAAAATTTAAAATGGGTGAACATTCTGCAAAAACAAGTGGAATGAGCACTATGGTAGTTGAAACTAACACTACCTACGATAGCGAAGTCAAAGAAGGTGATGAGGTAGAAATAGTGTTAACTTTTTTTGATCACGATAAAAAAAGACTTCATTTCAGATTAGAAATGATTGAAAAAAAATCAAAAAAACTTTCATCAACTATAGAAATGTTGTCTCTACATGTTGATTTAAATAAAAGAAAAGTAGCTGAATTTGATCAACAAAGAACTAAAATAATGGATAGTTTTATTAAAGAAAATAATGCAAAATTTAAAAATGAAAATTTAAAATTTATAGGTAAATTAAAAAAATAATATGGAAGTAAAATTATTATCTGGTGCATTAGGAGCAGAAATAAGAGGTATAAATTTAAAAGACTCCTCAAAAGAAAATTGGGAAGTAATTAATAACCTAATGCTTGAACACAAAGTTCTTTTTTTTAGAGATCAAGATATTACTTGTGATGAACAAATTAATTTAGCTAAAAAATTTGGTCCATTAGAAAAACATGTCTATGTAAAAAGCTTAAAAGATTATCCAGAAATTATTAGAATAATTAAGGGGGCAGATGAAAAACATCAATGGGGAGAAACATGGCATACAGATGTAAGCTATAACCCTAAACCGACAAAAGTAATTATTTTAAGATCAAGAAAAATCCCTCCAGTAGGTGGGGATACAATGTTTTCAAATATGGAGATTGCTTATCAAACACTTGATGAAGAAATTAAAAAGAAAATAGAAGGAAAAAAAGCAATTCATAGTTCTTTGGGTGCGGCAGCCTTTGTAGATAAATATACAGAAATGGAAGGAAATGGAAATTTAGATGAATACTCTAACGAACATCCCATAGTTAGGACTCACCCTGAAACAAAGAAAAAAATTCTTTATGTTAATTCTATGTATACGAAAAGAATTATTGATATGGATAAAAAAGAAAGTGATGAAATTTTAAAAAAAATATTTGAACATCAAGAAAGATTAGATTTTACATGTAGGTTTAAGTGGACAGAAAATGCAGTTGCAATTTGGGATAATAGAAGTACTCAGCACCAAGGCTTAACCGACTTTTTCCCAGGAAGAGGTCTTGGTCATGAAAGAATAATGGATAGAATTGCAATTCAAGGAGATAATCCAAAATAGTTAATGGATATAATTGAAAAAATTATAAGTAACTTTAAAAATAATAAATCACTTTATATTGGAGAAAATGTAACAATCTCTGAACACATGATTCAATCAGCAATGATTGCCGAAAAGTCAAAGAGTAAAGGTTTTTTGATTTGCTCTTGTTTACTTCATGATTATGGACATTTCATTTTAGATGACCCTGATGAATTAGTTAGAAAAAATCAGGATGGTAAACATGAGGATATAGGTTACGAGTATTTAAAAAAATTTTTTAAAAGAGAAATCGTTGAACCAATCAAACATCACGTTATGGCTAAAAGATATCTTGCTCGAGATAAAAAGTATTTTAATAAATTATCAAATGCCTCAATCATAAGCCTTAAACTTCAAGGAGGTCTATTAAATGGAAAAGAAGCTAAATTATTTGAAAAAGAAGAGTTTTTTAAAGAAGCTATAAAGGTTAGAAAGTTTGACGAAGCGGCAAAAAAAATAGGCCTCAAAATAAAAGATATCATTCAGTACAAAGATTTATTAAAAGCATCACTTAAATGAATTATGATTATTTAATTATTGGTGCTGGATCAGCAGGATGTGTTCTAGCAAATAGATTGTCTGAAAATAGCAATCATAAAGTTGCAGTTTTTGAAGCAGGAGGATCAAGTGATATTTGGAAAGTTAAAATGCCGCTTGCTCTTCTTTATACAATGCATGATCCAAAATATAATTGGAAGTACTATTCTGAACCAGAGCCACATTTAAATAATAGAAGATTATTTTGCCCTAGGGGAAAAATGATCGGAGGTTGTTCTGCTCATAATGGAATGGTTTTTGTACGAGGGAACAGAAATGATTATGAAAGATGGGAAAACTTTGGATTAAAATCTTGGTCTTACGAAAAAATTTTACCTTATTTTAAAAAAATAGAAACATGGTCTGAAGGAAAAAACCAATATAGAGGTTCTTTTGGTTTGCTGCCAGTTAACCAATCAAAAAATGATAATCCTTTATTTGGTGCTTTTTTAGAAGCAGCTTCCGAAGCTGGTCATAAAATTAATCCTGATATGAATGGTCAATATCAAGAAGGGTTTGGAATGTTTGATACTACTATTCATAAAGGGGAAAGGGCAAGTGTAGCTAGATATTATTTAAACCCAGCAAAAAAAAGAAAAAATTTAAATATTTTTTCTAATTCATTTGTGGAAAAAATTATTTTTGAAGGAAAAAAAGCCATAGGCATTGAAGTGAAAATTAAAAATAAAGTTGAAAAAATTTATGCCAATAAAGAAATAATATTAAGCGGAGGTTCAATTAATTCACCACAATTACTAATGCTTTCTGGAATTGGTGATGCAAATCATTTAAAAGAAAAGGGAATTAATGTTGTTAACGATGTAAAAGGTGTAGGCAGAAACCTTCAAGATCATTTAGAAACATACATTATGCAAGAATGTAAAACATCAGATACTCTTTATACTTATACCAAACTAATTCCAAAAGTTTTAGCTGGAATTCAATGGTTTTTATCTAAATCTGGACCATGTTCTCAATCTTATTTAGAAGCTGGAGGTTTTGCAAAATCTTCTCCTGAAAGAGAAATTGCAAATATTCAATTTCATTTTTTTCCATCTTTTGTTATTGACCATGGTTTAGTTAACCCAAGTTCACATGGTTATCAATTACACGCTAGCCCTAATCATCCAAAAAGTAGAGGATTAATAACTCTTAATTCATCAAACCCATATGATTACCCTAAAATTTTATTTAATTACCTAGAAGATGAGGATGATTTAAAACAAACCAGAGAATGTATTCATGTTGCAAGAAAGATCTTAGCACAACCTTCTTTAGCAAAACATTCAGGAAAGGAAGTTGGTCCAGGAACAGAAGCACAATCAGATGATGAGTTAAATGAATATATAAGATCCAAAGCTGAAACTGCTTATCACCCTTGTGGAACTTGTAAGATGGGAGTTGATGATATGGCAGTAGTTGATGAAAATTTAAAAGTAAAAGGAATTCAAAACTTAAGAGTTATTGATGCATCAGTGATGCCTGAAATACCAAGTGCTAACTTAAATGCACCAACTTTAATGATTGCAGAAAAAGGTGCAGATTCAATTCTAAATTAATTAAAATATTTTTTTTTTCGAAAAAAAATTTTTTTTATTCCCCAATAAAGAATAAATAAAATAATTATAGTAGCTAAATGTGGAATATATGCTTTAAAATCAAATTTATTCCAATAGAAAATATCCATATAAGGCCCAATATAAAAAAGTATTGGAGCCCAAATTGATATTTTTTCCAATATATTTGCACCAAAAAATTCTATATCTCCTACAGCCAAAGAATAACTTCCCTGGTTATCATCATTGAAAACTTTAATTACGTAAGTTCCAGATTCAAATTTTAAACTACCTTTAAATTCTTTGCTATTATGTGTACCTATTTGAGGACCAATCCAATACCAATCCCTTGCGTAAGGTTCATACCACGGCTTCCAATTATATTCTCTACCATCTTCATAAAAAATTGAATTATTATCTTGATCAAACACCTCAAGTGAAATCCATTTAACATTATCATCAATTTTAGGAATAGTAATTCCTACATAAAATGAAAACTCAGAATCACTTTCAATTTTATAATAATGAGGTTCACCAATTAGTTTTCCATAATAAGCTTTTGAAATTTCTGGTTCGACTACATTATGAGGTTCATTTGAGGTAGGTGAATATTTAATTACTTTTGGTTGATGTGCTAGAGCATATGTAGAACTTATTGAAAATAAAATTATTAATAATACAAATTTTTTCATTTTATACACACTAAACTAAAAATATTATTATTGAAAATAGATATTAATTAATTTATTTGTTTTAATTATATGAAAAAAACTATCGTTAGTAGTTGGAATGAATGGGATCCTCTTAAACATGTCATAGTTGGTAAAGCGGATAACTGCTGTATACCAGCACCAGAACCTGCTGTAGATGTAAAAATTCCCCCAGACTCAGTTATGAAAGGGAAGCATGGTAGAAGAACTCAAGATTCTATTGATAGATCAAATGAACTTTTAGATAAATTTGTAAAAACATTAGAGAGCAGAGGGATAAGAGTTGATAGACCAACTCCTTTAAAATTTGATGAAAAAATTTCTACACCAGATTGGAAAGCAGAACATATGTTTGGATGCATGCCTTCTAGGGATGTAATTATTACAGTTGGAAAAGAAATGTTAGAAGCAACTATGAGCTTTCGATGCCGATGGTTTGAATATTTAGCCTATAGACCATTGATTCAAAAATACTTTATGGAAGATCCAGGTATGAAACATGAGTCTGCTCCTAAACCTAGGTTAACAGATAAAGATTATCATAAAAATTATTTATCTGATGAAGTAAGTATTGAACAACGATTGGAATGGGCTGAAAAAAAATATTTTGTTACAACAGAAGAAGAACCTCTTTTCGATGCTGCAGATATTTTAAGATTTGGTAAAGACTTAATTGTTCAACATGGTTTTACAACGAATCTAAAAGGAATAGATTGGTTAAAGAGACATTTTCCTGATCATCGTGTTCATACTGTAAATTTTCCTGGTGATCCTTATCCAATTCATATTGATGCAACTTTTACACCAATCAGACCTGGTCTAATATTAAATAACCCTGTAAGAAAACTTCCAAAAGAACAAAGAAAACTTTTTGAGGATAACGGTTGGGAAATTATTGAATCAGCACAACCAGCTCATAATTCACCTCCTCCTCTAACTTATTATTCAATATGGCTATCGATGAATATTTTGGTTTTAGATCCAAAAACTGTGTGTGTTGAAAAGAGTGAAGTATACCAATGTGAGCAGCTTGATAAATTAGGTATGGAAGTTTTACCTATAGACTTTAGGGAAGCTTATGGCTTTGGTGGAAGCTTACATTGCAGTACAACGGATGTTTATAGAGAAGGTAGTTTGCAAGATTATTTTCCTAAACAATAGAAATTTAATAATTTTATCTTCATCTTAATAATTCTGTGATATATGGGTTAATGTCTAAAAAAAATAATAATCCTAGAGGAATACTATTTATTTTATTAGCAATGATGGTTTTTTCTATTCAAGATGGGATTATGAAGCACATTTATAATTTTGTATCACTTTATGAAGTTTATTTGATAAGAACTTTAGTAAGTTTTGGTCTAATTTTAATATTTTTAATATTAACAAAAAAACCAATAGTATTTAAAAGCCAATATCCATTATTAACTCTCTGCCGAGTAATACTTTTTTTCTTTGGATTTAGTTCATTTTATGTTTCGCTAACTGTGCTGCCACTAGGAACAGCAACTGCTTTATTTTTCGTTACTCCTTTTTTAATTACAATCTTTGCACATTTTTTTTTAAAAGAACAAATAGGACCAAGAAGATGGCTTGCAGTGGTTGTTGGTTTTATTGGCGTATATATAACTCTAGACCCAGATTTTAGTAATTTTAATTATCTAAGCTTATTGCCAATTTTATGTGCATTTTGTTATTCATTATCAATGATAATAATTAAAAAAACTTCAGATAAAGACAGTGTTTATACTCAAACATTTACTTTTTATTTAGGGGCAATTTTTTTTAGTATAATTTTTTATTTTACAATTGGAGATGGACAGTACAATACATTAAATCATCCTGCTTCACAGTTTATATTTAGAGAATGGTTTGTAGACTTAGAAAATTCTATTTTATGGATGATTGCAACTGGATTTACAGCAACTGTTGCTTTTCTTCTTTTATTCACTGCTTATAGTATTGCTTCACCATCAGTTGTTTCACCTTTCGAATACTCAATACTATTATGGTCTCCATTGGTCGGTTGGCTATATTTTGGTGAAATACCAACCACTAGTACAATAATTGGTATATTTATAATTGTATCGAGTGGTGTTTATATTTTTATGCGTGAAAAAGCTCAAGACCAATTAATAGTTACTGAAAAACCTTTAAGATAAATGCCAAAAAATATAGTTCCAACTATTAATATTTCTTCAATATTAAAAAATGGTTTTGAAGCTCCTAAATCAATTAAAACTATGAATAAAATCAAAAAAGCATGCATAAATATAGGTTTTTTTCAAATTACAGGACATAGTATCAGTCAAAAAAATATTAAAAATTTATGTGGCGTGGGTAATAAATTTTTTAATACGTCTGAAAAAAATAAAAAAAAACTTTCTCCAAAAAAATGGAATTCTAGAAATAATAATAATTATAGAGGATATTTTCCTAATGATGTAAATGGAAAAGAAGGTTTAGATATTGGAGATCTAAAAGTTACAAAAAGATATGCCAATAATATTAAAAATCAATATATAGAATATCTCAATTTGAACAAATCTATTGATAAAAAATCTATTAAAATATTATCTAATTACTTTGATAATATTTATGACTTGTCTGAAATTTTATTTAAGGGAATAATTAAACTTTATAATAAAGATATCGAAATTTCTAAAAGAGCTTTTTCTAGATTTAAAACTTTAAGTACTTTAAGATTTAATTATTATCCAAATCAATCTAAGCCTGTGGAAATATCTAAACAAGATGGTGTGGCTCTCGGATGTGAAACTCATGTGGATAGCGGTGTATTCACTGTGCTTT
>CACDKW010000020.1 GCA_902553465.1 uncultured Pelagibacteraceae bacterium | reverse complement strand
TCTTTAACATATAGAAATGTTTCAGCATTTGGAGTTTCACTTGACATATCTTTTATGAATTGAGCAAGAATTTTAAATTTTTCAGACATATTTATTTTTCATCATCTTTCTCTTCATATTCTCCATCAATAAAGTTTTTTTCTTTTTTTTTATTAATTTTTATATTTTTAAATAATAATTTACGCGTCCACGGAAATATTATTATTATTCCTAAAAAGTCTGTTAAAAATCCTGGTAAAATCATCAATATAGCAGCAAAAGCAATCGCAGCTCCAGAAATTATTTCATAAATTGGCATTTCATTTTTTATCATTTGTCTTATGCCTGATCTTAATGTGTTTAAACCTTCATATCTGGCATAATATATCCCTATTACTGCAGTTATTAGAATAAGAGAGATTGTATTAAATGCGCCTATCTGAGATCCAATCTTAATAAAAAGATATATTTCAACAATAGGAACTAATAAAATTAGCAATATAAATGAGTTCATTTGTCCTTAATCTAATTTGTCAGTTGAAATTAAGCAACATAGTAAATATTATTTAATATATGAATTATAGTTTTGAATATATTGATATAATACTTTTGGCAATGATTGCTGGGTTTATTTTCCTTAGATTAAGAGGAATTTTAGGTAAAAAAACTGGCCATGAGGAAAATATAGGAGCTTCTTTTGCCCATGATTTCCCTACGAAAGAAAAAGAATTTATAAATATTAATGAGAACAATTTTGATGAAAAAGCTAAAGCAGATTTTCTAAATGGCGCTAAAATAGCATATGAGTCGATAATTACAAATTTTGCCTCAGGAAATTTAAAAGAAATTAAAAATTTATTAGATAAAAAAATTGTTAACGATTTTAATGAAGCAATTAAAGAAAGAAAAAATAAAGGGTTAGTATCCGAAACAACTTTTATTGGAATTAATTCAGCTGATATTAAAAATTTTAAACAAACAAATAATATTTTTGAAGTTACAGTAGATTTTGTAAGTGAAATAATATCGTGTGTGAAGGATAAAGAAAAAAAAATTGTATCAGGAAATCCAGAAAAAGTAAAAAAAGTATATGACACCTGGAAATTTTGTAGAAGTATAAAATCTGCAAGTCCAAATTGGCTATTAATTGATACCCAAGCATAATTGATAAAAAAAATTTCAAAAAAGGATCAAAAAGATTGGAAAAATTTCTTAGATAGTGGAGAAACTATTGAAAATAAAGATATAACTATTATAGAAAATAAAAATATTGATTGCAGATCAATAGACTTGCATGGCCTTACATTAGAAAATGCAAATGAAATTATTAGTAATTTTATAAGTGAATGCTATTTAAATAATATAAATAATATTAAAGTTATTACAGGCAAGGGATCAAGATCAAAAAATAAAGAAGATCCATATTTATCTATTGATTTAAGTATATTAAAATATTCTGTTCCAGACTATATAAAAAACAATTTTGAACTTATGAAAAAGATTAAAAAGTTAGATTTAGATTCAGTAAATGATATAAACAAAGGATCATTTGATATTGTTTTAAAAAAAAAATTATAAGATAAACTTAGAAAGATCAGTATCTTTAACTATATCACCCAGGTTGTTTTTAACATATTTTGCATCAATATTTATTTTTTCACCACCTCTGTCTGTTGCAGTAAAACTAATTTCATCAAGAACTCTTTCAATTATTGTGTGTAGTCTTCTTGCTCCAATATTTTCAACTTTTGAATTTACCTCGTATGCTAAATTTGCAATCATATCAATACCATCCTCTGAAAATTCTAAATCAACATTTTCAGTTTTTAGCAAAGCTTTATATTGTTTTATTAAACTATTATCTGGTTCTTTTAATATTCTTTTAAAATCTTCACTATTCAATGCGTCTAACTCAACTCTAATCGGCAATCTACCTTGTAGCTCTGGAAGTAAATCAGATGGCTTTGCTAATTGAAAGGCACCTGATGCGATGAATAGAATATGATCTGTTTTGACTGTACCATATTTAGTACTAACAGTTGTGCCTTCAATCAGAGGAAGCAAATCTCTTTGTACTCCTTCTCTAGATACATCTCCACCAACACGATCAGTTCTGGCAGAAATTTTGTCTATTTCATCTAAAAACACTATTCCATTATTTTCTGTCGAATCTTTAGCTGCTTTTACAATTTTATCTTGTTCTATTAATTTATCAGACTCTTCATTAATTAAAATTTCATGAGATTCTTTTACTGACATTTTTTTCTTTTTAGCTTTTCCACCCATTGACTTTCCTAACATCTCAGAAATGTTAATCATTCCAACATTTGCGCCAGGCATCCCAGGAATTTCAAATTGAGGCATTTGTCCCGATTCATTAATATCTATCTCAATTTCATTATTATCTAAGTCTCCACTTCTTAATCTTTTTCTAAAACTTTCTTTAGTTGCTACACTTGCTTTATTACCAACTAAAGCATCTAAAACTCTTTCTTCCGCTAACTTTTGTGCTTTTGCATGTACTTCTTTTCTTTTTTTTACTTTTTCCATTGCGATAGCTATTTCTAAAAGATCTCTGATTATTTGTTCAACATCTCTTCCAACATAACCAACCTCGGTAAATCTGGTTGCTTCAACCTTTACAAATGGCGCTTCAGCTAATTTTGATAGTCTTCTCGATATTTCTGTCTTTCCAACTCCAGTTGGCCCCATCATCAAAATATTTTTTGGCAAAACTTCATCTTTCATTTCACCAGTTAAAGCCTGCCTTCTCCATCTATTTCTAAGCGCAATTGCTACTGCTCTTTTCGCATTTTTTTGCCCAACTACAAATCTATCTAATTCTGAAACAATTTCTCTCGGCGATAGAGATTTTAAAATTTCTTTTTTATCTGACTTATCTTTAGGTTTAAAAGTTGTTACGTTTGAATTTTCCATTATATCTTTTCAATTTTAATATTGTCATTAGTGAATACGCAAATTTCTGAGGCAACCTTAATTGCTTTTTTTGCAACTTCTTCAGCATTAAGTTCAGTATCCATTAAAACCTTTGCTGAAGCCAATGCATAATTGCCTCCAGAACCAATTCCTATTACATTTCCCTCAGGCTCAAGAACATCTCCAGTTCCAGAAATTATAAAGCTTTTTTCTTTATCCCCCACAGCCATTAATGCTTCCAATCTTCTTAAATATTTATCAGTTCTCCAATCTTTTGCTAATTCTACCGCTGCTCTTGCAAGATTTCCTGCATGTTTTTCTAATTTAGACTCTAGCCTTTCAAATAAAGATAAGGCATCTGCGGTAGATCCTGCGAAACCTGCGATCACATTTCTTTTCTCAATTTTTCTAACTTTATTAGCTGTACTTTTGATAACAGTATTTCCCATACTTACTTGACCATCACTAGCAACTACCACTTCATTGTTTTTCCTTACTAACACTATTGTTGTCATACCTTATAAATGGATACTAAATTCAATAGTTCAAGCCCAGGTCTAGTATTATTGCCATAATTCAATAATAGATATATACCCTTTTTAAATTATGAAGCGAAAAGCAAAAATAAGTAGAAAAACAAAAGAGACCAGCATTAGTGTTGATTTAAATATTGATGGTAAGGGCAAATACAAAGTTGATACAGGTATAGGATTTTTAAATCATATGCTTGAGCAATTATCAAAACACTCCTCTATGGACATGAATATAAAAGCAAAAGGAGATACTCATATTGATCTACACCACACAACAGAAGATACAGGTATAGCTATCGGTGAGTGCTTAAAAAAAGCGTCAAAGAAATTTATAGGAATTAAAAGATATGCGCATGCAATGATACCAATGGATGAAACATTAACCAGAGTTGCAATAGACGTTTCCAACAGGCCATATCTAATATGGAAAGTTAATCTTAAAGTAGAAAAGCTTGGTGAAATGGATACGGAACTATTTAAAGAATGGTTTCAAGCATTTTCACAAGCCGCTGGTATTACTTTACATGTTGAAAATATTTATGGTGATAACAGCCACCACATTATTGAGTCTTGTTTTAAAGGTTTAGCGAGATCATTAAGAGCTGCATTGGAGATGGACCCAAGGAATAAAAATACAATTCCTTCTACAAAAGGTTCTTTATAAGTTTAATGAACGTCACAATCGTTGACTATAATTCAGGCAATATTAGCTCTGTAATAAACTCCTTTAAGGAAGTTGCTAAAGATAAAGTAAATATCGAAGTAACTTCAGATTTAAACAAGATTAAATCCAGCGATAAAGTAGTTTTACCAGGTCAGGGCTCTTTTAAGAGTTGTGTTGATGCTTTAAATAATATCAATGGTTTAGTTGATACTTTAAATGAATTTGTAATTACCAACAAAAAACCACTTCTTGGAATTTGTGTTGGTTTACAGATGTTTGCAGATATTGGTTATGAAGAAATAGAAACAAAAGGTTTAGGCTGGATATCAGGAAAGGTATCAAAAATAGATAATCAAAATGGAAAATATAAACTTCCTCACATTGGCTGGAATCAAATAAATATTGTTAAAGAAAGTAAGATTTTTAAAAATATAGAAAATAACTCTCACATGTATTTTGTACACAGCTATGAATTTATACCAAATGATAAAAATGTAATTTCAGCAACAACAGACTATTCATCAAATATTGTTTGTTCTGTTGAAAAAGAAAATATTTTTGGAACCCAATTTCATCCCGAAAAGAGTGATAAGATTGGACTAAAAATAATTGATAACTTTATAAATTTGTAAAATGAAAATATTTCCTGCAATAGATATTAAAGATAAAAAGTGTGTAAGATTAATCAAAGGAGACTTTGATAATAAAACTGAATATAAAACATCTCCAATTGATCAGGCAAGTAAATATAAAGATTATGGTTTTAAAAATTTACACATTGTTGATCTAGATGGAGCTTTAACAGGAGAGACTGTTAATTTAGATATTATTAAAGAAATAGTTGGCAAATTTGATCTTAAAATAGAAATTGGTGGTGGTGTTAGAAACTTTGAAAGTATTAAAAAATACACTGATGCTGGTGTTGAAAAAGTTATTTTAGGAAGTGCTGCGATAAAAGATAAAAGCTTTTTAAAGGAAGCTTGTCAAAAGTTTCCAAACAAAATTGCTTTAGGTTTAGATGCTAAAGATGGATATTTGTCAGTATCTGGATGGAAGGAAAATTCTAATAAATTAACTTTAGATTATTTAAAAGAAGTAAATGATTATGGAGCTAGTAGATTAATTTATACTGATATAAATCGTGATGGGACTAAACAAAGCCCAAACTTTATGGAAACATCAAAAGTTGCAGATCAATCAAATTGTCCAGTGGTTATATCTGGTGGAGTTTCTTCAATTGATGATATTAAAAAAGCGAAGAGCTTGAAAAATATTGAGGGTATAATAGTTGGTAAAGCTATTTATGATGGTGATATTAAATTAGAAGAACTTGTAAAAGAAATAGATGCTTAAAAATAGAATAATACCTTGTTTAGATGTTAAAAATGGTCGTGTAGTTAAGGGTATTAACTTTGTTGATTTAAAGGATGCAGGTGATCCTGTTGAACAAGCTAAAATTTATTCTGATGGTGGTGCAGACGAGATTTGTTTTTTAGACATTACTGCTTCAAATGAAAATAGAGATACGATCTATGATGTAGTTGAAAAAACATCTAAGAAATGTTTTGTTCCCCTAACAGTTGGAGGAGGAGTTAGAAGTGTTGATGATATTAATAAATTACTTAACTGTGGTGCAGACAAAGTTTCTATAAATACTGCCGCAGTTCAGAATCCTGAAGTTGTTGTAAATAGTTCAAAAAAATTTGGTTCCCAATGTATTGTAGTTGCAATAGATGCTAAGAAAAATGGAGATAGATGGGAAATTTTTACTCATGGTGGAAGAAACAATACAGGCATTGATGCACTAGATTTTGCAAAAAAAATGGAAGACAACGGTGCTGGAGAATTATTGGTAACATCTATGGATAGAGATGGAACTCAGGTTGGCTATGATATTGATTTAATGTCTAAGATCTCATCAAAAGTAAATATTCCAGTAATTGCTTCAGGTGGAGTAGGCAACTTAGATCACTTAGTAGATGGAATTAAATTAGGAAATGCTAGCGCAGTACTAGCTGCATCTATATTTCACTATGGCAAATTTTCTGTTAAAGAAGCCAAAGAATATTTGAACTCAAAAGGAATTCCAGTTAGGATTTAACATGTTAAATACGTTAGAAAATTTATTTAAACTTGCAAGAGAAAGAAAGAATAATCCTGTTGATGGTTCTTATACAAATAAACTTTTAAACAACAGATCTTTAAGTAAAGAAAAAGTTTTAGAAGAAATAAATGAATTAATCGAAGCTGTTGAAAAAAATACAAATACAGTGCATGAGGCTGCTGATGTTTTTTATCATTTGATAATGTATTTAGAAGCAAATGATGTTAAAATTGAAGATGTAATGGAAGAGCTTAATCAAAGAAAAAAATAATATGTTTTCAATATTAAAGGCCCAAATACTTATTGGATTGATTATTTTAGCAATACTAACTTGGGCAACTCAAAATGTATGTCGATATAATTTTGTATTAGATAAGAAAAAAAATATAATTAACGTTATTAGCGAAGAATTGAAACCAAGTTTAGCATTAACTAAAGTTTATTATTTCAAAGAATTAAATTGTAATAATACAGATTTCGATTTAGATATTCAAAGAATTATGAACAACTTAAGAACAATTTCTGTTATGGTTCACCAATATTTTACAACAGATATAACTGGTAGGCCAATAAATGGCTAAAATCAATTATGACCTATGACGATAATAATATATTTGCGAAAATACTAAGAGGAGAAATTCCTTGTAAAAAAATTTATGAAGATGATTTTGTCTTATCTTTTCATGATATAAACCCACAAAAAAAAATTCATGCACTGGTTATTCCTAAAGGCAAATACATTGACCTAGATGATTTTACTAAAAATGCATCTTCAGAGGAAATTGTCGGATTATTAAAAGGAATAAATTCTGTTGCTAAAAAACTTGGAATTTCTGTTGATACTGGAAAAGGATACAGAGCCTTAGCGAACATAAGTGAAGACGGAGGACAAGAGGTTCCACATTTACATTTTCATCTATTTGGTGGTGAGAAAATTGGAAAAATGGTTCAGTGAACAATCAAGTAAAAAGAAATTATTTAGAAATAAAATCCATAAATGAGCTTATAGAAGCAAAAAAACCATTAGAAAATTTACATTTAGAAAAAGTTTTACCCGCTGATTTCCAACTAAACAAATTTTTCTATAAAGAAATAGGCAAGAAACATAGATGGGTAGATAGGCTAGTATGGAGTGATAAAAATTGGACTGATTATCTTAATACTTTGGGGGTAGCTACATATGTTTTAAAAAATAATGAAGATTTAGTTGGGTATTTTGAACAAAATATTTACTCACAAAACAAAGAATGTGAGATTGCCTACTTTGGAATTTTAGAGGAATATATTGGCAAAAAAATAGGTAGTTATTTATTATCTGAGGCCATTAAAAAATCATTTGAAACTGGAACAAAAAGAATTTGGGTACATACTTGTTCCCTAGATCATAAACATGCATTAGATAACTATCTGTCGAGAGGCATGAAAGTTTTTAAATCTGAAAGTATATCTTTTTGATAAGTTAATATGGCTTTGGTAAAATAAATAATTTTTTATCAATATTTGAGTTTTTTACTAGATTGTAAATATATGTAATTACTAGATTTTGATAAATATCTTCAGTTTGCCATCCGACTAAATCATAAGTTTTTTTATCAAAAAAAATATTAATTTGGTTTTCATTATTTTTTAGATAGAAAACATAGTATTTTTCATCAATAACTTTACCATCTAATTCTTCAATTTTTTTTATTAACAAATCTTTGTTTAATATTAATTCTAGAGATGTTTGCTTTAATAAATACCTAAAATATTCTTTACCATTCTGATTTTTTATCACTAAGGAATTTCCATTTGAAACTATCAATTTTTTTTTTAAATTATCATAGTCACAGTGTATTTTTTTTGGGTATTGAATAATGCATTTACCTTTTTCAGTTTTGTCTTTAATAACTTGCTTAAAATCAAAACTTAAATTGTCTATTTTTTTGAAATTAGTTATAATTTCACTTTTAATTGATGCAACTGAAATATTAAAAATGTTTAAAAAAAAAAATATTAAAAAAATTTTTTTTATCATTTTAAAACCTCTCTTTTACCAACATGGTTTGCTTTACTTACAACCCCGTTAGTTTCCATCATATCTATTATTCTAGCTGCTCGATTATAGCCTATTTGTAATTTTCTTTGTAAAAAAGAAGTTGAAGCTTTTCCCTCAGATTTAATTAACTCTAAAGCATTTTCATATAATTCGTCCCTATTTTCATTATCTGATAAATTTTGTCCAATTTCTTTTTCATCAGCAAAATTTAATATTTCATCTACATAATCAGGCTCTGCTTGGGATCTTAAAAAATTATTTATTTTTTCAATTTCATTTTCTGAAACATATGGTGCATGAATTCTTATAATTTTGTTAGCAGAAGACATGTAAAGCATATCACCTTTTCCTAGTAATTGTTCTGCACCCTGTTCACCTAAAATAGTTCTACTATCTATTTTCGATGTAACTTGAAATGATATTCTTGTTGGAAAGTTTGCTTTTATTGTACCCGTTATAACGTCTACACTTGGTCTTTGAGTGGCCATTATTATATGTATTCCAGCTGCTCTAGCCATTTGAGATAATTTTTGAATATATCCTTCAATTTCTTTACCAGCAACAAGCATAAGATCCGACATTTCATCTACAATTACAACTATGTAAGGCATTGGTAATTTATGCTTTGAATTGTATCCATCAATATTTCTTACGCCAACTCTTGTCATTAATTTGTATCTACTTTCCATTTCTTTAACGACCCAACCTAATACCGAAGCTGCTCTTTTAGCTTCTGTAATCACGGGACACAAAAGATGCGGTATACCTTCATAGGTAGATAATTCTAACATTTTTGGATCTATTAGTATGAACTTACATTTATCAGGCCCATGTTTATAAAGTAATGATAAAATTATAGTGTTTATGCAAACAGATTTTCCTGAACCAGTTGTTCCGGCGATTAATAAATGTGGCATTGAAGTAAGATCTCCAACTAAAGAAATTCCAGATATACTTTTTCCAAGCGCTATAGGAAGTTTAATATCTTTTTTGACAAAATTAGAACTAGAAATAATTTCACTTAAATAAACATTTTCTCTAGATGAATTTGGGATTTCTATACCAATTGTGCTGCTCCCAGGAATTGTTGCTATTCTAGCAGATTCAGAGCTTGTATTTCTTGCAATATCTTCTGATAAGTTAATTATTTTAGAAACTTTTACACCAGCTGCCGGTTCAAATTCATTTAAAGTAACCACAGGTCCTCTACTTACCTTTTTTATTTTTCCTTCAACACCAAAATCTAAAAGTATCTTTTCTAAAGTACTTTCATCAATTTTATCTTCATTTAAGTTTTTTTCACGCTCTTTTTTTGTAGGATACTTCAAATAATCTAGTGATGGTAATTTAAATTTATATTTATTTTCTTTATTTTTAGTATTAAAAGGCAAGTCTTCTTGTGTAGGTTTCTGAATATCATCAGTAGTTTTTTGATTTTCTTCGGTAAAAGTATTTATATTTTGAATCTCTTCATTATTTTTTTTACTAATTTTTAAATATATATTTTTAAAAAAACTTATAAAGAATTTAAGACTAAAATTAATGCTAAATAAAAAAATTAGTATAATTAAAAATAAAATTATATAATAAGAAATATCTTGGTTTAAATAAACTAAATTTGATAAAAAAGTATTTTTAACAAAAATACCAACAAATCCTCCATTTCCATTAATTGAAAGTGAAAATGAGTTTGGATAAAATATAGAAAAAAATAATGAGCCCAAGATAATATATAATATTGAGTAAAATATATTTTCAATAATTACTAAGAAGTTTTTATATTTGATTAAGTTAATACCAGTAAAAAATATTGTGAAAGCAATTAAAAAAGATATCAAGCCAACCGATTGAAAAAAAAGGTCTGAAACATAGCTTCCTTTAAAACCCAAAATATTATTAATTATAGTATTTTCGCTAAATATAAAATTGGGATCTTCAGGAGAGTAACTTATCAGTGATAAAAAAAATAGGGTGGATAAACATATAAGCAAAATACCAATAATTTCCGCTACTCTTTTTATAGTAAAATCAAGGCTTTTTTTGCTTAAATCTTTTATATTCATTTTTTAAAGAATCTAGTTTGTAACTTTGTATCATTTAATATTTATTGTTAAAATTAAAATTTAATTATGAATATATGTTTAATTGGATATGGAATACCTTCCTTGGTATTAGCAAATATATTAGCTAATAGAAATATTAAAATATCAATATTTGATGATAGTAAATTAAAAAATAAATCTAATACAAGAACTTTAGGAATAGCAAAAAAAAACATTGAATTTTTAAAAGAAGAAAAAATAAATTTAGATAATATTTCTTGGCCTATAAATAATATTAAAATATTTAATGAATCAAATAATGATAAAGAAATTCTTAATTTTGGACCAGTAAAAGATAAGCTTTTTTCAATAATTAAAAATTACCAATTTATTAATTTATTAGAAAAAAAAACAAAAAAAAATAAATTAATAAAATTAGTTAAAAAAAATCAAAATTCCTTTCTAAATTCAATAATAAATAATAAAAACAAATTTGATTTAGTAATTAATTTTGATTCAGCTAACAAAATTTCAAAAGAAATATTTTTTAGAAGAGATTTAAAAAATTATAATAGCGAAGCTTATACAACATTGATTAAACATCAAAAATTTGAAAATAAACTTGCGCATCAAATTTTTACTAAAATTGGTCCACTAGCTTTTTTACCGTATTCAAGTAATGAAACTTCAGTTGTTTTTTCAATATTTAAAAAAAATAAAAATATTTCTGATGAAGAAATTATTGAATTAATAAAAAAATATAACCAAAAATATATAATTAAATCTTTTTCAAAAATTGAAAAATTTAATCTTAAAGGTTCAGTTTTGAAAAACTATTACTATAAAAAAATATTATGTTTTGGTGATAATATTCACAAAATTCATCCATTGGCTGGACAAGGTTTTAATATGACACTTAGAGATATAAAAATATTATCGAAATTAATTGATAATAAAATTTATCTTGGATTGCCTATCGATCAATCTGTTTTAAAAGAGTTTGAAAATAAAACAAAACATTTTAATTATCTCTATGCTACTAGTATTGATTTTATTCATGAATTTTTTAAAATTGATAATAAATTTAATAACTTTTATTCAGATAAAATATTTTATTTTTTAGAAAAAAATTATTTATTTAAAAAATTTTCTACAAAGTTTGCTGACAACGGATTTATTGAATAGTCTTGTTATTAAAATTATCAAAATTATATGTAGACAAAATTTGTTCTAGTTTTTGTTTTCTCTCACTTAAATCATTAGTTTCTAATAAAATTTGTTTTTCTTCTAATGAAAATGGAGAAGCCATTGCTAATGCATTTATTGTTTGATTCAGACTCTTTTTTTCTAATTCTTTCCAATCAATTATGTAACCTTGTTTAATAAATAAAGATTTTAAATTTTTAAATATAAATTCTAAATCTGAAAATTTAATTTCTTCATCTTTTTCTTCCAAGTCATAAGAAAAATCTTTAAAATCTACCTTGCACAATCTATAAAGTTTCTGCGTTTTTAACTCTTCAGTAATTTTAAACCTACTTACACCCGCCAAAACAATTAAATACCTTCCATCTTCTGTTTCATTAAAGCTGGTAATTTTTCCTACACAACCTATTTTGTATAGATCAGGAGTTTTTTGATTGAAGCTTTTTGGCTGTATCATTCCAATCATTCTATTTCCTTTCATAGCATCATCAATCATATTTATATATCTTGGTTCAAAAATATTTAATGGCACTGAAGTTTTTGGGAAAATTATAAAATTTGATAAAGGGAAAATAGGAATTTCTTTTGGTAAGCTGATTATTGATTTATTCATAAAACTAATCTACCAGATATAAACCAAAGACACAAAAAACTTAGGGTGCGGCATAGAATAAAAAATAATTTGAAAAACTTAATATTGCTTGCAATAAAAAAAGCACTATCTATAATTAATATTTATAAGCGGGCATAGCTCAGTGGTAGAGCGTCTCGTTGCCAACGAGAAGGTCGTGAGTTCAAGTCTCATTGCCCGCTCCAAAAACTTTAACAAGGATTATATAATGACTGATTTAGCAGATAAAAAATGCATACCTTGCGAAGGAGGAATACCTGGATTTGATATAAGTGAAATCCATAAATATCTAAAAATGGTTGATGGTTGGGAAGTAAAAGCAGATGAGTCTAAAATTTATTATTTAATTAAAGAATTCAAATTTAAAAATTTTTTAGAGAGTCAAAATTTTGTAAATAAAGTTGGAGAAATTGCAGAGAAAGAAGGTCATCATCCAGATATTTGGTTTGGTTGGGGATATGCTAAAATTAAAATTTTTACACATGCTATAAAAGGTTTACACGAAAGTGATTTTGTTTTAGCAGCAAAAGTTGATAAAATATCTAGTGTTTAAAGTGCCTAGTTTTTGAAAATACCAACGTAATCCCAGCTTGATTAGCAAATTTAATTATTTCTTTATCTTTAATTGAGCCACTTGGCTGAATAACAGCCGAGACCCCTGCCTGGACTAATTTTTCAAATCCATCTACAAATGGAAAAAAAGCATCTGATGCTGCAATTAATTCATCATCGTATTTTCCATTATAAAATTTATTCATTTTTTTTATAGCAATTTCACAACTATCCACTCTACTTGTTTGCCCAGATCCTATTCCAATAGTTGAACCTTTATTTGTAATTACAATTGCATTTGATTTTATATATTTGCAAATATTAAATGTGAATATTAAATTTTTTAGTGTTTGAAAACTTGGTTTTTTTTTAGATACAACTTTAAAATTTGATTTTGAAAAAGAAAAAGTATCTGGAGTTTGTAATAAAAAAGTGCCAAATAATGAATGTATATTATTTAAATTATAATTATTTAAATTACTAGCATCTATAATTCTTAAATTTTTTTTGCTTTTTAATATTTTTAGCGCACTATTTTCTATACCATTGCAAACAACTACTTCTAAAAATATTTTTTTCAATTCAGAAGCCAAATTTTTTTTTACTTTGAAATTACAAGAAACTATTCCTCCAAATGCGCTTATTGGATCACAGGCTAAAGCTAGTTTGTAGCTTTTGAGATCATTTTTATTTATTGAAATTCCACATGGATTTGCATGCTTTACAATTACTGTTCCAGTATTTTTTGGTAATGATTTTGATATTAAAAGAGCAGAAAAAATATCGTTATAATTATTATAACTTAATTTTTTACCATTAAGTTGTTTAATATTTAATTCTTTATTTATTGAATAAATGGCTGCTTCTTGATGTGGATTTTCTCCATATCTTAATTTTTCAATTAATTTTCCAAAAATTATTTTTTTATTTGGAAAAGAATTTTTTGATTTATTATTAAAATAATTTGATATTACTGCATCATAATATGCAGTTTCAGTAAAAGCTAATTCTGACAATTTTTGTCTAAATTTAAGAGTAGTTCTTCCTTTATTTGAATTTAATTCATTTGATAGATCTTTATATTGATCAATATTAGTGACTACAGTAACATCATTAAAATTTTTGGCTGCTGCTCGAACCATAGCGGGCCCTCCAATATCAATATTTTCAATTATTTTATTGTTATTATTTGTATTTTCTAAAGTTTTTTCAAAAGGGTAAAAATTAACTATAACTAGGTCAATTTCTTCATAATTGTTTTTTTTTAAGTCTTTTAAATGATTTTTTTTATCCCTAATGCTTAAAATTCCTG
>CACDKW010000019.1 GCA_902553465.1 uncultured Pelagibacteraceae bacterium | reverse complement strand
AATGATGGAGGGATATGTGGAAGGCAAAAAACTAGTTAGCCTAAGAGGAACCCTGGTTCCAGCAACAACCATAAATAGGACAATTTCGTCAATCCCTTTACTTGGAGATTTATTAGTAGGAAAAAAAGTTGGAGAAGGTGTTTTTGGAGTTAGTTTTAAAATTAAAGGTCCTCCCAAAGATTTAAAAACAAGAGTAAATCCTATTAAAACTCTAACGCCTAGATTTATAACTAGAACTTTAGAAAAAATAAAAAAAAATTAAGCTAATTTAATTTTTATATGTTTTTTTTTACCTATTGATAATTTTAAAAAACTATCTTTGACAAATAATTTTTTTTGTATCAAAAACTTTTCATCACTAATTATTTCCTTTGCCTTTAATAAGTCTTCTAATTTCGCTTTTAGAGCTTTCAGTTTTTGATAAAATAATTAAATCAATTATATTTATACTACTATTTTCATTATTTAATTGAATATCAACAGAAGGTAAACTTTCTCCTAATGAATTTTGTTCAAAAGTTTTCTTTGCAGTTTTTTCTGCAGATAAAGCTGCTTCTTTTCCATGCAACATCGATGTAGCTTCATTTGCTAATTTAATTTTCAATTGGTTAATATCTTGTTCTTTTATTTTATTTATTTCATCTATATTTAAATCCGTGAACATTTTTAAAAATTTAACTACATCTCTATCATCAACGTTTCTCCAAAACTGCCAATAATCATATGGTAATAATAATTTTTTATCTAACCAAATAGCCCCAGTTTCTGTTTTTCCCATTTTAGCTCCTGATGCTAATGTAATTAGAGGAGTAGTTAAACCATAAGCTTGTTTATTGGAATGTCTTTTTATTAGTTCAGTTCCGTTAACAATATTTCCCCATTGGTCCGATCCACCAATTTGTAAAGCACAATTTTCTTTTTTATTTAATTCTAAAAAATCATATGCTTGCAAAATCATATAGTTAAATTCCATATAACTTAAAGATTGCTCTCTATCCAGTCTAGTTTTAACACTTTCAAAAGTAAGCATTTTGTTTATTGTAAAATGTTTTCCAATATCTCTTAAAAAAGAAATATAATTTAAACCTTTAAGCCAAGAATAGTTATTTACAAATATAGGTTTAGTCTTAGGATCGTCATTATCTAAATAATTTTTTAATATTTTTTCAATATTTTTAATATTTTTTTCTATTTCTTCTTCAGTTAAAATTTTTCTTGTTTTATCTTTGCCTGAGGGGTCTCCAATTCTAGTCGTTCCTCCTCCAATTAAAACTATTGGCCTGTGTCCATGCTTTTGCATTAATCTCAAACACATTATTTGAAGTAAACTTCCTACATGAAGACTTTCAGCGGTACAGTCAAACCCAATATAACCTTTGATTTTTTCTTTATCTAGCAGTTTTGACAATTCATCTTCACTGGTGCATTGGTAAAAATACCCTCTATCTTTAAATTCTTTTAAAAATTTATTCATAGGTCTATAGTTCCACAATATACATTATTTAATAAAAAAAAATAAGAATGGGAAAGATTTATACAGCTTTGGGCTTAATGAGTGGTACTTCGATGGATGGAGTAGATGCTTCAATAATAAAGTCAGACGGCAACGACGAATATTCAATAAAATTAGACAAATATTTTGAGTATGGAAGGGAAATTCGCAATAAACTAATAGATATAAGAGATAAAATTCTTATGGCAGAAGATTTAAATGAGCATTCTGAAGAGATTAAGTTAATAGAAAGAGAAGTTACATTATTTCATGCAGACGCTGTTAATAAAATTATTGAAACCTCAAAAATAGAAATTGATTTATTGGGGTTTCATGGGCAAACAATATTTCATGATCCAAAAAAAAAAATTACTAAACAATTAGGCGATGGAAGTCTTTTATCACAATTAACTAAAAAAATAGTCGTTTATAATTTTAGACAAAATGACTTAAAAAATGGAGGTCAAGGAGCTCCTCTAGCTTCAATTTATCATAAGTTATTAGCTAAGACTTTTGAAGAAAAAAAAAAAATAAAACTACCAATTATAATTTTAAACATTGGAGGAATTGCAAATATCACATCTATTTACGAGAATTATAAGATTACAAGTATGGATATAGGACCAGGCAACTGTTTAATAGATAAATGGATAAGAGTTAATTCTGATAACAAATTTGATGAAAATGGAGATATTGCCAGAGTTGGAAAGACAGATAAATTTATTTTAGAACAAACAATAGATAGTTTTTACTATAATGATATTAGCAAAAAAAAATCTCTTGATATTAATGATTTTAATATTACTTTTGCTAAAGGTCTTTCTTTAGAAGATGGAGCTGCAACAATTACAGAATTGACAGCTGATATAATATCTAAAAAATTAACTGATAAAAATGTTTATGTTTGTGGAGGAGGAAGAAAAAATAAATATTTAATAGATACAATACAAAATAAAATTAAAGGTAATATTTTACAAATCGATAAACTGGGTATAGATGGTAGTTATATTGAGTCCCAAGCGTTTGCTTATCTTGCTATACGATCATATTTGAGATTGCCAATTTCTTTTCCAGAAACTACAGGATGTAAAGAACCATGTACTGGAGGAGCAACGGTAAAAAACTATTAATATAAAGCAGATTCTTTTTTTATATATTTATTTAAAGATTTAATTAATGCCTGATCAGATTTTGCAAAAAAATGATTTGCTTCTGTAATGGCTTCGAATTCAACCTTAATACCTTTTTGAGCACTTAGTCTTTTATTTAATTCATTAATATGCTCAACAGGCACGAGTTCATCTTTCTTTCCATAAATCATTAAACCTGAGGATGGACATGGAGATAAAAAGGAAAAATCATAAACATTCGGTTGAGGAGATATTGCAATAAATCTATTTATCTCAGGCCTTCTCATTAATAATTGCATTGAAATTAAAGATCCAAAAGAAAATCCTGAAATCCAACATTGTGAATTATCAAAATTTTCTCTTTCTAACCAATCTAGAGCTGCTGCTGCATCAGCAAGTTCACCTTGACCATTATCAAATTGCCCATCACTTTTTCCAACACCTCTAAAATTAACTCTACAAACTGAAAAATCGTTTTCCATAAATACATGAAAAGTATCAACCACTACTTTATTATTCATTGTTCCACCGTATTGTGGATGAGGGTGTAAAACTAAAGCTATTGGTGATGTATTTTTTTTACTTTTATAATATTTTGCTTCAAGCCTTCCCGCGGGCCCTGGTATAAATATTTCAACAATTTTATTATCCATAGAAGTTATTGATTATTGTTATCAAAAAAAAATTATATTTTTCTACCAAAATTGAGCGACAAAATGCAAGACTTTAAATTAGTTATAAACTTGACTAAATTAGTCAGGTATGTATAAAGCCCATGGATTGCAGATTATATGAAATTATCAAGTAAAGGTAGATACGCCGTAATGGCGCTTGCGGATCTAGCGAAGTTTGATCCTAATGAACCAGTTTCCCTTAGAGACATATCTTTAAGACAAGGAATATCACTGGTTTATCTAGAACAATTGTTTTTAAAACTAAAAAAAAATAAAATTGTTAATAGTGTAAGAGGAAATAAAGGTGGTTATACCTTAAATAAAAAAGCATCTGAAATTAATATATCAGAAGTATTTTTAGCTGTAGATGAAAAAATAAAAACAGTGGGTTGTGAAAAGCATTCTAAAAAAGGATGTAATGGAAAAAGTGCAAAATGTATTACTCACAACCTATGGGATGAACTTGAAGATTATATTAATATTTTTTTTGAAAAAAAAAAACTAAGTGACCTAATTAACACAAAAGATAGTAGAATTTAAATGAGAGAAAAACAGATAGATCAATTAAAAGATTATAAATATGGGTTTACTACCGATATTGAGAGTATTAAAGCACCTAAAGGATTAAATAAAGAAGTTATTGAATTCATATCTAAAGCTAAAAAAGAACCTAAATGGATGCTCGATTGGAGAATGAAAGCTTTTGAAAGATTAAAGAATTTAAAAGAACCAAATTGGCAAAAACCAAAATATCCAAAAATTGATTATCAGGATATTTATTATTATTCAGCTCCTAAAAGCGCAAGTGAAAAACCTAAAAGTATTGACGAGCTTGATCCAAAGCTTTTAGAAACTTATAAAAAACTTGGAATACCATTACAGGAACAGCAAAGATTAAATGGTATTGCCGTAGATGCTGTTTTTGATTCTGTTTCAGTAGCTACAACTTTTAAAGACAAATTAAACGAAGTAGGAGTAATTTTTTGTTCAATTTCAGAAGCAATACAAAAACATCCAGAACTTGTAAAAAAATATTTAGGTTCAGTAATTCCTTTAACCGATCACTATTTTGCTACTTTAAATTCAGCCGTTTTCACTGACGGATCTTTTGTTTATATTCCTCCAGATGTTAAATGTCCGATGGAACTTTCAACATATTTTAGAATTAATGCATCTCAAACAGGACAATTTGAAAGAACATTAATCATTGCTGATAAAGGAAGTTATGTAAGTTATCTAGAGGGCTGTACTGCTCCCATGAGAGATGAAAATCAACTTCATGCAGCAAACGTTGAACTTGTTGCTTTAGATAATGCTGAAATTAAATATTCAACGGTTCAAAATTGGTATCCAGGAGACGAGAATGGAAAGGGTGGTATTTATAATTTTGTAACTAAAAGAGGGTTATGTAAAGGAATAAATTCTAAAATTTCTTGGACGCAAGTAGAAACCGGTTCAGCAATAACATGGAAATATCCAAGTTGTGTTTTACAAGGGGACAACTCTATTGGAGAATTTTATTCAATTGCAATTACAAATAACTATCAAAAAGCTGATACAGGAACCAAAATGATACATTTGGGAAAAAATACAAAAAGTAAAATTATTTCAAAAGGAATTAGTGCAGGCTTTTCTGATATGACCTACAGAGGATTAGTAGACATTTCTTCTAAAGCCAAAAACTCTAGAAATTACACACAATGCGACTCTTTACTTATGGGAAATGAGTGTGGTGCACATACAGTCCCTTATATAAAAAATAAAAATCCTGAATCAAACATTGCTCATGAGGCTACCACTTCTAAAATCAGCGAAGATCAGCTTCATTATTGTCAACAGAGAGGTTTAAATCCTGAAGAAGCAGTAGGATTAATAGTTAACGGTTTTTGTAAAGAAGTTTTGCAACAATTACCTATGGAGTTTGCTGTTGAAGCGCAAAAACTTGTTGGAATAAGCCTGGAAGGAAGCGTTGGATAATGGGAAATAGATTTCATTTAGCAATACCCGCAGGTGACCTTGACAAAGCAATAAATTTTTATTGTGAAATACTTGGATGTGAAAGAGGTAACGCTGAATTTAAATATCCAGATGCCTGGGCAGATATAAATTTCTGGGGTAATGAACTTACACTGCACGCAACAGAACCTAATAAGAAAAACATTAGTGAACGACACAATGTAGATATGGGAAATGTAACAGTCCCACACTTTGGCGTTCATTTAGATGCTGAGACATTTAAAAAATTAAAACAAAGACTTATAGACAAAAAAATTAAGTTTATTGATCCTCCATATATTAGGTTTAAAGGAGAAGATATAGAACAAGAGACTATGTTTTTAGAGGACACTAATGGAAACTGTATGGAGATAAAAACTATGAAGAATCCAAATACTCTTTTTAAGAAATAAAAATGAAGTTAGATATTAAAATTAATGAGTACAAAAACAATATAGAGGCTCTCCAAGCTGTTGAAAGTTTAGAAGTTTACAGGTGGTTAATTTCTTTAGGAGAAAAATTAAACAAAGATCCACTTAGTGAAATAAAAAGAGTAGAAAAAAATAAAGTAAAAAGCTGCCAATTTGATTTATTTGTTGATTATGAAAATGGACGTTTTAAGGCCTGGAGCAAAGCAATGATTGCCGCAGGATATGCCTACGTGTTGATAGATATTTTCAATTCTTTGCCTTTAGAAGAAGCAAAAAAAACTACTTTAGAAGATTTTAAAAAGATAAAAATGGATGAACTACTAACCATGAATAGAAAAACTGGTTTTTATGAAATGATAGAAATAATGATACGGAAATTAAAGAATGTTGAAAATTAAAAATTTAAAAGCAGATATTGATAATAAATCAATTTTAAACAACTTTAATCTTGAAATAAAACCAGGCGAAGTGCATGCGATTATGGGACCAAACGGATCAGGAAAAAGTACTTTATCTAATATTTTATCAGGCAAAAAAGGATATGACGTTTCTGGAGAAATTTTATTTGAAAATAAAAATCTTTTTGAACTTGAAACTGAAGAAAGGGCACACAAAGGAATATTTTTAGCTTTTCAGTATCCATTAGAAATTCCAGGTGTAAATACAAATATTTTTTTAAAAACATCTCTTAATGCAATTAGAAAAGCTAGAGGAGAAAAAGAACTTGATGCAATTGAGTTTTTAAAATTAGTAAAATTAAAAGCAAAAGAATTAAAATTCGATGAAGAAAAATTAAATAGACAATTAAATGTGGGTTTTTCAGGTGGTGAAAAAAAGAAGAATGAAATATTACAAATGTCAATTTTAAGTCCAAAACTTTCAATTTTGGATGAGACTGACTCTGGTCTAGATATTGATGCACTTAAAATTGTAGCTGATGGGGTAAATTCTTTAAGAAAAAAAGATAATTCATTTTTAATAATTACGCATTACCAAAGACTACTAGATTATATAAAACCTGACTATGTTCATGTATTGATGGATGGTAAAATAATCAAGTCTGGTGGTCCAGAGTTAGCATTGGAATTAGAAAGCAAAGGATATGAAAATTTTAATTAAATGGAAGAACAATTAAAAATAGATTTTGAAAAGTTTCTTGAAAACACAAATTTTTCTAAAAAGAATGTTGAAATTAAAAGGAAAAATTTTAACAATTTTATTGAAAAAGGATTCCCGAACAGAAGAGAAGAAAATTGGAAATTTTCAGATCTCAATCAAATAATTTCTAAAAATATTAAAAATTTAAGTTTTTATCATGATTTATCTAAGCCAAATAAAATAGATCAGTCTATTTTTATTGATGGTTTAGAGCATAATAAACTTGTTTTTGTAAATGGTAGAATTGAAAAAATAGAGTTTGATTATGAAGAAAAAAATAAAATTGAAATATTGGATGATTTGGTTTTAGAAAAAACTAAAAATACCAACAATTCTTTGCTTTTTTTAAATAATGCATTTGTAAGTAAATATTTTAAAATAATTGTCAAAAAAAACTATTTTCTTCAAAAACCCTTAGTTATTTATAATATTACCAATAAAGATTTAGTTTCAAAAAGTATTAATTTAAAAGTTGATATATTACTTGAAGAAAATAGTTCTTTAAAACTTATTGAGCTTTCTAATGATAAATCAACTACTAATTTTATAAATATTAATTACAACTTTGATATTCAAAAAAATTCTATCTTAAAAAATTATAAAATTGATAATAATTCAAATAGTAATATAAAATATTGTTTCAATAATATTAACCAGGATACCGATAGTGTATCAGAAATATTCCTTCTATCGTCTGGATCAAAATTTATAAAAAATGAAATAAATTGTAACCTTAATGGAAAATATGCTTCAGCATTTGTGAATGGAGTTTTTATCTTAAATGAAACAAAACATCATGAAATTAAAACAAATATAAATCATATAGTTGAAAACACTAAAAGTTATCAATTAATCAAAGGTGTTTTAGAGGATACATCAAAAGCAGTTTATCAAGGAAAAATTTTCGTTGATTCAAAAGCTCAAAAAACTGATGGCTATCAATTGAGTAAAGCTATTTTATTGAATGACAATACTGAATTTAATGCAAAACCAGAACTAGAAATTTATGCTGATGACGTTAAATGTTCGCATGGTTCTGCATCAGGAAGCTTAAATGAAGATTCAATATTTTATTTAATGTCTAGAGGATTAAATTATCAAGAAGCAAAAAAACTTTTAATTAATGGTTTCCTATTGGATGTTATTGAAAAAATTACAGATACTGAAATTAGAAATTTAATAAAAAATATTATGAACTTAAAACAATGAATATTAATAATATAAAAAAAGAGTTTCCTATATTTGATAACAAAGTTCATAACAATGATCTTGTTTATTTAGATAGCGCTAATTCTTCTCAAAAGCCAAGAGTAGTTGTTGACAGAATTTATGATTTTTATACCAAAGAATTTTCTAATGTTGGAAGAAGCGTTCATTACCTAGCGGTTGCAGCAACAAATTTATACGAGAATACAAGAACCTCAGTACAAAAATTTATTAATGCAAAAGATGTTAATGAGATTGTTTTTACCAAAGGAGCCACTGAAGCAATAAATTTGGTAGCAAGTACTTTTGGACAAAATCATTTAAAAGAGGGGGATGAAGTTTTACTAACTGAACTTGAACATCACTCAAATTATGTTCCTTGGCATTATTTAAGAAAATCAAAAGGTGTTAAAATAGAATTTGCAGAGATAAATGAATATGGAGAAATTACTTTAGAAAGTATAGAAAAAAAAATTACACCAAAAACAAAAATTATTGGAGTGACTCACTTATCAAATGTCACTGGTGCTATATTACCAATTAAAGAAATAATTCAATTGGCTCACTCAAAAAATATACCAGTATTAGTAGATGGTTGCCAAGCAGCTCCACACTTAAAATTAGACATGCAAGATCTAGACTGTGATTTTTATGCCATTTCTTGTCATAAAATGTACGGACCAACAGGCTTGGGTATTCTTTATGCAAAAAAAAAATGGCTAGAGGAATTGCCACCATATCAAGGTGGCGGAGGAATGATAGGCGAAGTTAAAAAGGAAGGTATTACTTTTGGTGACTTGCCAAACAAATATGAAGCAGGAACAATGGCAACAGCACAAGTTATAGCATTTAATGAGTCTGTTAAATTTTTAAACAAAGTAGGAATGGATAATATTATTAAACATGAAAAAAAACTTATTGAATATGGTCAAGAGATATTAAGAAAAAATAATTCAGTTAAATTAATTGGAAATCCAAAAAACAAAGGATCAGTTTTATCTTTTACAATAGATGGAATTCATCCTCATGACATAGCAACTATTTTAGATGAAGAGGGTGTTGCAATTAGAGCTGGCCATCACTGTTGTCAAATTTTACATGATAAACTTGATATAGCTGCCTCAGCAAGAGCATCATTAGGGGTTTACAATACTAAAGATGATCTTGATAAACTGAATTCGTCAATTAATAAGTGTAAAAAAATATTTGAATTAAAATGAATTTAAAAGAACTTTACCAAGAAATAATTTTAGATCATGGAAAAAATCCTAGAAATCTTAGAAAAACAGAAAATTTTAATAAAGATGCCAAAGGACACAACCCTCTATGTGGTGATAAAGTTCACGTTTATTTAAAATTAAATGAAAATAAAAAATTAGAAGATATTTCATTTGAAGGTCAAGGCTGCGCTATTTCAATGGCTTCTGCATCAATAATGACTGATTTATTAAAAGGAAAAGAAGAAAAAGATGTAAAAGAAATTGTATATGATTTTTTAGAAATGATTAAAGAAAAAGATGAAATTAAAACAAAACTTTTGAAAGAAGATGAAAAAACTAAATTAATGTGCTTATCAGGAGTAAAACAATATCCAATGAGAGTTAAATGTGCAACTTTATCCTGGCACACATTGACATCAGCTATAGACAAATCTCAAAATGAAGTTAATAGTGAAAGTCTGGAGGTATAATGGAATTAAAAGATAAAGTTATTGCTGAAATAAAAAAGATCTATGATCCAGAAATACCAGTTAATATTTATGAATTAGGTTTAATATATGATATAATTGTTGATGATAAGAATAATGTTAAAATTGATATGACTTTAACTTCACCTAACTGCCCAGTAGCCGAAAGTTTACCCAATGAAGTAAAAGAAAGTGTTAAAGAAATAAAAGAAATAAAAAATGTTGATTTAAATTTAGTATGGGATCCACCATGGGACAAATCAATGATGTCAGAATCTGCAAAACTAGAATTAAATTTATGACGAAACAAATAATTACATTAAGCGATAATGCTGCTCAAAGAATAAAAGAAATTATGTCAAAAGCAGAAAGCAACTCTGTTGGAGTAAGGGTTGGAGTTAAGTCCGGTGGTTGTGCAGGGATGTCTTATATAATGGAATATACAAAGGAAATTAATCCAAATGATGAAATAATTGAAGAAAAAGGGGTAAAACTTTTTGTTGATCCGGGCGCTATAATGTACCTTTTGGGCACCGAAATGGACTATAAAAAAGAAGAATTTTCCTCATCTTTTGTCTTTAAAAATCCAAATGAAACTGAAAGATGTGGATGTGGAGAATCATTTAAGATATAATAGTGGTTAATGAGAGACACTAAACATTTAGAAAAACATGCTAACAAATTAGCAGAAAGCAAAAAAGAGAAAGAACTATTCAGAACTCAACGTAAAGCAGTTGAAGCCGGGGCGCATGGTACTTTGGAATACACTATAAAAGAAGGTGTAAATAAGAATAAAATTGCTGACGATAAAATTTTAAAAAGTAAAAAATAACTTTAAGAGCTATAGTACATTTCAAACTCCATAGGATGTGGAGTATGTTCAAGGTTGTAAATTTCTTCAAATTTTAATGCTATAAATGCATCAATTTGATCATCAGTAAATACACCGCCTTGTTTTAAGAAACCTCTATCTCTATCTAAATTTTCCATTGCTTCTCTAAGCGATCCACATACTGTTGGAATATTTTTTACTTTGTCTTCTGGTAAAGCATATAAATCCTCATCAAGAGGTTTGCCGGGGTTAATTTTATTTTTTATACCATCTAATCCTGCCATTAACATAGCTGAAAAAGTTAAATAAGGGTTTCCCGCGGCATCAGGAAATCTTATTTCACATCTTGCTCCTTTTTTGCTTAACGTAATTGGAATTCTACAAGAAGCAGATCTGTTCCTCGCAGAGTAAGCTAATAAAACTGGAGCTTCAAAACCAGGAATTAATCTTTTATAACTATTTGTTGTTGCATTTGAAAAAGCATTTATTGCTTTAGCATGTTTTAATATTCCACCAATATAATGAAGCGCAGTATCTGATAAACCTGCATATTTATTTCCAGAAAATATTGGATTTTTCCCTTTCCAAATTGATTGATGAGTATGCATCCCTGAACCATTATCTCCCTTTACTGGTTTTGGCATAAAGGTTGCTGTTTTACCAAAAGAATGAGAAACCATTTGTACAACATATTTATAAAGTTGAACGTTATCTGCTTGTGTAACTAAAGTATTATACAACATTCCTAACTCATGTTGGCTTGGAGCGACTTCATGATGGTGTTTTTCAACTGTAATACCAACTTCTCTCAAACCTTTTAAGTATTCGCCCCTCATGTCTTGAGCACTATCCACTGGAGGTACTGGAAAATATCCACCCTTTATCCCTGGTCTGTGCCCCATGTTTCCGTTATCATAATTTTTTCCTGAGTTATATGGACCTTCTGAGCTATCGATTTTAAATCCTATTTCATTCATTTCATTTTTGATTTTTACATCGTCAAATACAAAAAATTCTGGCTCAGGACCAAAATAAGCTTTATCACCAACTCCTGATTTTTTTAAAAATGCTTCAGCCTTTTTAGCAATTCCTCTTGGGTCTCTTTCATAAGGAGTTTTTTTGACTGCATCTAAGATATCACAAAATATAATAAGAGTATTATGCGAAGTATAAGGATCAATTACTTGTCTGCTTAAATCAGGTTTTAAAATCATGTCCGACTCGTTAATAGCTTTCCAGCCAGCTATTGATGAGCCATCAAAAAAAACTCCATCATTAAGCATATCATCATCAACAATTGTTGAATCCATTGTTAGATGTTGCAACTTACCTCTTGGATCGGTGAATCTTAAGTCAACAAACTCGATCTCTTTGTCTTTCATCAATTTTAATACTTTGCTTGAACTCATAATTTTTAAATTTAGTATGATCTTAATATCAAAAAATGCGGTAATAAGAAGATAATATAACAAGATATCACCTATGCATTTCTTACATGGATAAATGGTTATTAATATGAAATTATCAATTCACAAATTGTTACAATTATCAGTTGAATGGAAGATTTATTAAATAAAGAATCGGTAAAGAGAGTATCTAAGGTTTTGAATGATTTTGATCAATCGATAAAAGTTCAAAACTTAGACACAACAGCCAGAACTGCAAAAGATGCTGCAGAAAGTTTAAAAACCGAAATTGGCTCTATTGTAAAAAGCTTATTGCTTAGAAGACAAAGCTCATTCTTGTTATGTTTAGTTGCTGGTGATAAGAGATGTTCCTTAAATAAAATAAAAAAATTGTTAAATGAAAAAGATGTAAGTATGGCAAATGCTGATCAAGTAAAAGAAATAACAGGATTTACAATTGGAGGAGTTTCTCCAGTTGGTCATTTAAATAAGGTTGATATTTTTATAGACGAGTCATTAGCAAGATTTACAAATTTATTTGCAGCAGCAGGCCATCCTTATAGTATTTTTAAAATTAATTTTGATAATCTTTGTAAAATTACAAATGGAACAGTCAAAGATATATCTGAATGAACAATCCAAAACCTCTAGATTATTTACTGCTAGGAACATTGTCTTTAATTTGGGCTTCTGCATTTTTTAATATTAAAATTGCAACTTATTCTTTTGGACCTGTAACAATTGCATTTTTTAGAATTTTTCTTGGAGCTATACCGGTTGTACTTTTATGTTTAGCAAAGAGAATAAAGATTGAAGCATTTTCAAAAGACTGGTTATGGTTTGCATCAATTGGATTCATAAATCTAGTAATACCATTTTTTTTAATCGCTTATGGTGTTCAAAAGGTACAAAGTAATCTTGCTGCAATTCTTATGGCAACTACACCTCTAAGCGCAACTATTCTGGCTCATTTTTTTACTGAAAATGAAAAATCTAATTGGTTTAAGAGTATTGGAATATTAATTGGATTTTCAGGAATAGTTTTTTTATTTTCTGACAAAGTATTAATTAATAAAGAAAATATACTTTATGCTTTCGCAATTTTATTAGGTTCCACATGTTATGTTATTGGAGGGATTTTAACTTTAAAAATAAGTAAAAAGAAAAATGAAAATGTCACAGCCTCAATATTAATTTGGGGATCAATAATAGTATTTCCAATCTCAATGTTCTTTGAGCAACCTTGGAATTTATCTCCAAGTTTAGACTCTATGATTGCGTTGTTATATCTTGGAGTTTTTCCAACTGGTATCGCGTGGCTATTGAGATTTCATATTTTGAAAAATAATGGTGTAGTTTTCCAATCTCAAGTTGCGTTTTTAATTCCAATATTTGGAGTAATTCTTGGATATATATTTTTAAACGAACTTATAACCTCAAAAGTTATTGTTTCTTTATTATTGGTTATATTAGGGATTTATTTAGTTAAAAGATCAAATAAAACCAAAGTTACTTCAGTTTAGATAATTCTTTAATGTGAGAAGAGTCTGTTTCACAACAACCGCCAAAAATTGTTGCTCCTTTTTCACTAATTTTTTTTGCAAATTCAGAGAAAACTTTACCAGTAATTTCATTTCTTTTTCCTAAAGTAATGTTTGGATTTTTTCCAACTTCATTGAAACCGGCTGTATTAAATCTATGTACTGGCAGGGGTTCTTCTACAGCCCATAAGTTTGCTTTAAAACCAAATGGTATATCTAAATCTTTTAATTCATCTGAAATTTTTTCTATTATTTCTAAAGATACACAAGCTCCAACTAATCCTAACCAATTAGCATTTTTATATTTTTTTACTATTTCTGTTATTGTTTCACCGGATGGGAGCTTACCGTTTTTCTTTATATGAAGGCCAACTAGCACTGGTTTATTTAATTTATTAGTAATATCTAATGCTATTTCGACTTCTCGTCCACTAGAGAGTACATCTAAATAAAAAAAATCAATATAAGGATTAATTATATTTGCTTGATCAAAAAAATCTTTTTTAATTATATTTTTGTCTCTTCTATCAACTTCATATGTATCGTTTTGAGCAGGAAGACTGCCTGCAATTAAAATATTTTTTTTTGATAATTCTTTTGCCTTTATAGCAAGCTCACAAGCTTTTTGATTTGCAAAATGAAAAAGGTCTCCAACTTGATTTTGCTCCATTC
>CACDKW010000018.1 GCA_902553465.1 uncultured Pelagibacteraceae bacterium | reverse complement strand
AATCCTCTCGATAACGAAGCTGAATGGAAAAAAATTATAATAAATGGAGAAGAATGTACTAGAGAAACTGATACATTGGACACTTTTGTAGACTCTTCTTGGTATTTTTTAAGATTTTGTTCTCCAGATAATAAAGTTTATGGATTTAATTCTGATGAAATTAAATATTGGATGCCTGTTGATCAATATATTGGAGGAGTAGAACATGCAATATTACATTTATTATATTCAAGATTCTTTATGCATGCTATAGCTCATAAAAATACAAAATTTAATTTTAAGGAACCATTTAAAGGTCTTTTTACTCAAGGAATGGTTTGTCACGAAACATATAAATCTGATGAAAATAAATGGCTAAGTCCAGATGAAGTAGCAACTGATGATGGTAAAAAATATTACGAAAAGAACAATCAAAATAAATTAGTGACTGTTGGTCCTAGTGAATCTATGTCTAAATCAAAAAGAAATACTATAGATCCTGAAAAAATAATTAACGATTTTGGTGCTGATGCTGTGAGACTGTTTATTTTATCAGACAGCCCTCCCGAAAAAGATGTTCAATGGTCTGAACAAGGTATGATAGCTTCTTATAAATTTATTCAAAAACTTTGGACATTACATGAAAAAATTAAACAAATAATTAATAAAAATATTAAAGGGGATAAAGAAGAAATTAGCAAATATACAAATCAGTTAATTAATAAAGTAAATAGTAATTTAGATAGATTTAATTATAATGTAATAATAGCAAATATGTATGAAGCTTATAATTATCTATTTAAAAAAATTGATAATAAAATTGATAGTGAAAACTTAAAAGAAAATTACAGAAAGATTTTAACCATTATGTCTCCTATAATTCCACATTTTACTTCAGAATGTCTTAGTGAATTGAATTTTGAAATAAAACAGGAATGGCCAAAAATTAATAAAAAATTACTAGAAGAAGAACAGATAAACTATGTAATTCAAATAAATGGTAAGAAAAAGGGAATTTTAAATACATATAAGGATATATCAGAAGAAAAACTACTAAATGAAATAAAAAAAACATCTGATATTAGTAAAATTATTGTAAACAAAAAAATTAAGAAGAGCTTTTTTGTAAAAAATAAACTAATAAATATTTTGCTTTATGAATAAATTTTTTAAACATATTTTTATTTTCTTCTTTATAGTAAATTGTGGATATCAACCTATTTTTTCAGGAAAAAAAGTTAATTTTGGAATTGATAATTTAACATACGATAAAAATAATGAAATTGATTCTGCAATAAATAACAATTTAAAAAATTATAAAAGTTTAGAAAATAAGGATAAAATATTAGATTTAGAAATTTTTAGCAAAATAAATAAAGTTACAACATCATTGGATGATCGTGGTGATCCAAAATCATTTAGGTTAGAGCTTGAGATAAAAACTATATTTAAAAAAGATAATAAATTATTAAATGAAAAAAGTTTTTTTAAATCACATGATTACAATAGTAGCACAAATAAATTTGATTTAAAAAAATATGAAAATTCAGTAAAAGAAAATTTAATTGGTAAAATTACAGAAGAAATAATTGTATATATTCTGTCTTTATAAATTTAAATGATAATTAAAGCATTCGAAATAGATAAATTAAAAAAAAAAAATGAAAAATTTTTTTTGTTATATGGTGAAAACGAAGGTTTAAAAAATCAAGTATTTCAAGAGGTTTTTGCTAAAAATTTCGAAAATAAGTTAGAACGTTTTGAAGAAAATGAAATCTTAAATAATTTTGATAATTTTATTTCAAGCATCATCAACAAGTCATTTTTTGATGAATCAAAGTTAATTTTGATTCAAAGAACAACTGATAGGATAATTAGATTAATAGATGATTTACTCGATAAAAATATCACTGATACAACAATTGTATTTAATGCTGGTATTCTTGAAAAAAAATCAAAACTTCGATCTAAATTTGAAAAAGAAAAAACTTTAATCTGTGTTCCATTCTATAAAGATGACATCAAAACACTTAGACAAGTTGCAAATAATTTTTTTATAAAAAATAAAATTTCATTATCTCAAGAAGTTGTTAATTTAATTGTGGAACGTAGTAGTGGAGATAGAATAAACCTAATGAATGAATTAGAAAAAATTTCCCTTTTTGTGATTAACAAGAAAAAAATAAATATTGAAGATATAATAAAATTAACAAATTTAGCAGAAAATTATAGTGTTTCAGAATTGGCTGATAACTGCTTGCTAAAAAATTTAAATAAAGTTAATAAAATTTTTAATGAAAATATTTTTTCTTTAGATGATTGCATATTAATAATTAGAACATTATTAATGAAATCTAAACGTCTTTTAGAATTAAAAAAAGTTCAAAAAAATAACAAAAACCTTGATGAAATAATTACAAGTTACAAACCACCAATTTTTTGGAAAGATAAAGAGATTGTCAAAAATCAAATTAATAAATGGGAATTGGTTGATACAGAAGAAATGATTTACAAAATTAACAAAACTGAATTAGAAGTAAAACAAAACTACACCAATGCTTTAAATATAGTTTCAGATTTTGTTCTTAATTCTGCAAGATAGCTAATAGTTTGCCTTTATAACCATTATGAGTCTATTTAATTGGTCTAAATCTTTATATTGAAAAGAAACCATGCCTGAATTGTTTTTTTTATTAGTAATAGAAACCTTAATGCCTGTCTTATCTTCTATGCTAGATTCCAGGCTTAAAAGATCTGCATTTTTGTTTTTTTTAGTCTTATTGCTATTAAATTTTAAAACTCTAATTAAATTTTCAGATTGGCGAACAGATAATTTTTTATCTATAATTTTTTTTGCTAAAAAAAATGCATTTTCGAGACCTACTAAAATTTTTGCATGTCCTTGAGAAATTTTTTCTTCTATTATTAATTCTATAACTTCTTTAGGTAAAGAAAGTAATCTTAGACAATTAGATATATGAGCTCTACTCTTTCCTATAAATTTAGAAACCTTATCTTGATCATAATTAAAATCATCAATTAATCTTTTGTATCCTTCTGCCTCTTCTATAGGATTTAAATCTTTTCTTTGAACATTTTCAACAATTGCAAACTCTAAGGATTTTAAATTATCTGCCTTTATAATTATTACCGGTACTTCATGTAAGCCTGCATTTTGAGCAGATTGCCATCTTCTTTCACCTGCAATAATTTCATACTTTCCATCTTGATCTTCTGATCTTCTAACAACTATAGGCTGAATGATTCCTCTTTCTTTTATTGAGTTAGTAAGTTCCTCCAAGCTTTCCTTGTCAAATTTTTTTCTTGGCTGGTATTTGTTCCTTACTATAGAACTTATTGAAATTTTACTTTTATCTTCACTTGATTGACTATCTCCAATCAATGAAGACAAGCCTCTTCCAAGTCCCTTTTTAGATTTAAATGGATTTATCATGCTGCACTTTCAACGGGATTATCTTGACTTAAAAATTCTTCTGCAAAGCTAAAATAAGCTTTACTACCTGGACAAATCTTATCATAAAGAAGTACTGGAACTCCATAAGAGGGCGCTTCTGACAGTCTTACGTTTCTAGGAACGACTGTAGAATAAACTTTATCTTTGAAATAATTTCTAGCTTCTTGTTCTACTTCGCCAGATAATTTATTTCTCTTGTCGTACATCGTGAGAAGTATACCCCTTATATCCAAAGATGGATTTAGGTTAGATTTGATTCTTTCGATCGTCTTCATAAGCTGAGTAAGGCCTTCGAGTGCAAAAAATTCTGTTTGAAGAGGAACCACAAGCGAGTTAGAGGCAACCAGGGCCATAATTGTCAGAAGACTTAGAGATGGTGGGCAATCAATAAGTATATAATCATATGATGCCCTAGAATCATTTAAAATAGAGGTTAATTCATCCTTCAATTTAAAGGCTCTTCGGCTTTCTCCTGCTGTCTCAACCTCTAAACCTGAAAGATCTACATTGGAAGTGATTAAATTTAAATTTTCGAACTTAGTTGACTGGATTACCTCTGAAATTTTTCTATTCCCACTAAGCACACTGTAAATTGTTAAATCAGAGTTATCTGTATTTGATATTCCAAGACCTGTTGTGGCATTTCCTTGCGGGTCAAGATCAATTACCAAGATTTTTTTTCCTTTCATTGTCAAGCCTGCTGCTAAATTAATTACGGTAGTAGTTTTCCCTACTCCACCTTTCTGATTAATAACTGAAATAATTTTTTTATCCATTTTTTTTTTTTAAATTTGAAATCTTTACCACTAATGACTCACCGCTTGTTAAACTTTTTTTTTCTTCATAATCAAAATTCCATTTTTTTAACGCCTCCTTCAAAATTTCTTTTCCACTTTTACCTAAAAATAAAATTATGTATTTAAACTTTATGAAATTGTTTGAAGCGATGTCAAAAATAATCGGCAAAGGCTTGAATGCCCGTGAGATTATAATGTCTGTTTGTAAATTTTTTTCCTCAAAAATATTTTTTTGTTCAATCTCAGTATTTAATTTAAATTTTTTTGAAACTTCTTTTAAGAAATTACTTTTATGATAGCTTTTTTCATAAAAAATTACTTTAAATTGTGGTTTTTTAGGTTTCATCAATATTGCTAAAACTATACCAGGTAAACCTGCGCCAGATCCTAAATCAGTGCATATTTTAATATCTTTTTTATCAATAAAATCAATGATTTGTGCACTATCTGCTATATGTCTTGTATTTATTGACTTTTCCGTGCTTGAACTTATCAAGTTTATATCTTTATTCTTCTTTAGAATTGATAAACTATAATTGTTAAGCTCATCCAATGTTTCACGTGAAACATTTTGGATACCAAGTTTTGTATTTTTTATAAAATTCGAATCGATCAAGCTATATGCTTAATAGACCTTCTTTTAACGTGAGACAACAAAATATATACAGCAGCAGGGGTAATTCCATCGATCCTTAGTGCCTGACCCATGGTTTTGGGCCTAATTTTCTTAAATTTTGACTTAACTTCATTAGAAAGTCCAGAAAATGTGTCATAATCGATTTTTTCTGGTATAACTAAATTTTCATCCTTTTTAAAAGCTAAAATATCATCATTTTGCTTCTTTAAATAACCTTTGTAGTGTGAATTTATCTCTAATTGATCATCTATTTCTCGTGAAATAAACTTTATTTCAGGCCATATTTCACGTATTTTAGACATATCTACTGATTTCTGACTTAGAATCTGGTTTGCGTTACGGTTAACACCATCTTTTGCAATATTAATTCCATATTTAGAGACTTTTGACGGTGTAATAATCAATTTATCCATTTTATCCTGAGTTTTTTTAAGCTCTGAATGCTTTTCTTTATATATATTTTTCCTTTCTTCCATAACTAATCCTATATCTATTCCTTTTTGGGTAAGTCTTATATCGGCGTTATCCGATCTTAAAGATAGCCTATATTCTGCCCTAGAAGTAAACATTCTATATGGTTCAGCTACTCCCTTAGTCACTAGATCATCAATCATTACTCCAATATATGCATCAGATCTATCAAGTATAAATGGTTCATTTTGCTTAAATGATAAAGCTGAATTAATTCCAGCTATAAGTCCTTGTGCTGCAGCTTCCTCATATCCTGTTGTTCCATTTATTTGACCAGCTAAATACAAGTTTTTGATTTTTTTAGTCTCTAAAGTCAAAAATAACTCCCTTGGATCAACAAAATCATATTCAATGGCATATCCAGGTCTTAAAATTTTTACACTCTCTAAACCACTGATTTTACTGCATATTTCTTGTTGTACATCGGCTGGAAGTGACGTAGATATTCCATTTGGATATACAGTATAATCATTTAAGCCTTCAGGTTCTAAAAAAATTTGATGCCTTTGCTTATCAGCAAATTTTAAAATTTTATCTTCTATTGAAGGGCAGTATCTTGGTCCAACACCCTGAATATTCCCTGAGTACATTGCACTTCGCTTTATATTTTTTGAAATAATTTTATGAACAGACTCATTAGTATAAGTCATCCGACATGAGATTTGTTTATTTAAATTTTTCTTAGTTAGGAAAGAAAAGAAGTATGGATCGTCATCAGCAAACTGTTCTTCTAAATTATTAAAATTGATGGTTCTAGAATCTAGCCTTGGAGGTGTGCCTGTCTTAAGTCTTCCAATTTTAAAGTTAAGTTTTTTTAGTTCGTCGCTTAACCCTGTAGTAGGTTTTTCATTATATCGACCAGCTGGTGTTTGTTTTTCCCCTACATGAATCAACCCATTTAAAAAAGTGCCAGTTGTTAGTATTAGTTTTGAAGTTTCAATTTTTTTTCCTGACTGCGTTATAAATCCTTTTATAACGTTTTTATCGAATATAAACTTAATTACAGGGTCAGAAAAAACGCTTAAATTACAATAGTTTATAAGTTTTTCTTGCATATATTTTTTATATAATGATCTATCAGTTTGTGTTCTGGGGCCTCTAACTGCTGGACCTCTGCTTCTATTTAATAGTCTAAATTGAATACCTGATTTATCTGCTACATCTCCCATAACTCCATCAAGTGCATCTATTTCTCTAACTAAATGTCCTTTACCTAAACCACCAATAGCTGGATTACATGACATCTCTCCTATTGTTTCTATTTTATGTGTGAATAGAGCTGTATTGACACCTAATCTTGCCGATGCTGCTGCAGCCTCACATCCGGCATGCCCTCCTCCTATTACTACTACATCGAATGACATATCATTTTTCATATATTAAACTTATAACTGAAAGAAATATTTACAAGGTTAGAGTACAAATATAAAAAAATAGAGTTCAGAATCCTTAATTATAGGTGAAAATAAAGTAAAAAGACCATAAAAAGCCAATAAATTAAAGATTATTTGCCAATGCAAAAATCGTTGAAAATACTACCTAATATCTCCTCAACGTCTACTTTTCCAACAATTATACCTAGATGTCTAGCTGCTAATCTTAAATCTTCAGCAGCTTTATCAAAATCATCGAGTTTATTTTTTTCTTCAAACTTTTTTAAGTGATAAACGCATTGTTCTAAATTTTGTCTATGTCTCTCTCGAGTTATTAAAATATCTTCAGAGTTTATAAATTTATTTTTTAATTTTTTTTTTATTTCTAATATCAATTGATCAATATTTTTTTCGTCTTTTAATGAGATTGATATAGGTTTAAATTTTTTAAATTTTTTATTTAAATCCTTAAAACCTAAATCTGATTTATTTAAAACAAAAATAGACTTTTCGCTAACTAAATCATTCAAAAAACCAGCAAAATCAACACTTTTTGGCTCTATAATTACTATGTTCAAATCAGCGTCTTCTGCCCTTTTTAAAGCTAGTTTGATACCTTTTTTTTCTATTTCGTTCTTAGATTCTCTAATTCCTGCAGTATCTGATATAACAACTGGATATCCATCTATATTTAAATGAGTTTCTATTACATCTCTTGTGGTACCGGCAATTTCAGACACTATTGCTACTTCTCTTCTAGAAAGATAGTTTAGCAATGAAGATTTTCCAGCGTTAGTTGGACCAACAATAGCAATTTTAAAACCTTCTCTAATTCTTTCTCCAACATTTTGATCATTTAATAACTTTTGAATTTCTTCTTTTATTTTTTTTGATGAGTTTTTTATATCTTTTAGAATATCTTCAGGAAGATCTTCATCTGGAAAATCTATTTTGGCTTCGATATTTGATAAAATTTTTAATAATTTTTCTCTCCAGCTGTTAAATTTGTCCGAACTTTTACCAGACATAATTTTAACTGCTTGTTGTCTTTGAATTTCAGTTTCAGATGATATTAGATCTGCTATGCTTTCTGCTTTAATTAAATTTATTTTACCATTTTGAAAAGCTACTTTTGTAAATTCACCTGGCTCAGCAAGTCTGCAGTTTTCTATTTTAGAAATATTGTTTTGAATTGCTTTTATTACAGCGATGCTACCGTGAACATGAAATTCAGCCATATCTTCGCCTGTATAGCTATTTGGTCCAGGAAACCATATAACTATACCCTCATCTATTAGTTCATTAGTATTGATTTTATTGATCTTTTTGACTTCTGCCATTTTTGGTTTTGGAAATGGTCCTTTAGTAAGCTTATTAATGACATTTTTTGATTCTGGCCCTGAAACTCTTATTATTGCGACGCCCGAAACACCTGGTCCCGATGATAATGCATAAATTGTCATTTTATTTAGAGTATAACAAACTCTTTACTAAAAAAAGATAATGTTATGATGGTTTGTTCATAGAATTAAAGAATTCTGCATTATTCTTTGTATTCTTTAATTTGGAATTTAAAAAATCAACAGCTTCCATTGCTCCCATTGGGGCAATTATTCTTCTTAGTACGTTCATTTTTTGTAGATCGTTTTTATCAAAAAGTAATTCCTCTCTTCTTGTGCCTGATTTTGTAATATCTATAGCAGGGAAAATTCTCTTCTCTGATATTTTTCTATCAAGTATAGTTTCGCTATTTCCAGTACCTTTAAATTCTTCGAAAATAACTTCATCCATTCTACTTCCAGTATCTATTAATGCTGTTGCTATAATTGTTAAAGATCCACCTTCTTCTATATTACGTGCTGCACCAAAAAATCTTTTTGGTCTTTGTAATGCGTTTGCATCTACACCTCCAGTTAAAACTTTACCTGAACTTGGCACTACAGCATTATAGGCTCTACCTAGTCTAGTTATAGAGTCTAAAAGTATAACAACATTTTTTTTATGCTCAGTTAATCTTTTAGCTTTTTCTATAACCATCTCAGCTACAGCAACATGTCTTTGTGCAGGTTCATCGAATGTAGAACTAATAACCTCTCCTTTTACAGTTCTTTGCATGTCTGTAACTTCCTCTGGTCTTTCATCAATTAACAAAACCATCAGATAACACTCTGGGTGATTTGCAGTAATAGAGTTAGCTATACTTTGTAATATCATTGTTTTTCCTGCCTTGGGTGGAGAAATAATTAAAGATCTTTGACCTTTTCCTATTGGACTTACTAAGTCTATAAGTCTTGCAGTTAAATCTGGTTTTTTTTCTACTTTGTTGCTTTCTACTTCTAGCGTAATTTGTTTGTTTGGGTAAAGAGGAGTAAGGTTATCAAAAGCGATTTTATGTTTAGATTTTTCAGGTAATTCAAAATTAATTTTATTTACTTGTAACAATGCAAAATATCTTTCTCCATCTTTTGGCGCTCTTATAAGGCCTTCAACTGTATCTCCTGTTCTTAAACCAAATTTTCTAATTTGATTTGGGCTTATATAGATGTCGTCTGCTCCAGGAAGATAATTTGATTCCATTGCTCTTAGAAAACCAAATCCATCTTGCAATAATTGAAGGACGCCACCTCCTGTGATTTCCTCACCTTTTTCTGCAAGTTTTTTTAATATTGCAAAATATATTTCTTGTCGTTTTAAGGTGCTAGCATTTTCAATACCAAGCTTTTCAGCTTCATCAATCAGCTGCTCCGAACTCTTTTGTTTTAAATCTTGTATATTCATAATTTTAGGGGGGCTTTTAGATGTTAGATAGTTGCAATATATAGATTATTTTTTAAATTACAACCCTAGATTGGCTTAAAAATCACAATAAAAATAATAAATATTAATATTATTGTTGGAACTTCATTTATAATTCTAAAGAATTTTGATGTTTTTGTATTATTATTTAATTTAAGAGATTTAAGACATACCCCTAAATATTCATGATAAATTGTAAGTAGCACAACTAAACCTAATTTTATATGCATCCACAATTGTGAGAAAATTTCTATACCGTTTATGTAAATTAATATTATTCCAAAAAACCAACTTAATATCATTGCTGGTCTCATAATGTAAAAATAAAGACGTTTTTCCATAACTTCAAATATCTCAGTAGTTTCCTTTTTTTCTAAATTTTCTACATGATAAACAAAAATTCTTGGTAGGTACAACAATCCTGCCATCCATGAAATTACTGCGATTAAGTGTAAAGACTTAAAAAGTAAATAATAATTCATCAACTAAATATTTCTTTGAATTAAATTTTTTAATAAACCTATATGATCATCATTATCATTTAGACATGGTACCATATCAAAATTCTCACCTCCTGCATCAATAAAACTCTTTTTGCCCTGAATTAATATCTCTTCTAATGTTTCAACGCAATCAGAGGAAAAACCTGGACATATCACAAGGATATTTTTTTTTCCTTCTTTTGGTAATTTTTCTAAATTTTTATCAGTATATGGCTGAAGCCATTCTTGTGGACCAAATCTAGACTGGAAAGTTGTTTTAATCTCTACAGATTTAAATTTTTCTGAAACTAGTCTTGTAGTTTTGTGACAATAACAATGATATGGGTCACCTTTGTCAAAGTAACTCTTTGGTATTCCGTGATAAGAAGCTAAAATCAAATCTGGCTTCCAATTTATATTCTCTATTTTAGCATTTATTGATTTTACTAAAGCATCAATGTATAATGTATCTGACTCATAATGAGGAATAATTTTTAAAGAAGGCTGCCATCTCATATTCATTAATGTTCTATACACTTCATCGCAAACTGTTGCTGTAGTTGCGGCAGCATACTGAGGATAAAGAGGTAAAATTACGAGATTTTCACAACCTTCTTCATTTAATTTTTTTATTTTACTTTTAATGCTTGGATTTCCATATCTCATAGCAAAATCTATAATTAGATTTTCGTTTGAAAAAGATTTTGATAATTTTTCAGCTTGTTTTTTTGTGTAATACAGTAGTGGAGATATGTTTTCTTCTTTCATCCATATTTCTTTATAAGCTTTTGCGGTTTTTGATGGCCTAATATTGAGAATAAAAAGATTAAGTATAATTTGCCAAATTATTGGGTTTACTTCTATTACTCTTCTGTCTGATAGAAATTCTTTTAAATATCTTCTAATATCTAACCATTTTGTAGAATCTGGGGTTCCTAAATTGATTATCAAAACTCCAGTCTTTCCATATTTTATTTCTGGGTGTTTTTCCATTATTAAAATTCTCTAACTGTTTTTACTAATTCTTCTACCATTTCAATTTTCGTTTCAGGTAAAATTCCATGTCCAAGATTAAAAATGTATGGGTGGTCTTTGAAAATATCTAAATATCTTTTTACTTCCTTTTTTAATGTTTGTTTATCATTTAGTAATATTTTTGGGTCGAGACCTCCTTGTACGGGTATTTTTATTTCCTTAATTATTTTTTCAGGATCAATGCTATAATCAATATTTATTGCATCTGGATTTACAAAATCACAGAAATTCTTGTAATTATTAATTTCTCTCGGGAAACAAATTACTGGAACTCCTAATTTTTTAGTATGATTTACTAAATTTAATGTTGGGTCATATATATATTCTTCAATATTGTCTTTTAATAATCCAGCCCAACTATCAAAAATTTGTATTATGGTTGCTCCGGCTTTAACTTGGTTCTCAATGTGGATTTTAAGAAATTTTTCAATTAAGATTAATAATTTTTTAATTAATATTTTATCTTTAAAAAAATTTTCATTTAAACCTTTTTTTGGTGATAACTTATTAATCATATATACAAGAATCGTCCAAGGTGCTCCAACAAACCCAATAAGATCTCTATTTTTTAAATTAGGATCTTTAGATACTTTATATATTAATTTATAAATAGGATTTAATTTATTATTAAAATCATCTTCATTTGTTTTTAAAAGTGAATCTAAGTTTAAATCTCCTAGTTTAGGTCCAAAATTTTTCTCAAACTTAACCTCTTGCCCCAAACCATATGGTAACATTAAAATATCTGAGAAAATTATAGCAGCATCAAATTTAAATCTATCAATTGGTTGTAGAGTAATTTTTGAAGATAAATTTTCATCTAAACATAATTTTACAAAATCTTGATTTTGAGATCTAATTTCTCTAAACTCAGGTAGATACCTACCAGCTTGTCTCATTAACCATATAGGTATTATTTTAGTGTTTTTATTTTTGATACATTCCTGTATTGGAGTCATATAATAATTATATATATAAGCTTTAGTATTAGTTATATATCCTGTTAATATAAGAAATTAATAATTTTTAACATTTTACCCACTAAATATTAACAGATAAAAATGATAAAAAAATTAAGACAAATAGCCTCTTTTTAATAAGTTTTTGGTTAAATAAATAATTGTGTATATTAATTATAAAGATGTTTATTTATGTTAATAAAATAGAACTTATTCAAATTTAAAAGAAAATGGAAATAATTGTTAATTTTTAACTTAGTTTATTAGGTTATTATAAACATTTTATACATGGATATTAAACACGATATTTATTTAATTTCTGACTCAACAGGGGAGACAATTGACAGAATTTTTTTAGCTTTAAAAGCTCAATTTTTAAATTTTCAATATAATAACCATCAATTTTCATTTACAAGGACACAGAATCAAATTTTGAAAATTATAGAACTAGCAAAAAAACAAAAAGAACCCATAATTCTTTATACAATAGTAGATGATAATCTTGCAAAATTTTTAGAAGAAAAAGCTAAAAAAGAAAATATTCCATGCTTTAGTGTACTTGGAGATTTAATTTTAAATTTTTCTAAATTATTAAAACAAAGAGCATCACATATCCCTAGTGGACAACATACATTTGAGGAAAATTCTAAAAGAATTGAAGCTATTCAATTTACTATGAACCACGATGATGGAGGCATGATCCAGGATATAGAAAAATCAGATATTATTTTACTTGGCGTTAGTAGAACCGGCAAAACACCAACATCTATATATCTTGCAAACAGAGGATATAAAACTTCTAACATTCCTTTAATAAATGAAGATTCAATTCCTATAATTCTTAGAGAAAAACCAAAACTTAAATGCGTAGTGGGACTAACTGTTGAGCCTGAAAGATTGATTGATGTTAGAAAAAACAGAATGATGGCGCTAAAGGAAGAGCACGGAACTGACTATACAAACTTTGAAAAAATAGAATTAGAAACAAAGAATGCAAAACAGGCTTTTAAAAAATACCAATGGCCAATAATTGATGTAACTAGAAAATCAATTGAAGAAACAGCAGCTTCAATTATAAAAATTTATGAAATAAAAAATCAAAATGCATAAAATTATTCTTGCATCTAATAGCAAAGTAAGAAAAAAAATTTTAGATGAAAATGGGATTGAATGTACGGTTTTTCCGTCAAATTTGGATGAAGAATCTGCAAAAGAAAGCCTGATAAACGAAAAAATAGGACCTGAATTAATTTCAAAAAACTTAGCAGAATTGAAAGCTAATAAAGTTAGTCTAAAATTTAATAATGAGATTATACTTGGGGCTGATAGTGTAATTGATCTAAAGGGAGAATTAATTTCAAAACCAAAAAATAGAGAAGAGGCATTGGAAATTTTAAAAAAACTTAACGGTAAAAAACATTATTTAATAAGCTCAGCTTGTGTTTCAAAAAATGGCTCAATGATTTGGAATTACACAGATAAAGCCACATTAACTATGAAAAAAATGTCAGATGAAGAGCTTAAAAAATATTTATCAAAAATAAGCGATGATGCTTTATATGCTTATAATGTCTATCAAATTGAAGGTGAGGGAAGAACCTTATTTTCCAATATAGAAGGAGATGAAAATACTATTATGGGCTTGCCGATTAAAAAAATTAAGGAATATATAAATTCTTTAGAATTATAGTAGACATATTAATAATGTTAGATAATTAAAATGAAAAAATATTTAGTTATAGGAAACCCTATTGAACATTCTTTATCCCCCAAGATACATAATTATTGGATTAAAGAAAATAATATTAATGCTATCTATGATAAAAAAAAATTGAGCCAAGATGAATTAAAAAATATTATTTCTGATGTTAAAGATGAAAAAATAAATGGAATTAACGTTACAGTGCCATTTAAAAAATCAGTTATTCCTTTTTTAGATGAATTAACTCCAGAGTCAAAAAAAACACAATCAGTTAACACAATTTATTTGCAAGATGGAAAAACAATTGGTCACAATACAGATATCGCTGGTTTTGAGTTATCAATTAAATTTTTAAAATATGATGTTATTGATAAGAAAATTCTTATATTGGGGGCAGGTGGAGTTGTTCCCTCAATAATTTATTCTCTTCAAAAAATGAAAGTTTCAAAGATTTTATTAAGCAATAGAACCATAGAAAGAGCCGAGAGTTTAAAAAATTTATTTAAAGATCTTGAAATAGTTGAATGGGGAGTAACTCCAAATTTTGATATGGTTATTAATGCGACAAGTATTGGTCTTAAAAATGAAGATGGAATAAAATTAGACTATGATAAAATTGGACCCAACAAATTTTTTTATGATGTTATTTATAACCCCAAAGAAACAGTTTTTCTAAATAAAGCAAAATTATCTGGGAATAGAACCGAAAATGGAAAAATGATGTTTATTTATCAAGCGCACCAATCGTTTACTATTTGGCATAAACTAATGCCGAACATAAATGAAAAAATTATAAAGTTATTAGATTAATGATCAAAATTGGAATTACAGGAGATATTGGATCAGGAAAAAGTTTTGTTGCCAGTCAATTTGGTTATCCAGTATTTAATGCTGATAAGGAAGTAAAAAAAATTTATA
>CACDKW010000017.1 GCA_902553465.1 uncultured Pelagibacteraceae bacterium | reverse complement strand
GAAGGTGCAAATGTTATTACAGGAGTTGAGGTTACAGGTTTTAAAAGAGGAAGTAATAGTAAAGCAGTAACTGGTGTTGAAACTAACCTAGGTACAATTGAATGTGAACAGGTTGTAGTTGCTGTTGGTCCATGGATTTATAAAATTTGGGAAATGCTTGAATTGCCACAAAAAATTTCTGTAAAATATGGAGAAACTAAAAAAAATCAAAACATGTGGAAGTATTGGTTTTTGCAGGAAGGTGTCATGAATGTAGGTGATGGATTTTTAAAAACAGATGATGGTAAAATGCCACCGTTAATTCATGTAGATAGTGATCAACCTTTATATTCAGATAGAGACAAATCTTTGATCACAGATAAAATGTGGGGAATTTATTATAAACCAGATATTTGTGAAAATTTAGGAATTCAAGGTGGAGCTGCTCCATTTAAAGTTGATGATAAAGTCGAAGATGTAAAAATAGATCCTTATGGATTACAATCTAAAGACTATCAAACAACAGATGATTTTGCACATATGTGGTCATCAGCATTAGCACATTGTCAAAAAAGATTTGAAGGTAAATCCAATCAATATAAACAAGGTCCTTCTGGAGGTTTAGGTTGTTTTACTCCTGATAGTTTTCCAGTTTTTGATAAGTTCTGTGAAAATGTTTATGTAATTGCAGACTCTAATCATGGTTATAAAATGATGGGAGTTGGAAAACTTGTTGCAGAAGAAATTTTAGGAAATGAAAGCGAATTACTAAAACCATTTAGATTCAACCGATACGAGAAAGGTGAGTTACACCCTACTTCGAACAGTCCATTCCCTTGGAGTTAATTTATCTATCTAGACAGACAATTTTTTTTCAGTTACCTTTTTAAACTTATAATTTAAGGGGGAAAATGACAGATCTAGAAAAACATGTAAATCAACCAGGAAGAGCGAAATTAGTTAAAAGAGTTAGAGAAAAAATTAACGAATTGGGAATTACATATATTTATTACCAATTTATATCTGTAACAGGACGTGTTGTTGGTAAAGGAATTCCTGCAGATCATTGGGAAAGAACTGCAGAAAAAGGATTTCAATTGGTTTATGGATCTACTGCCAACTTATTTGTAGACAGACACAAAAACTATATCGGTTATGGTCCTGAAGCTATGGAGCTTGTTGGTATACCTGACCCTGAAACTTTCTGTCAATTACCTTGGGATAAAAGAGTTGGAAGAGTTTTTGTTACATGTTTTAGAAATAGAGAAGAAAGACAAAATCCAGGTGGACATTTAACTTCTGATTGTAGAGGTAACTTAAGAATTTTTATGGATGAATTTCAGAAAAAACATGGTCTTGAATTAAGAGTTGGAACAGAGCCTGAAATGATGTGGTTGACAAAAAATCCTGACGGAACCCCTACTGGATCAGGTTTTTCTAAACCATACTGTTATCACATTGATCAATTTGAGTCATTAAGACCTGTTTTTATGAAAGTAATTGAATACGCTTCAGCCATGGGTTTAGATATGATCCAAGGAGACCATGAAGATGCTCCGGGACAGTTAGAATTAAACTGGACATACGATAATGTTTTAAGAAACGCTGATAGACTTTCTACTTATAGACAAATTTGTGCTCAAGTAGCAAGAGAACATAATTTAATAGCATGCTTTATGACAAAACCATTTATGGGTGTTTCTGCTAGTGGTTGTCATACCAATATGTCTTTATGGAAAGGTGGAAAAGTTGTAACAAACAAACTAGGTAATAAAAGATTACCTGGAGTAGAGGAAGTGTTTGGTTACGTACAAGGAGGAACCAATACTTTTATGCCTGATACAAAAGATATGCAACTACCAGGTAAAATTGGTTTACAGTCAATTGCTGGAATAATGGAACACTTGCCTGCTTTAACAGCTTTAGGATCTTCAACAGTTAATTCTTACAGAAGGCTTTGGGACCAAGGTTTCTGGGCTCCAGTTTACGCTGATTGGGGATATCAAAATAGGACTTGTGGTTTAAGAGTATCAGCTCCTGGAAGATTTGAGTATAGATCGGTGGACTCAATGCATAATCCTTATCTGTTGGGTGCAGCTTTATTAAAAGCTTGTGACCACGGTATTTCAAAAAAACTTGTACCATCTAAGCCTGAGTCAAGAAGTATGTATGAAGCCCAAAAAGAAGGTAAAGATGTTAAGAAACTTCCATTAAGCTTAGGAGAAGCTCTAGATAGACTAGCTGAAGACGAAGTAATTAAATCAGCTATGCCTGATGAAATGTATAAAGTATTCCACTGGTATAAAAATGATGAATGGGAAAAATTCTTAGGTGCGACTACGCAGTGGGATCTTGATACGTATTTAGATTGTCTTCCATAGACAAATAAGTATAAAAGGAAAAATATGTGCGGGATTGCTGGATTAATTCATAGAGGAAAATCTTCAAACGTTGGTGAAGAATTACAAAACATGCTGCAGGCATTAAAACATAGAGGTCCAGATTCAACTGGATATGCTCTTTATGCTAATAACGATGGACAAAACTTTATATTGAGATTTAAAGTAGGTGAAAACGTAGGAGAAGGAAGTACTTCAATAAATGAGGATGAAAGTGTTTATGACGAGAGAAAAAAAATTGTAGATAAAAAACTCTCTGAATTAGGAGCAAGCTTAGTTAAGGAAGAAAAGTTAACTCCATACTCGTATAGATATGAAATTAAATATGATAAAGATTTAATGGAATTCTCAAAAGCTATCGAAAGTATTCAAAGTGTTGAAATACTATCTATTGGAAAATCACTTGAACTTATAAAAGATTTAGGAGATGCCACTGCTGTATCAGAAAGATATGGATTAAATAAAGTACAGGGAACACATGGTATAGGTCATGCTAGAATGGCTACTGAGTCTGGTGTTGATATTAAATCTGCCCACCCATTTTGGGGTTATCCTTTTGCAGATGTTTCTGTGGTTCATAATGGGCAACTAACAAATTATTGGAATAATAGAAGAGTACTTGAAAACAAAGGTATGCGTTTTATGTCTGAATGTGATTCAGAATTAATTGCAGTTTTTCTTGCAGAAAAAATGAGAAATGGTGCAACTTTAGAGGAAGGAATGAGAGAGTCTCTAACAGGTCTTGATGGTGTTTTTACTTATTTTGTAGCAACAAAAGACTCTTTAGGAATGGCTAAAGATACTATGGCTGCAAAACCGTTAGTTTTGTATGAGTCAGATGATTTAGTGGCTATGGGATCTGAAGAAATAGCAATTAGGTCTATTCTTCCTCAAGAAATAGAAACATATGATCCTTTTGATGGAGAGGTAAAAGTATGGCAAACTTAAAAACGTCTGAAAAAAAAACAAAAGCCCAATCAATGGGTATGCACACCGAAACCTTAACAGGTAAAACTCAACAAAAATTTTTTAACCCAGATGAAGCTGAAAATTTTTTCTATTGGGGAACATACGATGTAGATTTTAATAAAAGAACTGAAATTGATGTTAAAGATATGGATTGCAAAGAAGCTAATGAAAAAATCGACAGTTTAATGAGCGAAGGTTATGGAACAATCGTTATTAAAAACCCACAAGGAAAGCATAGTTTGGGAGTTGGAATATTAAATAAACTTAATTTAATTTTTGAAGGTAGTTTAGGTTATTTTGGTGTTGGTTCGATAGATGGGCCAATTGTTAGAGTTAATGGTCGAGTTGGTTGGTCCTGTGCGGAAAATATGATGGCAGGCAAAGTAGTAATAGAGAAGAATGCAGGATCTTGTTTTGGAGCAGCTATTAGAGGTGGTGATTTAATTTGCAAAGGAAGTGTTGGTGCTAGAACTGGAATAGACCAAAAAGGAGGGTCAATAATAGTCGGAGGAGATGCTGGTGCATTTACAGGATTTATGATGCAAAGAGGAAGAATAGTTATTTTAGGTGATGTAGGAATTAATCTTGGTGACTCTATGTATGATGGAACTATTTATGTTGGAGGAAAAATTGGTTCATTCGGTAGTGATGCGGTAGAATCGCCAATGACAAAAAATGATATTGAATGGTTAAATAGAAAACTTAAAGTTGCAGAAATAGGAAATAATTATGATGTTTCAAAGATGACTAAAGTTGTAGCTGGTAAAAAACTTTGGAACTATGACGCCTTAGAGCCAACTGAAAAAAAAGGAGCTATATAATGGCAAAGAAAAAAAGTAATGGTAATGGTAATGGTAAAGCTAACGGCAAAACTGAGTTCTCAAAAAGAAATAAAAGTTTACTAGGTTATAACTCTATTTTTACACCAGAAGTAATAGACGATATTCATATAAAAGCACAATTAGGAAGATACAGAATGCGTGGAATGGCATTAATGAAGAAAATTCCAACATTCGATGATTTAGTTTTTTTACCAGGAACGCTAACAAGATTTGTAATTGAAGGATATAGAGAAAAATGTGAAACAAAAACTATAATAGGACCTAGATGTGAAAATCCTATTGAATTAGATATCCCGGTTTATATTACTGGTATGAGTTTTGGTGCACTTTCTTATGAAGCGAAAACAGCATTGGCAAGAGGAGCTACTATGGCTGGGAGTGCTACTTGTTCTGGTGAGGGTGGAATGATACCTGACGAAAGAAGATATTCTGAAAAATGGTATTATCAATGTATTCAATCTAGATATGGATTTAATCCTCATCATGCGCAATTAGCTGATGGAATAGAAGTATTTATAGGACAAGGTCAAAAAGTTGGAATGGGTGGACATTTAATGGGACAAAAAGTTACTGACCAAGTAGCAGAAATGAGATCTTTGCCTGCTGGAATTGATCAAAGATCACCTGCAAGACATCCTGACTGGCTAGGACCAGACGATTTGTCATTAAAAGTTAAGGAATTAAGAGAGTTAACTAAAAACAAAGTTCCAATTCAATTAAAACTTGGAGCAGCTAAGGTTTATGATGATGTTCGTATGGCCGCAAAATGTGATCCTGACTCAATTTATTTAGATGGAATGGAAGGTTCAACAGGCGCTGGACCTCATATTGCAGCAGCAAACACTGGTATTCCAGGAATAGCAGCTATTAGAGAAGCAAGAAGAGCATTAGATGATGTTGGCCAAACAGGTAAGGTTACTTTAATTTATGCTGGTGGAGTTAGAGATGGAGCAGATATGGCTAAAGCACTAGCATTAGGTGCTGATGCTATAGCAATCGGAACTGGTGCAATGATTGCACTTAACTGTAATAAAGAAATTCCAGAATCTAATTTTGAAAAAGAAATGGGAGTTCCAGCTGGTCATTGCTATCATTGTCATACAGGTCGTTGTCCAGTTGGTGTTGCAACTCAAGATCCAAAACTAAGAAAAAGATTGAATCCTGATGATGCAGCGTTAAGAGTTTATAACTATTTACATACAATGACTTTAGAAGCTCAATTGTTAGCTAGGGCATGTGGTAAAACAAATATTCATTCATTAGAGCCAGAGGATATGGCGGCATTAACTATGGAAGCTTCTGCTTTAGCAAAAGTTCCATTATCAGGTACAAATCACACAGTAGGAGTTGACGATTTTCATAAAATTTAAGGTTAATTATGGCTAAAAAGAAAAATAAAAAGAAAAAGTCAAAAGTTAAAGTAGTGGAAGGTCAATTAGGAAAGAAGAAAGAGTCAGCTAGAGAAAAAATGATCGGGCAAACTATTGGGTACCGATATGATGTAAACTTGCTTCCTGACTATAAAAGACTTACTCCGTTTCTAAAAAAATATATTGAACATATGGGGTGGGATGATCTTAATTGGCTCGAAGATGTTCATATGGGTTATGAAGAGGATAGACCGGCAGTTTTTGATAGAAATGCTAATGGATGGGTTACAATTCCAAAAAAAATTAAACTTCCTAATAATCAACAAGACAGAGATATGATAGCTAGAGAACTTCTAGTTAAATTTCAAATGTCACCTAATCATCCTCTTGTTGACCTTAAAAAAGCTTACAGAAAATTTTAAGAATCAAATAATTTTATCTACCCTGGGTTGTGTGGTTGTCCAATTTGGGCATAATATTGCTAAAAGAAACAGTAAAATTGCAACTTTTTTTTATTTAATTTTTTGTTGTTATAAGTTTCCTAATATCTAGAATCCTAACCAGTTAGTTTAAATTAACAAAGTATACTTGTTAGAAAATATTTTTGTTTATTCTAACAATGTAAATATAAAAAAGGAGGAAGGCAATGACTGATCAACTTACAGCATTGACTACCATATTTACAGAATTTTACTATTGGATAACAGTGGTACTTATGTTCCTGATCCACGTAGGTTTCTGTATGTATGAAGTTGGAGCCTCTAGATATAAACATCACCAACACACATTAATGAAAAATACAATGCTGATACCTTTGGTAACAGTGACGTGGTTTTTATTTGGTTGGTGGATTTATTGGGCGTTTCCAACTGGACCAGGCCTAGCACCTTCTATAATGAATGAAAGTGCGGCATTGATTACAGATGATTCTGCTTTTAGTGCTAAATGGTATGTTCCAACTAGTGATTTAATGGCAGTAAATTTAAATGATAGAATTAGCGGTGTATTTTGGGCTGCATTCTTATTATTTTCATGGACTGCTGCCTCTATCGTTTCAGGTGCGGTAATTGAGAGAATTACAACATTTGCATTCGGTATCTTAGCAATAGCAATTGGTTCAGTTTTCTGGACAATTGATGCTGCTTGGGGATGGCATTTCGATGGTTGGATGTTAAAAATATTGGGATACCATGATGCTTATGCATCAGGAGTTATTCACGCAATAGCAGGAGGATTTGCTCTTGGAGTTCTAGCAGTGTTAGGACCAAGAATAGGAAAATTCTCATCTAGCGGTGAACCTAGAAATATAGGACCTAGAAATCCATGGTTAGTAACTATTGGATTATTCTTAATTTATACTGGTTTCTGGGGATTCTATGCAGCGTGTAATATACCAATTTTTGATCTAGGACCTGAGTATGGAATGGAAGGAGTAACATTCTGGACAGCAACAAACATTTACGTAACACCAACATCATTAGGTGGAATTACATTTAACTTTTTGATGTCGTTATCTGGAGGTTTGATGGCTGGATATCTTATATCTAAAGGAGATCCTTTCTGGACATATTCAAGTGGACTAGCAGGAATAATATGTGCTTCTGCGGGAAATGATTTATATCATCCAATTCAATCATTTATAATTGCAATGATTGGAGTATGGGTAGCATACAAATTGCATTACTGGGTTGAGCGTAAGTTCAAAATTGATGATGCAGTTGGTGCTGTTGCAGTGCACGGTTATGCCGGTTTCGCTGGACTTGTAATTTGTGGTTTTGTTCTAAACGGATATCCTTCATCAGGTTATAGTGTAGGAGCTATGTGGGTAGGAACAGACTACGCTCCAATAAATCCTTTGGGAATGTTTATTGGTGCAATAATTATGTTCGGTGTACTTGGTTTCTTACCAGGATGGATATTAGCTAAAATACTTCATGGAATGGGTAAACTTAGAATTCCAAAAGAAGTAGAATTAGCTGGTCTAGACTATACAATAATGGAAGATGCAAAGAGCGATGAAAAAGCTGTTGCGTCATCCTCAAGGTAAAGGAGGAAACATATGGCAACAGTTAATAATTGGATAGATCACCTTAGTGCTGCTGAAGTGAAAGGAGCAGTTTACCCAGGAGTAGGAACTGAAGGAATTTTAGTTCTTGTTCTAGTGGTACTTTGGATAGGTTGGCATTTCATTTCGAATGCGCAAGAAAAAAGCAAATCGGATGCAATTGCTAGAAAAAGACCTGGTTCAAATGACTGGAAAAGCAATGTTACCGACGGGTAATTAAAATTAAAGGGCGCATTTAAATATGCGCCCTTTTTTAATCATGGACGAAAAAAAATCAGAAAATATTAATAAAACACCTCATAAGATGGCAAGGATTGCTTGGCCAAAATCAAAGTATGGTTTCGTCTTAGCAATAATAATATTTGTAGTAATTAATCTAATATATTACAAAGATAAAATTATTAATTTTCTTAACTAAAATTATTTATGACAAAAGATCTTTCTAAATTGGCAAAACAAAAAAAAATAAAATATTTCTTAATAAGTTTTGTGGATTTATTTGGAGTTCTAAGATCGAAACTTGTTCCAGCGCAAGCTATTGGTGAAATGCAAAAGAATGGTGCTGGCTTTGCGGGTTTTGCTACTTGGTTAGATATGACACCAGCTGATTCAGATATGTTTGCAATTCCAGATCCTGACAGTTTAATTCAACTACCTTGGAATAAAGAAGTAGGATGGTTAGCTTCAGATTTGTGGATGAATGGAAAAGAAGTCAAAGCATCCCCTAGAATTATGCTTAAAGAACAAATTAAGAAATTAAATAAAATGAATTTAGAAATGAAATCAGGTGTCGAGTGTGAGTATTTTTTGATTTCTCAAGATGGTTCAACTATTGCAGATAGTAGAGATATTCAATCTAAACCTTGTTACGATCAATCGTCACTAATGAGAAGATATGAATTAATAAAGGAAATTTGTGACAGTATGATTGAATTAGGATGGAATCCTTACCAAAATGATCATGAAGATGCAAATGGACAATTTGAAATGAACTGGGATTACGATAATTGTTTAATTACAGCAGATAGACATGTTTTTTTTAAATTTATGGTTAAAAGTTTAGCAGAAAAGCATGGTTTAAGAGCGACCTTTATGCCTAAACCGTTTGAAAATTTAACTGGTAATGGTTGTCATGCACATGTGTCCCTTTGGAATGGGAAAAAAAATAAATTTTTAGATGAAGGCGACAGGTATGGATTAAGTAAAACTGCATATCATTTTGTTGGTGGTATATTAAAAAACACAAGATCTTTATCTTCTTTTTTTAATCCTACAATAAATAGTTATAGAAGAATAAATGCGCCAGCAACTAAATCTGGGGCGTCATGGTCACCTAGTAGTATTTCTTATACTGGTAACAATAGAACACATATGATTAGAATTCCTGATGCGGGTAGATTTGAACTAAGATTAATGGATGGATCTACAAACCCATATCTTTTACAAGCAGGAGTCATGGCAGCAGGATTGTTTGGATTAAATAACAAATCAGATCCTGGAGAAGCCTTAACATGCAACATGTATACTGATTACAAGAATTATCCTAATTTAGAAAAATTACCAAATGATATAGATGAATCTCTTGATGAATTAGATGAAAATAAAATTCTAAGAGAAGCTTTTGGTGATGATGTAATCAATAGTTATTTAAAATTAAAAAGAAAAGAGATAGAAGATTTTGATCAAAATGATACATTTGACAAAAGAAGTCCTGTGACAGAGTGGGAAAAAAATAATACTTTAGATTGTTAAATAATGCCATTGAATTCTGAAGTGTTACAGTGGAAATATAGAAATTTTTTAATCAATAAAAATAGTAAGTTTAATAAAAATGAAATTTTAAAAATACTTTCTTCAGATGATATTGATGAAGCTTATAAAACAATTTTAAACTGGGATAACTACTCACCTACTCCTTTAATTTCATTAAATAAATTAAATGATAAATTAAAACTAAATAAAATTTTTTATAAAGATGAGTCAAAAAGATTTCACTTAAAATCATTTAAAGCACTAGGTGGTGCTTATGCTGTTGAAAAAATAATTAAAGGAAACGATAAAAAAGTTATATCTACAGCAACAGCGGGAAATCATGGAAGATCTGTTGCGTGGGGTTCTCAAAAAAATAATTTAGAATGTAAAATTTTTATTAGTGAATTTGTTAGCGAGTCTAGAGCTCAAGTTATGAGAAGCTTTGGTGCTGATGTAATCAGAGTTAAAGGAAATTATGAAGATTCTTTAAATGAATGTATAAAGCAATCAAAAAAAAATAATTGGCAGATAGTTCAAGATGTTGCTTGGGAAGATTATAAATTAGTACCTAAATTAACTATGGCAGGATATTCTGTAATGATGAAAGAAGTTTCTGAACAAATAACAAATGAAAAAATTTCTCATATAATATTACAAGCTGGAGTGGGAGGGATGGCTGCAGCTATGGTTGCTGGTATTGCTAGATATTTAGATCATATTCCTCAGATTATAGTAGTAGAGCCAGACAGTGCAGCATGCGTTTTAGAAAGTATCAAAAAAGGAAAAATCGAAAAAATTTCTATTGAAAAAGAAAGTATAATGGGAGGAATGTCATGCGGAGAAGTATCTTTAGTTCCTTGGGAAATATTAAAAAATTCAGTGCATTTCTGTGTAACTGTTCCAGATGACTACATCTCAAAAACTGTAAAATATCTTGCTAATAAAGAGTTTAGTGAGGAAAAAATTATAGGTGGAGAATGTTCTACCCCAGGTATAGCTAGTCTAATTGGATTAAGTAACGATCATGAAACAAGAAAAAAAATTAGTCTAAATGAAAATTCAAATGTACTGTTATTTGGCTGCGAAGGAGATGCAGATGAAGAACTGTATCAAAAATTACTTGCTGGATAAGAATTACAGAAAAATAAATGAAAAAAATATATAAAAAAAAATTAGTAAATCTAGATTTTTATAAAATTTTTAAACCACAATTAACACCCAAAAAAATGCTAGAACTTGGAGTGTTTGGTGGTTCTTATTTTGGATCTAAAATTAAAGAATTTCCAGCGTCATGGTTTAAAAATGCTAAACTAAGTAAAAATTTTGATGTGAATATAAATAGATTTAAAGTCAAATCAGGTTTATCAAGAGAGCATTGGATTGAAAAAGGATGGATCTTTAAAGAAGATCCATTGGGATGGTTTCAATGGTATTGTAGATTTTACAATGGAAGAAGAATTTCTCATATAGATGAGATTCAAATTAAAAGATGGAAAAATTTTAGAAGACATGTTTTGGCAATTGAAAAAAATTGTGAAAAAAATGATCTTGGATGCAGAAGAAGACAAAGACAAGCTATATTGCAGTGGGCTTATAATCCTTTCATTTAATCTTAGTTTTAAAATCAATTCCATATTCTGATCTAGGACCTTTTCTTAGTCCAAAAGGTCCAGGAATAAATATAGTCATAGGTTTTGTCCCTGGTTTTAAATCAACTCTATGAAAATTGTTAGCGGATCTAAAACCAATATATCCAGGTGCTCTCCAATGTTTTCCTGTTTTTGTTGTTTCCCAATATCCGTCCTTAATTATTATAGTCATATATGGGCAAAGATGATTGTGAACACCTTCTCCATGATCATCATCCAGCATTTCATGAATTATTAAGTTAAATGGAAACCATCTTGGGCGATGCCTAAATAAAACATAATATCTGTTTAACCATGGTTTTGCTTCATTAAATTTTGGATGTGAAGGACCTCTATCTAAAACAGTCTTTTTCCTTCCAAGTTTTGAAAGAAGTTTAAGTAACATTTTCAATTTAGTTTTATAATTGCATTATCTCTAACAATAAACATTTCATTATTTAAAATATAAGGTCTAGAAATTTTTTGGCTATCAATTTTTACAATATCTGTTGGTTTGCCTGTCAACGTTTCAATAACAACTAATCTACCGTTGTTTAAACTTAAAAATATTTTATCATTTGAAATAATAAATCCTTCAGGTTTAATATTTTTTTTCTTATAATTATTAATTATACTTAAAACATTTGTCATCCTAACAATGTTTCCATTTCTTGAGTCGATTGCAACAAGATAACCTTCTAAAGTAACTGTAAAAACAAGCCCATCAACAAATGTGGGTCTCAAGTTTGAATTTAAATTCTGTATCCAGTTAATTCCACCGTTATTTTCATCTATAGCAAAAAATTCATTTTGGTTATTTGAAAAGAAAATTAAATTATTTGCAGATATCAAATCAGAATTTTTAAGTGAGAAATAGTTTTCAATTATAGTGCTACTCTGCGTTGGTGTTTGCCAAACTAAGTTTCCTGTTTCTATATCAACAGAAGTTAAGTCTCCTAAGGTATTAATAAAAACTATTTTATTATTATTTATTATAAATGATAGTTTCTGTTGAGACTTAATAAATGATTTTTCTGTTTTAAAATTCCATATTTCATTACCATCTTTAATTGAAAAACATCTCAATACATTTTCAAAATCAATAGCAAAAAACTTATCTTTAAAAATTTTTACTTGAGAATTAAATGGTGCAATATTACTTTTTGACCAAATAGTTTTTCCTGTATCAACATTGATTGCGTAATACCTTGCTAAATTATCAGTAACAATCAAGATTTTATCATTTGATGCAAAATATAATATTGGTTTTTGTTTTTTTTCAAATTTTGAATACACATTATTCTTCCAAACTAATTTATTATTTTTAGCAAAGTTTAAAACTGTTCCTTTGTCATTAAAAAATATTAAAGTATTTTCTTTTGTAATTAATAACTCAGGTTGGTATTGATAGAATTTGTCAATTTTTGAAAATTTGTATTTAGAAATCTTTTTTAATTGACCATTAAATTTAACAATGCCAGTATTGTTTAAAAGATTTTTATTAGAATTTTTTTTTTCCAAATCACCTTTTAATCTAATTTTAAGGTCAGTGTTAAATTCCTCTTCATAGATCTCAGCTTTTTTAAACAATTTTTCTTTTTTATTTTTGTTTTCTGAAACAATATCTTTTGATTGCGACCAAATTCCAGATTTAGTATCCAGTGAACAATTAGTAATAAATAAGAATATTATAAAAAAATAAAATTTTTTATTCACTGAAATCTCTACTTAATCTTTTTTGTGTCTCTTGGACTATTTTTTCATTACTTTTTTCAAAATTTAAAATTTGATTATAAAACTCTTTAGCTTTTTGTTTTTCATTCTTATCAAAAAAATATTCAGCCATTAAATATAATGCATGAGACTTCCAGACACTATTAGAATTAATAACTGGATTTAAAATGTTAATTAAATTGTTTTCATTTTCAAAATCAGAATTAAATAAACCTTTTTTATATGTAATTAAGTTTTTAATTTCTTTATCAAGTTTTATCTCATTAATTATAACATCAAAAAATTCATTAATTTCTTCATTTGAAGATTTAATTTCATTATCAATAATAAAATATAATGCTAGTGGAGAGTAAGTCTTATTTTTTTCATAAATTATTTCTACAAGCTCTTTTTTAAATTTTGATTTATCTGTTGATTCAAAATTTATAATAATATCATTATATTTTTCAGCTAAATTTTTATTTTTTTTATTTTGCATTTCATTATAAGCAAAGAAAGCAAAAATAATTAATATGATTAATGATAAAATTGTAATTAAATATTTTTTATTTTTAATAAAAAAATTTTTTATTTTTTCAATTCTGGTATTCGTGTCTATTATTGATATATCTTCTTCCATATTAAATCATATTTCTTAATACATATTGTAAGATTCCACCATTTTTATAATATTCTAACTCATTTTTTGTATCAATTCTGCACAATGTTTTTATTTTTTTTATGTCCCCTGATAAATATTTTATTTCTAAATTTAATTTATCTCCAGGCAATACGCCATTTTCAATATTTAAAATACTGATTAGTTCGGACCCTTTAAGTTTTAAGTTTAATCTATTCATTCCATCTATAAATTGTAAAGGTAATATTCCCATTCCAATAAGGTTAGATCTATGAATTCTTTCAAAACTTTCAGCTATAACTGCTTTAATTCCTAATAATTTGGTACCTTTTGCTGCCCAGTCCCTAGATGAACCTGTGCCATATTCTTTTCCACCTATTACCACTAAATCGGTTCCTCTTTTTTTGTACTCCACTACAGCATCGTAAACGTTCATTACTTTTCCCTCTGGAAATAACTTTGTAAAACCACCTTCTGTCTCTGGCGCTATCTCATTTCTAATTCTTATATTAGCAAATGTACCCCTCATCATAACTTCGTGATTTCCCCTTCTTGATCCATAAGAATTATAATCTTTTGGTAAAATTTGATGTTCCATAAAATATTCACCAGTTGGACTCTCTTTTTGAATAGATCCTGCTGGAGAAATATGATCAGTTGTGACCATATCTCCTAAAATCAATAATGGTCTCGCATCTTTAATTTGTTTAAATCCCTCTGGTTCATCCGACATATTATCAAAAAAAGGTGGTCTTTTTACATATGTTGATTCTTCATCCCAATTATAAATACTACTTTTTTCAGTTTTAATTTTTTGCCATTGAACTGGTCCTTCGGAAACATTGGAGTATCTTTCGATAAACATTTTTGCGTTTAATGCCTCACTTAAAGTATCTTCTATTTCTTTATTTGAAGGCCAAATATCTTTTAAAAAAATATCTTTATCATTTTTATCTTTTCCTAAAGGATCTTTATATAAATCTACCTCCATATGACCAGCTAAAGCATAAGCAACAACAAGTGGGGGTGATGCTAAATAATTTGCTTTTATGTGTGGAGATATACGACCTTCAAAATTTCTATTACCAGATAAAACTGATACAGCATATATATTTTCTTTTTCAATTGCTTCTACAATATTATCAGGCAATGGACCTGAGTTTCCAATACATGTTGTGCATCCATAGCCAACTAAATTAAATCCTAATTCATCTAGGTATTTATTAAGACCTGCTTTTTCCAAATAATCAGTTACTACTTGCGATCCTGGTGCTAATGAAGTTTTTACCCATGGTTTTGTTTTTAACCCAAATTTAATAGCTTTTTTTGCCAACAAACCTGCTCCGATTAAAACGTTTGGATTAGAAGTATTAGTACAAGATGTTATTGCAGCTATTAATATAGAGCCATCTTTAATTTCAAAATCAGTAT
>CACDKW010000016.1 GCA_902553465.1 uncultured Pelagibacteraceae bacterium | reverse complement strand
ATATTTATTTGAGCTTTTCCTTGTTTAATAAGTTGATTTATTAAAATAAGTTCTAGTGAATTATTTATATTTTTATAAAAATTTATATAATTTTTTACTTCGTTTTTTTTACTCTCTATTAAAAGATTTTTTATAGCAAATTTATTTTGAAAATATGAAGATAACATAATATTTGATGAAATTTCTTTCAATTCAATTTTTTCAGAATTTTTTATAATTATTTTTGGATTTTTGGTTTTAATTTTTATTGCTATATTTTTTAAATCTAGATGTAACTTTACTTTCTTTAAATCTATATCTAAATCGCTATTTTGTTTTTTAATTTTATCTTTTATAACTGAATTAAACTTTGATGTTGTAAACCCAAAATATGAAAGATATCCTATGAATATTATAAATAACGTTAATATTATAATTAATGTTTTAAATAAATTTTTAATCATTTAATTTATAAAGTGAACTTTCTAAAAATTCGTCAATTTCACCGTCTAATACTTTGTCAGGACTTGAACTTTCAAAATTTGTTCTGTTGTCTTTAACCATCCTATATGGATGCAAAACATATGATCTAATTTGATGCCCCCATCCAATATCTGATTTTAATTCTTCTGAGTTTTTTAATTTTTGTTCTTTTTTTTTTAATTCATATTCGTAAAGTCTTGCTTTTAGCATGCTAATACAAGTTTCTTTATTTTTATGCTGTGATCTATCGTTTTGACACTGAACAACAATTTTTGTTGGTAGGTGGGTTATTCTTACAGCGCTATCAGTAGTATTAACATGTTGTCCGCCTGCCCCACTAGATCTATAGGTATCAATACGTAAATCTTTGTCTTGTATTTCAATTTTTATACTCTCGTCAATAACTGGGTAAACCCAAACACTTGCAAAACTTGTATGTCTTCTAGCTCCCGAGTCAAATGGAGATATTCTTACCAAACGATGTATTCCGGATTCTGATTTTAAAAATCCATAAATAAAATTTCCAACTATTTTAATAGTTGATGATTTAATTCCTGCTTCATCTCCCTTATGTTCACTAATTAATTGATATTTATAATTTTTGCTTGATGCCCATTTCGTATACATTCTTCTTAGCATTTCAGCCCAGTCTTGACTTTCGGTTCCACCAGCTCCCGCATGTATTTCTAGGTATGCATCCAAGCTATCAGCTTCATTAGATAAAAAACACTTAACTTCATTTTTTTTTATATTTTTATGTAAGTTCAAAATATTTTTTTCGGTTTCTTTTAAAATTATTTGATTATTTTCTTCTAAGGCAAGGTTATACAAGTCTACAATTTCACTAAATTGTTTTAAAGAAGATTCGTAACTCTGAACTAAATCTTCATAAAGTTTTTTTTCTTTTAAAATTTTTTCAGCCTTAGATTTATTTTCCCAAAAATTTGGTTTTAAAATTATTTTGTTTATATTTTGTAGTTTAGAATAAATATCTTGTTTTTCAAAGATACTCCTGGATTCTAAGGCTTATTTTTTTTATTTGATTTTGATAATTTGAAAAGTCAGTATTCATTAATAAAATTTTAATATATTATTTTTATCCAATTTTAAATTGAAATCATCGTAAATTAAAAAATTCTTTGTTAAATCACTTTTTTTAAATGCTTCAATTATGGTTGTTTTGGACCCAAAATCTGCTTTTCTTCCGGTTTTTTGATCTACTACTAAAAATTTAATATTTTTTGCTACTTTAAAAGGTCTTGCATCACCTCTTTTTATTGCTTTTTTTATAAATGATTTAAAAATAGGCATTGCAGTTTTTGAACCTGTTTCATGCTTACCAAGAGTTTTAGGTTCATCATGCCCTACATAAACACCTATAACTAAATTTGAAGTAAAACCAACAAACCATGCATCCGTATTTTCATTTGTTGTTCCAGTTTTTCCTGCTAAATCTAAGTTTAAATCTTTTAGTTTTCTTCCAGTTCCTCTTTTAACAACTCCCTCTAACATTGATGTAATTTGATATGCAGTTTCTTCTGAAATAATTTGTATAAAGTTATCTTTAATTTTTGGCACATCTTTTCCTAAGTAGGAAATTTCTTTACATTTTTCACAGATTCTTTTTTCAGAGTTAAAAATAGTATTTCCTTCACTATCTTGAATTCTATCTAAAAATATTGGTTCAATTAATTTACCACCATTTACAAATGAACTGTATGCTGAAGTTAGTTTTAATAAAGTTGTTTCTGCAGATCCTAATGAAATTGATAATAATTTCTCTGGATTATCATAAATCTTTAAATTTTTTGCAAAATTTGCAATTTTATCAACTCCAATTTCTTGAGCAATTCTAACAGTCATCAGGTTTCTAGATTTTTCAAGCCCTGTCCTAATCGTAGAAGGACCATAGAATTTTTTACCGTAATTTTCTGGTTTCCACATTTTTAAATCTTCTCCTTGATCAAGAACAACTGGCGCATCTAAAATAAGTGTAGATGGTGTAAATTCATTTTCCAAAGCTAAAGCGTAAACAAAAGGTTTGAAAGCTGAGCCTGGTTGTCTAAGAGCTTGAGTGGCTCTATTAAATTCACTTAATTTAAAGCTAAATCCACCTGAAATAGCAAGAACTCTTCCATTATATGGATTTAACACTACTATTCCTCCATTTGCTTTTGGGATTTGTTTTAAGCTATAAAAGTTATCTTTAATTTTTTTTACATAAATAACATCACCTTTTTTAAAAATTTGATCTAATTCTTTTTTTGTCCAAGATGCATCTTTATATTTTATGATTCCTTGATTTTTATTTTCAGTTTCTATCTCTAATGAAAATTTATTAATTTCTTTAACAATAGCTAAATTCCATCCAATTGTTTTTTCTAATCTATATTTTTTTAAATTTTTATTCCATTGTTTTGTAATTTTTTTATTTAATATAGGGCCACGCCAACCTTTTCTTCTGTCATACTCCTCTAATCCTTCTCTTAAGGATTGCGTAGCAATAGATTGTAATTCTAAATTAATAGGAGTCTTTATTATAAACCCTTGTTTATAAATTTTATTAAAACCATATTTTTCAACAAGATATTTTCTTACATCTTCTACATAATATCTTGCATCTTCTAAATATTTTTTTTTTCTTTTTCTTAATTTTATTTCTGAGTTAATTAATTTAGAATATTTTTTTTTATCAATATAAGAATTTTCTAATAAATTTTTTATAACTAGATTTCTTCTATATTTTGCTAATTCAGCGTTTTTAAAAGGATTATATCTGCTTGGTGCCTTCGGAAGGGCAGCTAAAAGTGAAGCCTCAGCATAATTTAATTTGCTTATAGGTTTGTCAAAATATTCCAGGCTTGCAGAAGCTATTCCATAAGAGCCTTCTCCTAAATATATTTGATTAAGATATAGTTCTAATATTCTTTCTTTTGATAGTGCTCTTTCAATTCTAAACGCAAGTATGGCTTCCTTAATTTTTCTATTAATACTAACTTCATTTGTTAGAAGAAAATTTTTAGCTACTTGTTGAGTTATTGTTGAGGCTCCTTCCAGCCTTTTTGACGAAAGAACATTTGAAATATTATTAATTGTTGCTCTCACTATACCTTTGGCGTCAACTCCTGGGTGAGAGAAAAAATTTTTATCTTCGGCTGATAGAAAAGAATTAATAACAATTTTTGGTATAGAATCGTAAGGAACAAAAATTCTCTTCTCAGACGAAAAATCACTAACTAATTCTCCTCCGCCAGAATACAATTTACTTGAAACTGCTGGCTTATACATTTTTAAAAATTTATAATCTGGTAGTTTGCTTGAATAAATCCAAAGTAAAGCAATGATTGCAACAAATGAAGTTAAAGCTCCTCCCAATAAAAATATAACTGTTTTTTTGATCAAATTGCTCATTTTTGTATTATTTAGTTTATGAATTTGTTAAACATAAGGCACAGAATTTATAAAAAAACATGAATAAAAATAATAAAAAATTATGGCAAAAAATTTATACATTGATGCATCGCATCCAAATGAAACTAGAGTTGTACTTAAATCCGAAGATAATATTGAGGATTATGAGTATGAAAGTATAAACAACAGTTTAATTAAAAATAACATCTATCTTGGAAAAGTAAGTAGGATAGAGCCGTCTTTACAAGCAGCATTTATTGATTTTGGAAGAGAAAGACATGGTTTTTTGTCTTTTAATGATATTCAATCTGAATATTATCAAATACCTCAAAGTGATTTAGAAAAAATTAAAGAAGAAGAAGAAAAAGTTAGAGAGGAATTAATTAAAGAAGATGAAAAAACTGAGCAAAGTATTGAAGATGAAAATATAGAAAATTTAGATGAAAATAATTTACCTCCAGCTGTTCAGGACCCAATAGACAAAACTCCATTAGAAAATAAAATAGAAGAAAGCAAAAAAGAAAAGAGATATCCCGCAAGAAGATATAAAATCCAGGAAGTTATAAAACCTAACCAAGTAATTTTAACTCAAGTAATAAAAGATGAGAGGGGTTTTAAGGGTGCTGCATTAACTACTTTTATATCAATAGCAGGAAAGTATATTGTTCTAATGCCCAATACTCCAAAAGGAGGTGGTATCTCTAGAAAAATTTTTAACCCCGCAGAAAGAAAAAAAATTAGAAAAATCTTAAACGAAATACAAATACCAAAAGAAATGGGATTAATTGTTAGAACTGCCGGATCAAACAAAACAAAAAATGAAATTGAAAATGATTTAAAAAATTTAATTAATATATGGAATACAATAAAAGAGAAGGCAATTAATTCTATTGCTCCAAATTTAATCCATCAAGAAAGTGACATTATAAAGAGATCTATAAGGGATATGTATGACGAAGAAACTCAAAGTATTATTGTTGAAGGCAATGAGGGATACCAAAAAGCTAAAAATTATATGAAACTAGTAATGCCAAATAATGTAAAAAAAATTAAAAAATATAGAGATAAAATACCTTTGTTTTTTAAACAAAACATTGATTCAAAACTCTATGAAATTTTTGAGTCAGAAATAAAATTAAAATCAGGAGGATATTTGGTAATAAATCCAACTGAAGCATTAGTATCGATTGATGTTAACTCTGGTAGCTCAATTAAACAAAAAAATGTAGAAAGCACTGCATTAGATACAAATCTAGAAGCAGCTGAAGAAATATCAAGACAGGTGAAATTGAGAGATTTATCGGGTTTAATAATTATCGATTTTATCGATATGTTAAATTACTCAAATAAAAGATTAGTAGAAAAGAAACTCAAAGACAAATGTAGGAATGATAGAGCCAGAATTCAAATTGGAAGAATAAGTAATTTTGGTCTACTTGAAATGTCTAGACAAAGATTAAGAGAAAGCAATGTTAAATGGAGCTTAAAACTATCAAATGAAACTTTTGCTTTAAAAATTATAAAATTAGTAGAATTAAAAACTCTCGAAAATAGTGCAAAGATAGTCAAACTATATTTAAATGAAAAGATATGTAAATTCATAAAAGAAACTTATATGGATGATTTTAATTATTTTAAAATTAAAAATAAAATTGAAATAAACATATTTGAAAAAAACTCATTGGAAATTGATGATTATGAGATTGAGTTTTTGTCTAAAACTAACAAAGTAATCAAAAAAGTTGAAAAAGTTTCTAGTTTAAAAAAATTAGAAATTTTAAAACCAGAAGTTAAAAATTTTAACTTAAAAAAAAGAAAATTTAAAAAAAAGAAATTCTATAAAAAAAATTATAAAAAATAGTTAAATTTTTCCTTTTTTTGGAGATGATGCTTCGCCAAAAATATTTTTTTTAATTCTGCCTGATAAAAAAGATTTTCTACCTGCAATTACGGCCAATTTCATTGCTTCTGCCATTTGATAGGGTTTTTTTGCTTTTGCTATTGCTGTATTAATCAAAACTCCATCACATCCCATTTCCATGGCTATAGATGCATCAGAAGCTGATCCCAAGCCAGCGTCTATTATTAAAGGTAGATTTGTTTGTCTTCTAATTATTTTTATATTCAATTTATTTTGAATGCCCAATCCAGATCCTATTGGAGCTGCTAATGGCATTATTGCACATGCTCCAACATCTTCTAGTTTTTTTGCCATTAAAGGATCATCGTTGCAATACACCATTACTTTAAAACCCTCTTTAGTTAAAACTTCTGTTGATTTTAATGTTTCAATCATATCAGGAAGCAAGCTTTTTTTATCACCAAGAACTTCTAATTTAACTAATTTCCAACCACCTATTTCTCTTGCAAGTCTTAGAGTTCTTAATGCTTCATCAGAATTAAAACAACCTGCTGTATTTGGTAAATAAGTTATTTTTTTTGGATCAATATAATCCATTAAAAGTGGTCTATTTTTATCAGAGATATTTACTCTTCTTACAGCTACAGTTACTATTTCTGCCCCAGATATTTTTATTGCTTTTGCACACTCAGACATATTTTTATATTTTCCAGTTCCAACAATAAGTCTTGAGCTAAATTTTTTTTTGTCAATTTTTAAAAAATCTTTTTTTTTCATTAGCCCCCTCCTATAAAATGCACTATTTCAATATTATCATTATTTTTTATCATAATTTTGTTTATTTTTTTTTTATCCAAAATTTTTTTATTTAGCTCAATAGCTACCTTATTTAAAGGTATATTGAGTTTTTTAATTAAACTTCCTACTGACTCTTTATTGTCAAAAAGAACTTTTCTTCCATTTACTTTAATTTTTATTTTATTTTTAATTTTCATGCATTATAAGTTTACTGTGAGCAATATAATAATTATTAATGGTCCAAATCTTAATCTATTAGGTGAAAGAGAACAATCCCAATATGGAAATATTACATTTAATGATTTAAAAAATTTATGTTTAGAATACTCAAAAAAAATAGGAATAAAATTAGATTTTTTCCAATCAAATTTAGAAGGTGAGATAGTAACTAAAATACAAAATGCTAGAAAAGAGTACGATGGAATAATAATCAATGCGGCAGGATATACCCATACATCTGTGTCTATACGTGATGCACTAGATATATTTAAAAAACCAATTATAGAATTACATATTTCAAATATATACAAAAGAGAAGAATTTAGACAAAAATCACTCATAAGCAATGTGGCAACAGGAATTATTTGTGGTCTTGGTTCAAATGGATATATTTTGGCCATAAATGCAATGCAAGAATTGCTAAAAAATGGAAATAGATAAAAAAATTATAATTAAACTAGTACAAGCCTTAGAAGATTTAAAAAAATCAATAAAGGATATCAATATTGAATCTAGGGATACTAATGTAGAAGAAGAAATAGATTTATCAGATAAAATAATTATTAAAAGTCCTATAGTCGGAACTGCTTATCTTGCACCAGAACCGGGAGGAAAAAAATTCGTAGAGATTGGAAAAAAAATAAAAAAAGGAGACACCGTTATGATTATAGAGGCAATGAAAACTATGAATCATGTTCCATCAACATCAGACGGTATAGTTAAAGAAATTTGTGTTGATGATGGTCAGCCAGTCGAGTTTGATCAAAAAATTATAGTTCTTGAGTAATGTTTAAAAAAATATTAATTGCGAATCGGGGTGAGATTGCCGTAAGAGTTATTAGGGCTTGCAAAGAATGGGGAATTTCAACTGTAGCTATCCATTCAGATGTAGATAGAGACAGTATGCATGTAAGATTAGCAGATGAAAGTGTATGTGTTGGAACTCATCAACCTTTAAATAGTTATTTAAATATTCCTGCAATAATGTCTGCTATAGAGTTAACAAATGCGGAGGCTGTTCATCCAGGTTATGGTTTTTTATCAGAAAATCCAGAGTTTGCAAAAATTTTAGAGGATTATAAAATTAAATTTGTTGGCCCTTCTTCAAAATTAATTCAAATGATGGGAGATAAAATACAAGCAAAAAAAATTGCTAAACAATATGGACTTCCAGTTATTGAAGGTTCCGATGGTGGAGTAAAAGATATAAACCAAGCTAAAGAAATTTGTAAAAAAATTGGTTTTCCTGTTTTAATAAAAGCCTCTGCTGGAGGAGGGGGAAAAGGAATGAAAATAGTTAATAAAGAGTCTGAATTTGATGCTTTGTTTGCAACTGCTAAATCGGAAGCGCAAAAATATTTTGGTAATGACGAAATATATATAGAAAAATTTTTTCAAAATCCACGTCATATTGAAGTACAGGTTTTATCTGGAAAAAATAGAACTATTCATTTGCATGAAAGAGACTGTTCTGTTCAAAGACGACATCAAAAATTAATTGAGGAAACACCAAGCCCTATTTTAAGTGATAATGTTAGAAAAGATTTATTTGAGAAAACAGTAAATATGGTAAGTAAAATTGGTTACGAAGGCGCTGGGACAGTAGAGTTTATTTATGAAGATGGAAAATTTTTTTTTCTAGAAATGAATACAAGAGTTCAAGTTGAACATCCAGTATCAGAAATGGTTACAGGTATTGATATTATCAAAGAACAAATAAATATTGCTTTTACAGGAGATACGGCTCTTAAGCAAACTGATATAAAACCAAGGGGTCATGCAATTGAATGTAGAATTAACGCTGAAGATGCTAGTAAAAATTTTCAACCTTCACCAGGTACTATAAGCATGTGTCATCAACCTTCGGGTTTTAGAACTAGAGTTGATGGTTCGATATTCCAAGGTTACAAAGTGACACCATACTATGATAGTATGGTTTGTAAGTTAATTTGCCATGGAAGAAACAGAACTGAAGCTATTCAAAGAATGAAAAGGTCTTTGGACGAGTTTGTAATTGAAGGTATTACAACAACGATAGAGTTACATAAAAAACTTTTAAGTCATCCTAAATTTGTTAAATCTGATTTCAACGTTTCTTGGTTAGATAACGAAAAAATAATTTAATAACATTTAGAAAGCCATATATCATAAACGGGATGGTCAAATAATGTTATTGAGGGACTGGATGAAAATGTCCAACCATTGAATACAAACACTTGGTCATTGTTATCAAATGTAATGTCTTGAACTTGCATATATGCAGTAACTTCTGGATTATCATCAAATTCCGAATTTTTACATTTTAATACTTTAATAATTAAATTTTCAAATTTAGTTTCTTTGTTTATATCTAAAGTCAATTGACTTGTTTTTGAACTAACTTTGTCTAGTATTTTAATTTCAACAAAATCGATATTGTTTCTCCAGAGTATTTTTGGCTCTATAATAGAACTTACATCGGTTGAAAATGAATAAGTACTAAATAGCAATGATAGAATTAAGTAATAAAATATATGTATTTTATTTTTGCCAAGTTTTATATTTTTTTTTGATTGCATCTTTATTATTTTTAGGATTATAAGCTTGATTTGATCCTGTAAGGTTTGGTCTATGAGGTTTTTGCCAATCGAACTTTTTTAATTCATGTACATTCTCAATTTTATTAGAAGTAAAATGCATCCAAGAATACCATTCGTTTGGTATTTTTGAAGCATCGACTTCACCGTTATAAATAATAATTCTTTTTCCTTTTTTTGTAGTATAATATTTATTTCCAAAACTATCTTTACCTACCATTTTTCCAAAAAATAATACTGTAAGTCTCGTTCCAATAGTTTGGTGATTCCACCAAGTAAAAATTTCTTTAAATAGTGTCAACATAAAATTTTAATAAATTATTCAATTTAAAATTGTAAAAAATAAATTAGACTAAAATTATAATTTGTATATAAAATAATTTTTACAAGATTCAAAAAAAAATTTAAGGGAAATATGGCGAAATACTTGGTTGAAACTTACTATAATTGCACATTTAAAGTTAGTCATTATTTAGATGAAATTAATGATTCTGAGATTAAGAATTTAGAAAAAAGAGATGATGGTAAGTTTGAAATCATCGATGTCAAACTAGATAATAGAAAAACAAAAAATTTAGATAAAGTAGAAAATAGTACTAATAGAAGTAACAATGATAGTAATAAATTAGATATAATATCTGAGTTAAAATCTAACCCTAAAATCAGTAATTTAAGCTTAAAAAATAATACCAGCGAAAATCACAAAAGATTTAGCATGCCTGATAGAAGAAAAGGCTACATTCAAAAGGCAACAATTGGTGATCATAAGGTATATCTTCATACAGGAGAATATGAGGATGGAAAAATAGGAGAAATATTTATTGATACCAGTAAAGAAGGTGAATTGGTGAAAGCTTTGATGAATAATTTTGCTATAGCTATTTCATTGGGTTTGCAATACGGGGTTCCTTTGGACGAATTTGTTAGTGCTTATGTTGGAACTAAGTTTGAACCGTCTGGTAAAGTACATGGAAATGATAGAATTTTAAGTGCATCCTCAATTCTTGACTATATATTTAGGGAATTAGCAATTTCTTATTCAAATAGAGAAGATCTAGCTCATACCCCGTCTATTGGAAGTTCAGAAAAACTGGGCGAAAAATTAGAAGATATAAATGATGACCACGGTCAACTTTTAAAGATTGTTAAAGATATATCAAGTAAAGGATTTTTAAGGAGTAATTATAAAAAAAAATTAGTTGATCTATCTGATATAAGAATAAATTTAAAAGGAAAAAAATAATTATTTTTTTTTTTTGAGAGATAAATTTAGCTCTTTTAGTTGTTCATCTTCAATCTCTGATGGAGCATTCATCATTAAATCTTGTGCATTTTGGTTCATTGGAAACATCGTAACTTCTCTTATATTCTTCTCTCCAGCTAACAGCATTATTATTCGATCAATGCCTGGAGCTATTCCACCATGAGGTGGTGCTCCATAACTTAAAGCATTAATCATTCCACTAAATTTTTCATCAACTGTTTTCTTGTCATATCCGGCAACTGAAAATAATTTATACATTAATTCAGGAATATGATTTCTAATTGCGCCTGAAGATAATTCTACTCCATTGCAAACAATATCATATTGATAAGCTTTAATTTCAAGTGGTTTTGATAAGTCTAGGTTTTTTAAATCTCCTTGAGGCATAGAAAAAGGATTATGACTAAAAATAATTTCTTTAGTTTTTTCGTCCTCCTCAAACATTGGATAGTCAACAATCCAACAAAATGCAAAAATATCGTTACTAACTAGTTTTAATTCATCAGCTATTTTATCTCTTGCATTGGAAAGTATTTTTTCTACTTCTTTAACTTTTCCACATGCTAAAAATATACTGTCACCTACTTCAGCATTTGATATTTTCATTATTTCATTTATCGAGTCTGAACTAAAAAATTTTCCAACTGGTCCTTTTGCTTTTATTTCAGAGTCTTTTTCTATAGTAAAATAAGCTAGCCCAGAGGCCCCTTCTTCTTTTGCCCATTTATCTATACCATCAAAAAAACTTCTTGGTTTGTCTTTAGTTTTTTTTGTAACTATTCCTCTAACAATAGATCCATTTTTTACAAGTTTTTTGAATATATCAAATTTTACATCTTCCCTATTAAATATTTTTGTTAAGTCACTAATAATTAAAGGGTTTCTTAAATCTGGTTTATCAGTTCCATATTTTAACATTGCATCAGAATAAGTTATTTTAGGAAATTTTTCATAAAGCATTTTTTTACTTGAAAATTTTTTAAAAACACTTGTCATCAGTTTTTCTACTACTTTAAAAACATCTTCTTGTTCTACAAAAGACATTTCTAAATCTAATTGGTAAAATTCTCCTGGACTTCTATCGGCTCTAGCATCCTCATCTCTAAAACATGGTGCTATTTGAAAATATTTATCAAAACCAGAAACCATTATAAGTTGTTTAAATTGTTGTGGCGCTTGTGGCAGTGCATAAAATTTTCCAGGGTTTAATCGGCTAGGAACTAAAAAATCTCTGGCTCCTTCTGGACTTGATGAAGTTAAAATAGGAGTTTGAAATTCTAAAAAGCCAAATTTTTGCATTTCAGACCTAATAAAAGAAATAACTTTTGATCTCAAAATTATGTTTTGATGAATTTTTTTTCTTCTCAAATCTAAAAATCTGTATTTTAATCTAATTTCTTCTGCATATTCTTGATCTGAAAAAACTGGTAATGGTAATTCTTTTGTTTTGCCCAATACTTCGTATGAAATTATTGAAATTTCTATTTCACCCGTACTTAAATCTTTATTAATTGTATCTTTACTTCTTTCTAATACCTTTCCATCAACTTTTATTACCGTCTCTAATGATAACTTTTCTAATTCCTTAAATTTTTTATGACTGTTTTCTATTACACATTGAGTTACACCATAATTATCTCTCAAATCTAAAAAAAGTAAATTTCCATGATCTCTTTTTTTATTTATCCAACCACTTAAAGATATGTTTTTATTTTTGTCTTCAATGGTTAATTCTCCACAAGTATGACTTCTGTATTTATTCAACTGGTTACCTATAATATTTCTTTAATTGTTTTTAAATCTATTGCCTTCCTTTTTTTTAAGCTCAACTCATCAACTTTATATATAAAATCAGCAATTTTACCATATGATCTGTCTATTCTTTTAGTGATGAAATCAATTAGTTTTTTATCAATTTGAATTTGTCTATCAGAAAAACTTTTAAGTATTATTGCAAACATCAGTTCATCATCAGGATTTTCAATTTGCGCAAATAAACAATTTTTTGATCTTGATTTTAAGTCATTCAATTTAAAATCAATCTTATTTATAGGATTTATTGAATTAATTATTAAATATTTATTATCTTGATCGGCTAAATTAAATATAGAGTATATTAATTTTTCATCTACTTTATTATCATAATTATCAATTATTATATTTTCGTATAATTTAAATTTTTTAAAAATCTCATTATTAATTTCTTTTTCCTCTACTTTAATTCCTCCATTTTTATTTAAAAAAATATTTGAGAGATGAGTTTTCCCGCTATATTTTTCACCACATATGTTTAAAATATTTTTTTCCCATTTGGGCCATTTTTCTATTAATTGAAAAGCATAATAGTTACTTTTGCTTACATAAAAATCATTGTAATTAAAATTTTGATTTTGCTTAAAATTTAATAATAATTGATTTAAATCTTTCATTCTATACTCCAAATTGAGTCACTCGTATTCAATTTCATATCACTATTTACAAATTCATTTATAAATTTATCTGGTGTACTGTTATAAATTATTTTATAAATTATTTTTTCATTTGAAAAAGTATCAATGTAAAAACTTGCAACTAAATCTAATTCGTAAAGCTTTTTTTCTAAATCTCTTATCAAATTATGATTCTTTGAATTTATCGAAAGTGTTATTGGTAATTTAATAGATATATTGATTACATTTAATTGTTTCCATTGATTTTCAAACTCAAATTTTAATTCTTTGATTATATTTTCTATAGATTGGTTTTGATAGGAATCAAATTTTGTATTTGATATAAATTTTTTATTATTTAAATTTGTTTTTATAAGTGCATTAAGACTATTTTCTTTTTGGAATAAGATTAATATTATATAATCGTTAATTACATATTTTGAGATAATTTCTTTAAAATCATATTCTTCTATATTATGTGCATTTTTTTTTATTAGATTAATATCTTCTATGTCTTCATTTGGTAAAATGTAATTTAAGAGAAAATGCTTTTCGTTAAATTTATTCCAATTTACATAAAAAATATTTTCAGAAAATAATGAAATTTGATTTTTTTTGTTGTTAATTAAAATAGGAACTAGAAGTATATCTCTATTTTTTGGAGTAGATGGAAAAATTTTTTTTTTCTCTAAATAACCAAATAATTGTTTTTTATTAAATTCAACTTCAAAGGTTGAAATATACTTATTATCAATAAATTTTTCATCTACAATTGAAAAAGATTCAACCAAACTGTAAATAGTTTTCAAGTTCGTTAAATATTCTATTTCATTTTCTTTAAGTGTTGTAATTTTTAATATAATTCGTTCAAAAGCTTTTTTAAAAGCCTTGTCAATTACAACATCTTTATTAAAATTGTTATCGTATGGTTGAGATATTTCTAAATCTGTTATTTTATAAGTATTAGCTTTAGCAGTGATTGTGGAAAACTTTGCAAAAATTATCAAGAAAAATATAAAGAATATATAAAATGAAATATTAAATTTATTTTTTATTTTAATAATATTGACCAACATGAAAAACAATAACTTAACATACGAAAAGAGTGGCGTTAATATTAAAGCTGCTGATAATTTCGTAAAATTCATATCTTCATTATCAAAAAAAAGTAGAAATAGTAAGAATTTTCAAAATATTGGTGGATTTGGCTCAATTACTAATATCCCTAAAAATATAAAAAACCCCCAGTTGGTAACAAGCACGGATGGTGTTGGAACGAAAATTGAAATTGCAAATGAACTAAACAAATTTGATACTATAGGCGTTGACCTTGTAGCAATGTGTGTAAATGACATAATCGTTCAAGGAGCTAAACCACTAATTTTTTTGGATTATATTTCAATAAATAAAATTGATTTAAGAAAATTAAATCAAATTATTAAAGGTATAAATAAAGGATGTAAAATTTCTAACTGTGAACTAGTTGGTGGTGAAACTGCGGAAATGCCTGGAACTTATTCAAAAGGAAAATTTGATATTGCTGGCTTTTCAGTAGGAATAGTAGATAAAAAAAAAATTTTAAATAAATCAAAAATAAAACCAAATGATTTAATACTTGGTATTCCATCAAGTGGATTACATTCGAATGGTTTTTCTTTAGTAAGATATATTTTAAAAAAAAAAAAAATAAAGTTTAAAAAAAATAATTATTTAAAAAAAGAATTAATTAAGCCAACAAAAATTTATGTTAGAGAAATTTTAAAACTGGTCGATAAAAAATTATTAAATGGATGTGCAAATATTACCGGTGGAGGCTTAGAGGGAAATGTTGTTAGGGTTTTACCTTCTAATTTGTCTGCAAAAATTTATTTGGATAAAATAAAACCAAATAAAATTTTTAAATGGTTATACTCTCAAGGGGTAAGTGATAAAGAAATGTTAAAAACTTTTAATTGTGGTGTTGGTTTTTGTATAATAATTAAATCAAAAAACGTAAATAAAATTAAAAAATATTTTACAAAAAATTTTAAACCTTATGTAATAGGTAAAATTATTAATGGCAAAAAGAATATTCATCTAAATGGAAAAGTTAAATGGTAAAAAAAAGTTAA
>CACDKW010000015.1 GCA_902553465.1 uncultured Pelagibacteraceae bacterium | reverse complement strand
AAATGCCTGGGGTTTGTTTCCTAGTGGAAAAGATAAATTTAAAAAAGGTGATTTTATTGAATGTTATACACCTACAGGGATTAATTAAGCTAAAATTATATAATCAAATTTTGTTGAGGATTTTGCTAATTGGTATAAATAATCCGAGATGAATGAATTAAAAAATCCAAAATTTGCTATACCGATAGTTTTGTTGGCAGGTATTTTTTGGTCATTTGGTCCATATATAGTTCGTAATATAAATGATGCTCATACAGTTCCTTGGCAGTATTTATTTACAAGAGGTTTAGTTATTTTTGCTTTACTAAATGTTTATCTTTATTTGGAAGAAGGATTAAACTTTATTTCTAATTATAAAAAAATAGGCATCTCAGGAATTATAGGAGGGACAGGTCTGGCTCTCGCAATGATCACATTTATTTGGTCTATAACTAATACTTCAGCAGCAATAACTCTTCTTTGTCTTGCAGCAATGCCATTTATTACAGCTTTATTAGGTTTTTTATTTTTAAAAGAAACGATATCAACCAATGTTTGGATATCAATTGGAATTGCTACAGTAGGAATTATGATAATGGCTTTTGGAAATGATGAGAAAAATACTTTCTTTGGTTTTATATTAGGCTTAACATCCTCAGTAGGATTTTCAGTTTTTTCAGTAAGCTTAAGGTGGAGAAAAGAAACCCCAAAATTTACTACAGTTGCACTTGCGGGTCTAATTTGTTTTATTGTATCTTTGGTTGTGATTATTAGTAAAGATATAAGTTTTGTTTCATCAAGTAAAAATCAAGCTTTGTTTGCTGTACATGGAACAGTAGTTTGTTTGGGTATGATATTATATGCAAGCGCATCAAAAAATATTCCAGCAACGGAACTAACGCTGTTATCTTTAACAGAAGTAATTGGAGGAATATTTTGGGTATGGCTTCCCTGGTTAGGAATTAATGAAATTCCAGGAACAAATACTATTGTGGGTGGTTTTTTAATTTTTATTGCTATGTTTTATTATAGCTTGATAATAAAGAGTAATAGAAGATTTATCGCATTAAACTAGTTTAAATGAGCTCAGAAAAAATTATTGTTAACAGTTGGAACGAATGGGATCCTTTAAAACATGTAATCGTTGGTAAGGCTGATGGTTGTTGCATCCCAGCTCCTGAACCGGCTTTAGATGCAAAAGTACCAGAAGATTCTGATATGAAAGGACAATATGGCCCTAGAACAAAGGATACCATTGATAAAGCAAACGAACTTTTAGATAATTTTTCTAACATGTTAACAAAAAGAGGAATTAAAGTAGATAGACCCGAACCATTAAATTTTAATCAAAAAATATCAACTCCCGATTGGAAAGCAGAAAGTATGTTTGGATGTATGCCAGCTAGAGACGTTATTTTAACAGTCGGTAACGAAATGTTAGAAGCAACAATGAGTTATAGATGTAGATGGTTTGAGTACTTAAACTACAGACCTCTTATTCAAAAATACTATAATTCAGATCCTAATATGAAACACGAGTCTGCCCCAAAACCAAGATTAACTGATGCTGATTATAGAAAAGATTATTTGTCTGATAAAATAGGGGATCAAAAAAGACTTGAATGGACTGAAAAAAAATTTTTTGTAACTACCGAAGAAGAACCTTTGTTTGATGCAGCTGACATATTAAGATTTGGTAAAGATTTAATTGTTCAGCATGGTTTTACAACAAATTTAAAAGGAATAGATTGGTTGAAAAGGCATTATAAAAACCATAGAGTTCATGGAGTAAATTTTCCTGGGGATCCTTACCCAATACATATTGATGCAACCTTTACACCTATTAAACCAGGATTAATTATTAATAACCCACAAAGAAGATTGCCAAAAGAACAAAGAAAAATTTTTGAAGATAATGATTGGGAAATAGTTGATTCTGCTCAACCTGCCCACAATTCTCCTCCTCCATTATGTTATTCATCAGTTTGGCTATCTATGAATGTTTTAGTTTTAGATCCAAAAACGGTATGTGTAGAAAAAAGTGAAGTTTATCAAGCTGAACAGCTAGATAAACTTGGCATGGAAGTAATTCCAGTAGATATGAGAGATGCGTACGCTTTTGGAGGTGGACTTCATTGCTGTACAGCAGATGTTTATAGGGAAGGCAAATTAGAAGATTATTTTCCAAAACAATGATATTAATTAAAGAATCAACAAAAGGAGAAAAATGGAAGTAGTAATTGCTTTAGCAGTGGTGTGGTGGGCATATACAACTTACGTTCAGTAAAGTTTAAATTGTAATTTTGTTTTGGATTAATTTGGATTTTTTTTTAAATAATCAATAAATTCTAAAACTTCATTATATTTACTGTCGTCTATATCTTTATAGCTAGTATTAAATTTATTTTTAATACATATCGCTACATGTGCGTACGAATTTCTACCCTTAGGATGGTTAGGATGATCAGGTAGCTGTCCATGCAAATAATCACCAGCTTCCTGAATAATTTTCCAAAGTTTACTTGCGTTTTCTTTATTCACAATAAATGTGCTTAAATTTTACTATGATTTAATTTTTTAGTTATTACTATTTTTATTTATATCAAAAGACTCTAGTTTAGAAGCAAGTTCTTCTTTTACTTTATCATAATCGTCAAGATTTTTTGATCTTTGATATTCTAAATCTCTTAGTCTTAATTTTTCTTCTTTTATTCTTTCTTTTTCTTCCATTAATTTTTGTTCTTTATCAAATTTTTCTTCCCATTCTTTAATTTTTAAATTTTCTAAATCTCTATCTTTTTGTTCTTGTTGTGCTTTAATTTTTTGCTCTTTTAATTTTCTTCTTCGCTCTCTTTGTTCCTTCATTCTTTGCTCTTCTTCTCTTACTTTAAGGTCCACATCTTTTCTTTTTTGCTCTTCTTCTTTTACATTAAGTGTATCAAGTTTATTTTTTATCTCTTTTTCTTTTAATTTTAATTCTTCTAACTTTAATTTAATCTCATCTTCTTTATTTGATAATTCGTTATCTTTTTTAATCAATTCATTCTCTTTTATTTTTCTTTCTTTATCCTGCAATCTATACTCTTCTTCTTTTAATAATATTTTTTCTTGATCTTTTTTAATTTGTTCTTCTCGTAATCTTAGCTCTTTTTTTTGAGATACTTTTTCTAATCTTGCAATTTCAAGTTTTTTTATTTTTTGACTTTTTTTATAGCTCTCATAAGCTGACTTGATTGATTGAGAAGTAAAGCTTGTTATTTTTTTTAACCCACTTACTTCTTTCTTATTTTTTATTTTTTTATTTTTTTTCTTCATAAACTTTTTTTATATTCCTTATTTCAACAAAATTTTTTTATTTTTTCAAGAGTTAGACTAAATTTTAGTGTTCATGCTGTGCACAACCTCAGGTGGATTGTTATAATAATAATTTTTATTATATTTCGTTCTTAATAGTTTGTTCGATTAATTTTTCTTTTTTTTTGTAGTTAACACCTTTTCTATCAAGCATTTTTTTAACTTTTTCAGTGTAAGGTTCTTCAATATACTCTGCTGTAGGGTCTAATTCTAATCCAGCAGGAGTAATTGTTGCTGGAACAGGAGTAAAAGCAGAATCTGGGTTATCTGCAGCAGCTCTTACATTCATTCTATAAATACCAAAAATTCCAATTATGATATGAGCAATTATTAAAAATACAAAAAAACCGTTTATATCAAACCAGCTCATAAAAAGTGAACAAATAATAGGACCACTTATTGCACCAATTCCAAATATAAATTGCAACCCTCCACCTGCTGCTACAAATTTTTCCTTAGGTACAAAATCATTAGTATGTGCAAGATTTAGGGAAAATAAGGGTAACATCATGCCCGAATAAAGCCCAACTAAAATAAAAAATAAAATTTTACTAAATGAAAGTTCAATTGATAAGTACATATTTACAAGATCTTGACCGCCAAAAATAATTGCAAAAAAAGAAAAAAATGCACCTAAAAAAGTAACAGCAACTATCGCTTTTCTTCTATCAAATTTATCTGATAAATAACCAATAGGACCTTGAAATATCACTCCAGCCATTGTTGCCATGAAAAGCAAGATTGAAGTTTCTAATAATGTAAAGTTTGCCTTTGTGGCATATACAGCCATTAAAGAAAAAAAAGCTGAATGTATTAAACCTGTACAAAAAGAACTTACAGTTCCCAATGGAGAAATTTCATATAGTTCTTTTACGCTTATAGTTCCTATTTTTTTAAATTTAGGCGCAGATCTCTTTGTTAAAAGAATTGGAACCAGAGCTAAAGACAATAATACTGAAACTAAAATAAATGGTTCATAATTTTTTGGATCACTTACATTAAGCAAAAGCATTCCAATGCCTAGTCCAATATAAAGAATTATAAAATAAGCCGAAAGTAATTGTCCTCTATTTTTATTAGTAGCTCTATCATTTAACCAGCTTTCAGTTACTATATAACAACTAACTAAGCTAATTCCTGTTATAAACCTACTCAAAGTCCACATTGTTGGGTTAACATAAACTGCAGCTAGTAGTGCACTTAATGAAGCTAAAGATGCAAAAGCTGCAAACACTCTTATATGACCAACTTTTTGAACTAGCAGGGGAGTAGTTTTTGATCCTAAAAAGTAACCTGTAAAATATCCAGACATAAATATACCTGTTGTAACTACACTAAAATTTTCAACAACTGATCTGATACCCATTAATTGCATTTGAAGACCATGAGCAATCATGATTATTCCTATTCCAATAAATAAAGCCCATGATTTTGTTACTTCTTTTTGCATATATATTTGTCTGCTTATTACTTAGTTAAAATTTTGCAAGTAATTAGTTCTGATTTATGTTTTTTTTAAGGCTAGGAATGAATGAATTGCAATTGTTAATATGATAACTGAGCCACCTAAAATAGTTTCCAAACTAGGTTGTTCTTTAATTACCATCCAAACCCATACTGGACCCAGTATAGTTTCAAGAAGGAAAAAAAGATTAACTTCGGCACCAGTTATAAATCTTGGGGCTATAGTTACTAAAACAAAAGGGATAGCCACGCACATTACACACATTAAAGGTATGAAAATTATATCATTACCTGTCAATGTGAAGCTCTCTACAAAGAAAAAGGCAAATATTGCAACACACAATTTACCAATTACAGCTGACGGAACAAGGTCTCTATCTTTAGCATATCTTGCTAAAGTAGCATTGCAAGCAAGACCAAGAGCTGTAACTAAACCAAAAAAATCACCTAAAAAGTTTCCTAAATTAAGGGAATCATAAAAGATATAAACACAAGCGACAAAGGTTATAAGTATAGCAATCCAAGTTTTTTTATCTGGAGCTTCTTTTAAGAATATAGATCCCAATATAGCTGAAAGCATTGGAGCCAGAGCGATCATTACTAAAGTATTAGCTACATTTGTATTCTGGATAGATAATATAAAAGTAATATTGCATGCAGAAAAACTAAAAATATAAAATATTCCTGGATAACCTATTCCAAATAGTTTTTTTAAAAAATTTTTATTATAAAAAATTAACATACCGATTAAAACAACTACAAAAGGTATTGCTCCTCTATAGAATAACATTCCCCATGTTTCTATGTTCGATAGTCTAATCAGCAAAGAGTCGGGAGTGATTAGAAAAACCCCAATAAATGCCAAAAGAGAACCTTTTTGTTGGTTGGATAATTTTTGATTCATATAAAAGGATTATAAAAGTAAAACCTAATTTGAGTAAGGTTTTCTGGAAAATATTCTTCTTACCATTGGTTCAAAATGCTCTAGTGGTAAGGATTTATAATTAGGATCAAAAGAACCCTGGTCATACTTTTCACAAAAATCAATTGTTGCTTGATAATATTTATGATCTTTATATTTTTCTCTTTTATTTCTATCTCCTCCTAAATGATGTACATAATAATATGCTTGGAATTCTCCATGTTTTTCAACTATCCAATGAGTTTTTTCCGAAACATAAGGTTTTAAAATTGCTGCAGCGTACTCTGAATGATTCATAGGAGCCAATTCATCTCCAATATCGTGTAAAAGAGCTGCAACGATCATTTCTTCATCTTCCCCTGCTTTTAAAGCTTTTGTCGCACTCTGAAGAGAATGTTCTAGTCTTGAAATTTGATATCCTTCCAAAGTTTCAGTTAGTCCTGACATATATTTAATAATTCTGTCAGCGGTCTTACTTGCATAATTTTTTTCATGCTTTTCTAAAAAAAGATAATCTTCTTTTGTTCCATTTTTCATTTCTGTGAAACTTACTTTTTTCATATCCTAGTTATTTGATGCCGTACTTAATAGAGAAAGTTGTGTGATTTTATCATCACCCAAATTATCTATTGGTTTAACAGGGTAGTCTCCAGTAAAATAATGATCGGTAAGCTGCGGGTAATTATTATTTCTATTTTTAAATCCCATTGCTCTATACAGTCCATCAATTGACAAATATTTCAAACTTTTTGCTCCAATATATTTACAAATTTCTTCATTACTTTTATTTGCCGCTAAAAGTTCTTTTTTTGTAGGAGTGTCAACACCATAAAAATCAGGATATCTAATTTCAGGACTTGCTATTCTTACATGTACTTCTTTAGCTCCCGCATCATATAACATTTTGACAATTTTATAACTGGTTGTTCCTCTAACCAATGAGTCATCAACTAAAATAATTTTTTTATTTTCAATTGATGTTTTGTTAGGATTTAATTTAAGTTTAACTCCAAGACTTCTTATTTTTTGTGAGGGCTCAATAAAAGTTCTTCCAACATAATGATTTCTAATTAATCCTAATTCAAAATTTTTATTTGACTTCTGGCTATAGCCTAAAGCTGCTGCGTTACCCGAGTCTGGAACTGGTACAACAACATCACCTTCAACATTATCTTCTTTAGCAAGTTCTATACCTAAATTTTTTCTATATTCGTAAGCAGTTTTTCCATTTAAAATACTATCCGGTCTAGAAAAATAAATATATTCAAATACACATGGTCTAACTTTTTGTTCTGGAAATGGTTTAATACTTTCCATTTTATCATCCTGAATTAAAACAATTTCCCCATTTTGAACTTCCCTTAAATATTTTGCACCGATTATATCTAAGGCGCATGTTTCAGATGCCAATACATATGAATTTTTTAATTTCCCAATAACTAGTGGTCTTATTCCAAAAGGATCTCTAACTCCTATTAATTTCTTTTGTGTTAGCATTACCAATGCGTAACCTCCTTGAATTTGAAACAATGCATCTATAATTTTATCTAAAGTTTTATTTCTTTTTGATTTGGCAATTAATTGGACTATAGTTTCAGTATCAGATGTGGTGTGAAATATAGCTCCCTCACTAACCAGTTTTGACCTTAAAGTTATTGCATTAGTTAAATTACCATTGTGAGATATGGTTATTCCACCAGCATTTGTGTCTGCAAAGAATGGTTGAATGTTTCTTAATGTAGTTCCGCCAGTGGTACTATATCTATTGTGTCCAATTGCATAGCTTCCTATTAAATTTTTTAATACTTTTTCTTTATTGAAATTGTCTCCCACTAAACCAAATCTTTTTTCAGAATGATATTGATCACCATCAAAAGTTACAATTCCACAACCTTCCTGACCTCTGTGTTGAAGAGCATGTAATCCTAGAGCCGTAAGCGCAGAAGCATCATTATTGTTGCTTATCCCAAATACTCCGCACTCTTCCTTAAGTTTTGGATTATAATTCTTGAACTTTTTCTTTAGCATCATTGTAGTTTTCTTGGTTAGGAAACTCTTTAATTAGATAGTTACTACCTTTTTCAACAATTGGAAAGGTTAAGGATTTTTTTAAATCCAATGGCCACTTTTTATGATTATAAATTATAGTTATAGTTGAAAATATACACACACATATAATGTAAGATCTTATAAAACCGAAAAAGAATCCAAAAACTTTATCTAGCGTTCCCAATCCAGAATAAGTAACAGCTTTTCCGATTCCTTTATTTATCATCAGTATTATAAAAATAATTATTATAAAAATACTTACGCCTAACATAATATCTAACACATATTCATTATCGATAACTCCATCTACCAAAGGTTTAATTTTGGGAAATATTATTAGAGTTAAAACGTAAGCCAATAACCATTTAGAAGCAGCTAACAAGCTTAAAACAAATCCTTTTCTAGAACATTTTAATAAAGATAAAAGTGTAAAAATTATATATATTAGATCAAAACTTGAAATTTCTTTAAAAATTTTAAAAAATACTTCCATTAAAAAAATTTATTTATTTCCAAAAGGTTTAAATACTAACAATAGCGCTGGCAACAATGTTAAAACCGATATCATTGCCAACAACATTGCAATTCCAGTAAATATTCCAAAATATATAGTAGGAATAAAATTAGATAAAACTAAAATTGAAAATCCAAAAACAATAGTTATTGATGTATTGAATATCGCAACACCTACTGTTGAATGACATTTTTTTAATGTTAATTTGTAATCATTAATTTTGCTATATTCTTCCTTAAATCTATAAATATAATGAATACTATTATCAACAGCTATTCCTATTGTTATGGCAGCAATAGTTATAGTCATCATATCCAAAGGAATTTTTACTATTCCTATAATGCCTAAAATAAAAAATGCAGCAATAAAGTTTGGAATTACACCAATTAAAGATAATTTAATATTTTTAAATAAAATAAAAAACATTGCAAATATTCCAATCATAACAAAACCAAGTGTTAGAATTTGTGATTTAAATAAACTTTGTAATAAATTATTAAATAAAATTAGAACTCCTGCTAATCTATATTCTTCTTTTTTTAAACCGATTTTATTTTCTAAATCGTAGTTAATTTGTTTTATTAGTTCGTTTCTTCTCAATCCTTCTTGAGAGTCTTTTATTCTTAAATTAATTCTTGCTTCCGAGTCTGATATTGAAATATATGGATCAACTATTTCCTTTTTAATTGATTCAGGAATTTTTGAATAAAGAACACCCATTTCAAGGCTTCCAAGTGGCTTATTATCATTTAAAACTGTTGCTACTTGAATTATAGAGGAAAAAGATAATACCTTGCCAACAGCAGGCAAATTATCCAAGTAATTGTGTACTTTATCAATTTTATCAATTTTATCTTTTGTAAACCAATACTTAGACTCATCATTTTCAGTTTCATTTTCTCCCCATTCATCATCTTCAACTTCAGTTTCATCATCCTTTTTTGGAAATTTGATAATTACTTCAAGCGGGGTAGTGCCTCCTAGTTTTTCATCTATAAGCTTCATACCTTTATAAATTTCTGTATTTTTACTAAAATAATTTATGAAGCTATTTTCTACTTCAAGACGAGAAATTCCAAAAATACTAATAAAAAAAATTGCTATACTAATAATAAAAATTAAGCTTTTATTATTAATTGATATTTTTCCTAATATATTTGTAAAAATTGCATTTCTATTTTCGTTAACATTCACACTTACATCTGAAACAAAACTAATTAAAGTTGGTAACAAACTAAATGTAACAATAAATGAAACAATTAAACCTAAAGTCATCATCCAACCGAAGTCTATTATTGGTTTAATTTCACTAAAAATTAATGAAAGAAATGCAAAAACTGTTGTGAGAACTGTATAAAGAATTGGCCAAAACATTTTACTAGTTGTTTTGAGTATTATTTCTTTTTTACTCAGATTTGGTTTTTCTTTAGCTAACTGTAAAAACCTAGTACTCATATGTATATTCATCGCCATAGTTAAAATTAACATTAACGCGATAAAGTTTGACGATATAACAGTAACTTTCCAGCCCAATAAACCTAAAAGACCCATCATTATTACAACTGAGAAAAAGCAACTACTTATTGGAACTATAATCCAAACAATTTTTTTAAACACAAACCAAAGAGTTGCTAAAATAAATATTAAAACACCAATTCCAAAAACAACGATATCACTTTTTATAAATGACATCATATCATCAGCAATCATAGGGATCCCTCCAAGATGAATTTTAGCGACGTTCTCGTATGATTCAATTATTTTTCTTATTTCAATAATATTTTGATGATTTTTTTTTTTAAATTTATCTTTATAATTTTCTATTTCTTTTTTACTTTTAACTTCTTTAGGAATTTCATTTTTTTTTATATTTACAATTATACCAGTTGTTTTGCCATCTTCACTTATTACAAAATTTCTAAAAACTGGACTATTTAAAATTTCATTAAATCCTCTTTTTCTATCAATTCCTTCACTCTTAAGTGTACTAAAATTTTGTAACCTTTCATTTAAATTTTTATCAGTACTATTTAACAAAGGGATATCAAGAATAGTTATAACACTATGAACCCAGTCTAAACTTTGAATTTTATATTTTAAACTCAGCAAATTATTAATTGAGTTTTCTGAAATTATTTCGTTATTAGGAGTAAATGTTAATACAAGAAATTCTTTAGAATTATATCTTTTTGTAATTTCTCTTAGATATTTTAAATCTGGATCTCCTTCAATTAACAAAGTTTCAGAAGAAGCATCTAACTTGAAATCTTTTGAAAAAAACCCAAAACCAGCAAGAGATAGTAGTAAAATTACAAAAATTATCTTTGGTTTTTCAATTATATTTTTTTGGTAAAAATATGAAAACATCTATTACCAACTTATATAATTAAATTTAACTATTTTGAATATCTTTAAATCTGGTAAACATCGGCTCAAATTCAAGAAAAACATTGCCTGTAGGTCCATGACGTTGTTTACCTATAATTATTTCAGCACGATTTGCGACGTCATTCATCTTGGATTGCCATTCAGCATGCTCGACAGTATTTGGCTGGGGTTCTTTTCTTTCAATATAATATGCTTCTCTAAAAACAAACATTACAACATCTGCGTCTTGTTCGATTGAACCAGATTCTCTTAAATCGGATAGTTGAGGCTTTTTATCATCTCTTTGTTCAACAGCTCTTGAAAGTTGTGATAAAGCTAATACTGGAACAGACAATTCTTTTGCTAAAGCTTTTAAACCTTGAGTAATTTCAGATATTTCTTGAACCCTACCTTCTTTGAAATTTGCCGCTCTCATTAACTGAATATAATCAACCACAACCATATCTAACCCATAAAGTCTTTTTATTCTTCTCGCTCTATTGCTTAAAGCAGCAATACTTATTGCAGGCGTTTCATCTATGTATAGAGGAAGTTCAGAAATATCTTTGGAAGTTTCTATAAATTTATCAAATTGTTCTTCAGAAATTCTTCCTCTTCTAATATCATTAGATTTAATTCTTGATTGTTCAGCTAATATTCTTGTTGAAAGTTGTTCCGATGACATTTCAAGAGAGAAAAATGCAATAGTAGACTTTCTACCATCTTCTTGGATTTTTTTTGCAGCATTAAATGCAATATTAGTAGCTAAAGCAGTTTTACCCATTGACGGTCTTCCTGCTATTATTAATAAATCAGATTTATGCATACCTCCAAGTCTATCATCAAGTTCGGATAATCCTGTTGGTACACCAACAATTCCCTCATCATTTTTGTATGCGTTTGAAGCCATTTCGATAGTCATTTTCATTGCTTCATCAAATTTTATAAGTGAAGAACTAAATGATCCCTTTTCAGCTAAGTCAAAAAGAGATTTTTCAAAATTTTCTATAATTGATTGACCATCATGGTCTAAATCATTTAATTTTGCAGTATCGATAATATTTTCTGAAATTTTTATTAATTCTCTTTTTACAAAAAGGTCATAAATTAATTTCGAATATTCGATTGTTTGACGAGATGAAGTTGAAAATTTGGTAATCTTAATTAAATAATCAGGAACATTTATCTCATCTTTTTCTTTTTCAAAATAGTTCTTAAGAGTTATTGGATTAGCTAGCATTCCGCTATAAATTAATTTTTCTATAGCGCCAAATATTTTTTGGTGCATTGGGTCATAAAAATTTTTGCTGTTTACAATCATATTTATTTCATCAAATATTTCATTTGATATTAAGATAGAACCAATAACTGACTGCTCAGCTTCTATATTATTCGGTAGCTCATTTATTTCACTTTGAACTAAATTAAATGCTTTAACCATAGATTTAATTAATTAAATCAATAGAAAAATACAATATTAAATAATAGCTGGGGAAAAAAATGTATAATTATTTACTATCTTCAGGAAGAACTTTAATAGATATTTCAGTTTGCACTTCTGAATGCAAATTTAATACAACTTTAAATGATCCTATAGATTTTATTTCTTTAACAGGTTGTATTAAAGAGGGGTTTACTTCAATTTTTTCATTTTGATTTAAAACTTTTGCAATTTCAGTTGGTTTAACTGAACCATATAATTCTTTATTTTCGGTTGCTAACTTTTTAACTTTATATTCTTTATTTTGTATTTTTTCTTTAATATTTTTAGCATCTTTTTTTCTTTCTAGATCTTTTTTTGAAAGTTCACTTTTAATTTTTTCTACTTGTTTAATATTTTCGCTAGATGCGAAGAGAGCTTTTTTTTTTGATAATAAAAAATTTCTTGCAAAGCCTCTTTTAACATCTATCACATCTCCAATAGAACCAACTTTTCTTACATTTTCTAATAAAATTACTTTCATTAAATTAAAGCTAAGTTTCTGGCTCTTTTTATTGACAATGTCAGTTGTCTCTGTTTTTTTTGACTAACAGAAGTAATTCTTGAAGGTAGGATTTTACCATTTTCACTAATGTACTTTTTAAGAAGGTTTATATTTTTATAATCTATTACCGGTGCTCCTTTCCCAGAAAGAGGGCATTTTTTTTTAAATTTATATTTTTGTGGTTGGAACAGACTAAGTTTTGAAAAATTACTCTGATTTTTTTTTTTGTTATTTGTTTTTTTCATTTTTTAATTTGATTTTTCTTGTTTATTTTTATCTTTGCTAAAATACTCTGTTTTTAAGTCAAACTTCTTTACTCTTATCGTAACAAATCTTAAAAGATTTTTGTCAATTCTTTCATTTTTTTCTAACTCTAAAATTAATTCGCCATTACCTTCAATTTTAAAGTGAATATAATTACCTTTTTTATTCTTTTTAATTAAGTAAGATAAATTTAATAGGCCCCAATTTTCACTTTTTACCACTTTTCCATTAAATTTCTCAACAATTTTTAAATATTTTTCTTCTATTTTCTTCAAATCGTTAACACTAACGTCTTGTCTGGCAATAATTGTATGTTCGTATAAGTTCATTTTTAATTACTTTAAAAAAAAAAGGATATACTATTATAAAAATTTAATTACAACACAAAAAACGTTTAAAAATAATAATAATTTCTATGTTTTCAGTAATTTTTCCAGGGCAGGGATCACAATCTGTAGGTATGGTTAAAGAATTGCATGATAAGTACGACTATATTAAAGAATTATTTAAATCAGCCGATGATACTTTGGGATATTCAATTAGTAAAATAATATTAGAAGGACCAAAAGAAGATTTAGATTTAACTGAAAATACGCAGCCAGCAATTTTTTTAGCCAGCTATTCAATATGTGAAATAATTAAAAAAGAAAGTAATTTTAATTTAGATAAAGCAAAATATTTTGCGGGTCATTCTCTTGGAGAGTATTCAGCTCTATCCATAAGCGGTTCATTAAATTTTAAAGATGCAATAAAACTTTTAAATGAAAGAGGCAGAGCGATGCAAGCAGCTGTGCCCAAAGGAACAGGAGGAATGATAGCAGTTTTAGGGGTAGACATAAAAGAAATAAATAATTTGTTAGAAGATAATAAAGATAATTGTAAATGCTATATCGCAAATGATAATTCTAACGGACAAATAGTTTTAAGTGGACTTAATCAAGATATAGATAAATTTATAGATATTTTGAAAACGAAAAAAATTAAAAATATAAAACTTCCTGTTAGCGCTCCTTTTCATTGTAAATTAATGGATAAAGCTACCTCTATAATGAGCAATAAAATTAATAATACAAAATTTGAAAAACCTAAAAATCTAATTATTTCAAATGTAACAGGACAAGAGACTCAAGAAATAGAAAAAATAAAGGATTTGCTTATAAAACAAATAGAAAGTCCAGTTCGATGGAGAGAAAGTGTAATTTATATGATAAAAAATGGCGTTAGTAATTTTATTGAAATTGGGCCTGGAAAAGTATTATCTGGTTTAGTAAAAAGAATAGACAAAACAGTTAATGTAAATACCATAAATAAAATTGAAGATTTAAATGATATAAAATTGAATGATTAATTTTAAAAATAAAAAAATATTAGTCACAGGTGCTTCGGGAGGAATTGGAAGAGAAATTGTTAAAAAATTTTATTCCTTAGAAGGAAGTATTGTGGCAACAGGAACAAACACTGAGAAGTTAGATTTATTAAAAAAAGATTTTCCAAATATAAATATTATAAAATTTGATATTTCTAATCATTCAAAAATTGAAGAATTTGTAGAAAATACCACAAATCAATTAACTGGATTAGATATTCTAATAAATAACGCTGGAACCAATATGGATAATTTATCTCTAAGAATGAAAGAAGAAGAGTGGAAAAAAGTAATTGATATTAATTTAACTTCAACTTTTTTATTGAGTAAATACGCAATAAAAAAAATGTTAAAAAATAAATTTGGAAGAATAGTAAATATTACATCAGTAGTTGGTCATACTGGAAATTTGGGGCAATCAAACTATGCAGCTACTAAAGCAGGAATCATAGGAATGACTAAATCTTTAGCTATCGAATATGCAAAAAAAAATATTACATTAAATTGTGTCTCTCCAGGATTTATTCAATCAAGAATGACAGATAACATTAGTGAAAGTGTAAAAGCTGTTTTAACTTCCAGAATACCAATGGCCAGATTAGGAAATGGTGAAGATGTGGCCAATTCAGTTGTTTTTTTATCATCTGATCAAGCTTCGTACATAACTGGCGAAACAATTCATGTTAATGGAGGCATGTATATGGCTTGACAAAAGCTTTTAATAAATTATTAACGAATAAAACAAAAGGAAGAATTATGTCAGATGAAATTTCAAGCAAAGTAAAAAAAATAGTTTCAGATCATTTGGGTATTGAAGAAAACAAAGTAACAGAAGAATCTAGCTTTATTGATGATTTGGGAGCAGACAGTTTGGATACAGTTGAATTGGTGATGGCATTCGAAGAGGAATTTGGTTCAGAAATTTCTGATAGCGAAGCAGAAAAAATTTTAACTGTTGGGGATGCAATTAAATTTATCGAGAGTAAAGCAAATTAAAATTAATTTATAAATGTCTTTTGCCGATGAAGGATCGATTGTAATTTTATCATCACCTTCTGGCGCAGGCAAGACAACTTTAGTAAAAAAATTATCAAAACTAAAAAACTATACTATTTCAGTTTCTCATACAACAAGACCTCCAAGAACAAATGAGACCAATGGTAAAGATTATTTCTTTATTTCAAATAAAAAATTTAAATATTTAATTAAAAAAAAAAAATTTTTAGAACATGCAAAAGTTTTTAACAACTACTATGGTTCAAGCAAAGATTTTGTAATAAAAAATTTAAAAAAAGAAAAAAATGTATTATTCGACATTGACTGGCAAGGTACCGAGAAAATTAAAAATCAAAAACTTAAATTTAAATTAATTACTTTTTTTATACTACCGCCGAGTAGAAAAATTCTATTTAAAAGACTATCGAATAGAGACATGAAAGATAAACTAATAGCTTCACAAAGAATGAAGCAATTTGACAAAGATGTTCTTCATTGGAAAAATTATGATTATGTTGTTATAAATAGGAATCTAGAGAAATGTTACAAAAAAATATTAAAGATAATTAATTCAAAAAAATACAATTTAAATATACGCTATAATAAAAAAACTATCAAAGAACATATAAAAAAATTAATTTAATTTATTTTCATATTCTTTACACAATTTAAAATAAGTTAAAGGATCTAAATTTTGTGGTCTATCATTTAGATTAATATTTAACTTTTTTGAAACGTAATTTATATCTTTAAATAATTGTGACATAGGTTTATTTATCATTTTCCTTCTTTGATTAAAAAAAATTTTAGTAATATATTCAAGATTTTTAGGATTTTTAAAATTAAAAAAATTTTTTTTTGGTTCTAGTAGCAACAAACAGCTTTTGACTTTTGGCTTTGGATAAAATGAATTTGGGCTAATTTCTTTTACTTTTTTTATTTCAAGCCTCCAAGAAGACAATATTGAAATTCTGCTATAATTTTGATTATTAAATTTAGAAATAATCCTATCAGCAACTTCTTTTTGAAACATTAAGATTAATTTTTTACATATAGAATTTAGATTTTTCAATTTTATCCATTTTATTAAAATTTGTGATGAAATATTGTATGGCAAATTTCCAAAAAAAATCATTTTTTCTTTAGATAAAATTTCTTCATCTATTTTTAAAATATCCTCATTTAAAATTTGTATCTGATTATCAAAATTATATTTTAATTCTTTTGATAAATTTTTATCTTTTTCAACTACGATAATTTTTTTTGGCCTCTTTAGAAGCAATTGTTTAGTTAAGTTACCTGTTCCAGGTCCTATCTCTAATAAAGTGTCATTCTCATTAATTTCTGCAATATCTGCAATATATCGAATTATATTTTTATCTATTAGAAAATTTTGTCCTAGACTTTTTTTTGGCTTAATTAGCATTAATTTTTTTAAAAAAATCTATAGCAGTTATAAATGAACTATTATCCGATTTTTTTAAACCAATCATTTTATTATTTGTTCCGTGGTCAGGAGATACTCTTAAAAATGGAAGACCAAGAGTTATATTTATTGCGTTGAAATTAAATAGTGTTTTTATTGGTGTTAAAACTTGATCATGATACATTCCGATTACCACGTCATACTTATTGATATTTCTTTTTAAAAAAAATGTATCAGCAGGAAAGGGACCTTCAATATTCACTTTTTTTTTTATTAGGTTTCTTATTGATGGTATAATTATTTTTTCTTCTTCACTAAATTTGCTTACAGTTTCACAATGAGGATTTAATCCAAGTATACCTATAGTAGGTTTTTTTTTAAGTTTTTCTTTATAAAATTTATTTATTGCAATTACATTTGATATGATGTCTTTTTTATTAATTTTTTTTGCCACATCTTTAATTGGCAAGTGAGTAGTAATTGGCGAAACAGATAGTATAGGATTATATATTAACATTACAGGTTTATAATTTTTATTAGCTTTAACTTTCAAGTATTCAGTTATTCCAAGATAATTTTTTTTTAGAAAATGTTTTTTTGAAATAGGGCCATTAATCATACCAAAAACTTTTTTTTCTTTTAACAAGTTAAGAGCAACAGA
>CACDKW010000014.1 GCA_902553465.1 uncultured Pelagibacteraceae bacterium | reverse complement strand
TTAAAATTTTTTGTTAAATTATTGAATTTTTCTTTTGTTTGAAAATATTGTGATAAAAGCTTTGCATTTTCTTGGCCTATATGCCTTATGCCTAAAGAAAAAATAAATTTATCCAACCCTATATTTTTTGATTTTTCTATTGATTCTCTTAAGTTATTTGCAGATAATTTTCCCCAACCATCTAAATCTTCAATTTTTTTAAAGTCTAAATTAAATACATCATGAGGTAATTTTATAAATTTTAATTCCCAAAATTGTTCAACAACTTTTTTTCCTAAACCTTCAATATTTAAAGCATCTTTTGAAACAAAATGTTTTATTTTTTCAATTGCAATTTTTTCACATTTGTATCCTTCGCTTGAACATCTTTTTACTGCATCATATTTTTTTGAAACTTTGTTAAAGTCTTTAACAATACTCGATCCACAAGATGGGCATTTTATTGGAAATAAAAATTTTTTGGAATTATGTGGTCTTTTTTTTAAATCTACTGATAATACATGAGGTATTACATCTCCTGCTCTTTCTACTTTAACAGTATCACCAATTCTTATATCTTTTCTTATTATTTCTTCTTCATTGTGAAGTGTTGCATTCGAAACCATGACGCCTCCAATGTTTACAGGTTTTATCTTAGCAACTGGTGTTAGAGCGCCTGTTCTTCCTATTTGAACTTCGATATTTAATATTTTTGAAAATGAGCTATCGGCTGAAAATTTATGAGCAATTGCCCATCTAGGTGCATTTGCAACAAAACCTAATCTTTTTTGAATACCTACATTATTTATTTTATAAACCAATCCATCTACATCAAAATCTAAATCATATCTTTTTTTTTCAAACTCTTTATGATTTTTGACCAAATTATCTACACCGCTAATAACATCGTTATGTTTATTTGTGTTAAAGCCCCATTTTTTAAGAAGATCTAAGAACTCAGATTGTTTTTTAATATTTAGATCAGTAATAAATCCATAAGTGTAAGCAATAAACCTTAATGGAATTTTTTTTGTTTCATTTGGATCTTTTTGTCTAAGTGATCCTGATGCTGCATTTCTAGGATTTGCAAAACGATCTTTAATTTTTTCAAAATCTTTTTTTCCAATATAAACTTCTCCTCTAATATCAATATCTTTTGGAAAATTTTTATAATTTATTTTTTTTGGAATATCTTTAATAGTTTTTAGATTATCAGTAATTATTTCACCCTCGATACCATCTCCTCTAGACAATCCCAAAACGAGATTGCAATTTTTATAAGTCAAGGAAGCTGAAATTCCATCTATTTTTGGTTCAACGCTATATTCAGTATTATTATTTTCTTTTAAATTTAAAAAATTAGAAATTTTTTTTTCAAAATTTAATAAATCTTTTTTATCAAATGCATTTGACAAGGAAAGCATCTTTGTTCGATGTTTATATTTTAAAAAATTTTTTGATGGTTTAAATCCTATTGAATTAGACGGAGAATCTTTACTTTTTAAAAATTTAAATTTTTCCTCTAAATCAAAAATTTTAATTTTAAGTTTGTCATACTCTATATCTGAAATTTTTGGGTCACTTTTTTCATAATAAAGCTTATTATTTTTTTTCAACTCTTGAATTAATGATAAATATTTTTTTTTTATCAACTTTAGATCTTTGTCCATAGTAAATTATTGAATTAAAGACTTAAGCTTTTCAAGTGTTGATTTTTTCAAACTTTTTTTGTCTCTAAGAGATTTTTTTTTATAATTTTTATTAAATATTTTATATGACTCTTCATACCATTCACTGCTTTGATAATTATAACCCAAAAGTACTGCATATTTTTTTGCTTCGTTCTCTAATCCCAGTTTATAATGTATTTCAACAAGTCTATGCAGAGCTTCTTCTGCAAATATTGTTGTTTCGTAATTTTCTAAGATATTTTTATATCTGTTTATTGCAGGTATCCATTTTTCTTTTTCAAAATAATATCTAGCTGTATACATTTCTTTTGAAGCTAAAATTTCTTTTATAGCTTCAAGTTTCAATTCGGCATCCAGAGCAAAATCGCTTTTTGGATAATTATTAATTATATATTCAAAATTTATTTTTGCGTTAACTATAGGTCCTAAATCTTTTTTTTCGTCTATTATCTGATCATAATAACAAATTGCCATAAGATAATAGGCATAAGCTTCCCTTTCATGATTTGGATAAACTTTAAAAAATCTTTCTAGCTCATCAATAGCATCTATAAAGTACATTGAAGTATAGAGGCTATATGCTGACATTAAAGATGATCGAGAAGCCCAAATAGATTGTGGATATAACATTTCAGCTTCATTAAATTTGTTTGAAGCCGATAATCCATCTCCTTTTTCTAAAAATGCTAATCCTTCTTCGTATGAATCGATCATTTGTAGATCAATTTCTTTTTCACTAATTACTGATAAATCTTCGGACTTATTGCTCTTACAAGAAACATTTAATATCAATATTAATATCAAAAAATATTTTAAAAAAAAACTCATGTTATTTTTTTAACAGAATTTAAAAAAAATTCTAAGTTATTATGCAATAGATTTTAATACTGATTTATCTATAAATGTATGGGGTATTGTTTTTTCTTTAATTTCAAATATAGAAAAATTATTTTTATCTTTGAATACTTTTCTTAATAATTGATTGGTTAAATTATGACCACCTTGAGAGCATTTAATTGATCCTATAATTTTGTGCCCTGCCAAGTAAAGATCTCCCATGCAATCCAAAATTTTGTGATTTACAAATTCTAAATTATTTCTTAAACCATCCTCATTTAATATTTCATTGTTTTTTACTACAATTGCATTTTTTAAGTTTCCACCTTTAGCTAGACCCATCTTTCTTAGTTTCTCTATGTCTTCATACAAGCAAAAAGTTCTAGAATTATAAATATCTGTTAGATCACTTTCGTAAATATTTAATTTATTTTTTTGATTTCCTATTAAAGAATTAGAATATTTAATTTCAAAATCTATTTCTAAGCTTACGTTTGATTTATCGATTGATATAAATTTTGAACCATTTCTGACAGTTATATTATTTGTAATTTTAATTATTTTGATTGGAACATTGCTAAATTCAAAACCTACATTTAAAAATTCATCTACAAAATTTTTTGCAGATCCATCCATTATAGGAACTTCCTCAGAATTAATTTCGATAAGTGCATTATCTATTCCAAGACCAAAAAACGCACCCATTAAATGTTCTAATGTTGAAATTGAAACCCCAAACTCATTTGAAATAGTTGTACAAAGAACAGTGTTTGATACATTATAAACACTGGGTGTAATTAGATTGTTTTTTTTCAGATCTATTCTTTTAAATGTAATACCCGTATTTGGACCTGATGGAAAAACTGTCATTGAAACTTTTTTTCCAGTATGCAGGCCGACGCCATCAAATTTAATGTGTTTCTTTAAAGTTTTCTGACTAAGAGCAGACATGCTTTAAAGATACATGTTTGAGTATTACAAAAAAATACAACAAATATTACAAGAAAATACAAAATTTTATTTGAAAAAATGAAAAATTTTTTCAAAAAAACCAACATTTTTTGGTTTTTTTGTCAAAAAGGTAACTTCCTGGAAGTTTTTTAAATTTTTAAATTTAAATCCAGATTCGCAGATTTGTTGAGTATTTTCTTCAAAAAAACTTATTTCTTTAAAAAAATCAAATTTTTCTTCTAAATAAATTGAATTCTTATTTAATATTTTAGAACCCTCACCGATGAATATTAGAGAACAATCATTTGACTCGTCAAAAAGAGATTTACAATATTGATCTGCTAAATTTAATTTTATTATTTCATAAATCCTTGCAAAAACAACTTGATTAGTTAATTCTGCTGGCTCTATTTCTGTAATTTTTTTTGATTTTTCTAAGAATGTTATATCAGATTTGTTAAGTTTCTTTTTTATATTTTCTGCTTCATCAATACTTATATTTAAAAGCAAAGAAATATCTTTTGTAATATGCTTTCCACCGACCGGCAACATATTATAATATAAAATTCTATTTTCATCAAAAATGCTTATTGTGCTCCTACTATAACCAATGTCTAATATAAATTTTTTTTTATAATTATCAAAAACTCCGTTACAGTTAACCGCTCTTACATAGCTTGAACTGTATATGTTATCTATATTGATAAAATTCGAATTAAATAGATTAAGCAAACTTTGCCAAACTTTATTAGAAAAACAAATAAATTTTAATTCCACAGTTAATGATTTGCAATTTATTTCTTTTTCTGGAATTTGAAAATAAGTTTTGTTATCAAAAAAAAATTTTTTTACAATCATATGAATAATTTTTTTATCAAAATAATTATTTTGAATAATATTTTTTGCCTCCTGCAATAATGACTGAATATCATTCTGAGTAAGTTTTTTAGAGTCAGTATTTTTTTTAATTGAAACATCTATAGAAAACATATCTGGCGTATCAATCATAAGATTGATATTTTTTATATGCTTATCTATTTTTTTTTCAGCTGATCTTACAAGATCTTTTATAGTTTTATTGCAATTATTTATATCAAAATTTTTTAAGCTTAAATTTGAAAAGCAACTTTTTTCTAAAACAAACAAATTGTTAGAAGTCTCTCTATTAAATATTCCCAATCTTATATTTGATGTGCCTAAATCAATAAAAACATTTAAGTTTTTTTCATTCATTAGATAGAATTAACTGATTTGGTACTCTTAAATCAATTAAATTATTTCTAAAATTTTTATTTTTAATTATTTTATTAATTATAATTATTGCTTCTTCTAAATTTTGTATTGGAAATTTAATTAGCAAGTTATCTTTATTTTTTATATCTATTCTGCCACTAGGATAAAAAAATATTTCGTTTATATTATTATAATTTAATTTTGACTGTCTAATAATTTTTAAAAAAGATGTAAATTCTTTAGCAGTAAATTTTCCATAGACTATAGGTAAATTTTGATGATTATGAAATCTATCAATTTCTATAAAATTGTTATTTGATCCAATGAAATACACTTTATTATCTTTTATTGTTTGTGCTAAAAAATCTGCCTGTTTTAATTCAAGTATAATTTTTGAGGGATATATTTTAAAAATATTATATTTTTCAATAAAATCATATTTATCAATATGATCTTTTAGAATTTCCTTATCAATAAAAAATATATTAGTGTTTTTCATAAAATTTAAATTTTTTTCTATTTCTGTGTTTATTTGTTCATCCAACCCTGTCACCTCTATAGAATTTAAATTATATAATGATTCTTTTTTTTTTACGAATAGTTGACTATTAATTGATGAAAGGAAAAATATTAACAAAAAAAGAAATAAAAAATTTTTTTTCCTATCTCTGGATTGAAGCATCTTTAATTATCCATTCAATTAAATTTAAGAAAGAAATATTATTGAATTTTGCAATTTCCGGAACCAGTGATAGCTCTGTCATTCCTGGTTGTGTATTTATTTCTAAAAGATAAAATTTGTTATTGTAAAATTTAAAATCTGACCTGGTCACTCCTTTACAATCTATCGCTTTATGTGCTTTAAGAGCAATGCTTAATACTTCATTCATCTTCTCTTCTTTTATTTTAACTGGAATAATATGTTTAGTTTTTGATTTAATATCGTACTTAGCTTTATAATCATAAAATTTTCTTTTTGGAACTAGTTCGATTGCGCCTAATTTTTTTTTACCCATAATAGCAACTTGAATTTCTCTGCCTGGAATATATTTTTCAATCATTATTTCTTTATATGATGAGAGTTTTTTTAAGTTTTTAAAAAAATTTTTTTTACTACATATATAAACTTCTACACTTGAACCTTCGTTAAATGGTTTGATTACAACTGGAAAGTTTAATTTAGATTTAATTTTTCTAATTAATTCTGATTTTTTTATAAATTTATTAAAACGGAATTTGAAATATTTAGGAGTTAAAATATTATTTTTTATAAATATTTTTTTTGAAATTTCTTTATCAATTGCAATAGAAGAAGAAAGTACTCCTGAATGGGTATATTTTATTTTTTCAGATTCTAATATTGATTGAATGTATCCATCTTCACCATATCTTCCATGCAATGCATTAAATACTACATCTGGTTTAAATGCTCTTAAATTTTTAATTAAATTACCGTTGGGCTCACATATTTTAGTTTTATATTTTTTTTTTATCTCTAGAAAAACACCTTTGGCAGTTTTTAAACTTATTTCTCTTTCTCTTGAAAATCCACCAGCAATAATTAGAATTTTTTTTTTCATTTATTTTACTAAAATAATTTCTAAATCTAAATTTATTCCAGTTCTAGTTTTTACACTATCTTTAACAAAATCTATTAATTTTTTCATATCTTTATAACTTGCATTTCCTTTATTTATAAAAAAATTCATATGTTTATTTGATATTGCTGCATCACCAAATTGGACATCATTTGGCACAGATTCTTTAATTATTTCCCAAACTTTTTTATTAGTTTGCTTGATTGGATTCTTAAATGTGCTACCTCCAGTTTTGATTCTAGTAGGTTGAGCCTTTTCTTTTTTTATTTTTAAATTTAATATTTTTTCTTTAATTTTTTCTTTTTTATTTTTTTTTCCTTTAAAAGTTGCACTAAGAAAAATTAAATCTTTAGGAAGGCTACAAGACCTATAGTCAAATAATATATCTTTTGCAGGTATTGTTAAAACTTCTCCATTTCTATTAACCGCTTGCACTGAAATTAAAATATCTTTAAATTCATCGCCAAAGCATCCTGAATTCATTCTTATTCCACCTCCAATCGTTCCTGGTATACAAGATAAAAATTCAAACCCACCCAAGCTATTTTCCATTGCAAAATCTGATACTGTCTTATCTAAAACTCCACTTCCAGCGATGATAGTATTTTGGTTTAATAATGAAATTCTTGAAAAATTTTTGGTTAATTTTATTACCGCACCATCAAATATATCATCATTAAACAGAATATTAGAGCCAGCTCCTATAACAAATAAATTTTTATTATCTTTATATAATTTTAAAAATTCAATTAATTCATTAAGACTATTTGGCTTAAAATAAATTTTTGTACTACCTCCTATATTAAACCAATTTAGTTTTTTAAGACTATAATTGAAAAGTATCTTGCCAGTAAAATTTTTGAATTTATTTTCAATATCCATTATTTTATATTATTTGGCAATTCTCTAATCCAATTTGAAATTGATCCAGCTCCCATACCTATTACTATTTTATTTCCATAGATATTTTGTTTTACATATTTTGTTAAATCTAAACTATTTTTAATTGTGATTAATTTTACATCTGAATTTTTTATTATTTTCCTTGCAAAATAATTGTAACTAAAGCCTAATTTTATATTTTCTCCAGCTTTAAATACTGGACATAAAATTACAGTATCCGCTTTTTTAAATGATTTTGAAAATTCTTTGTGTAAATTTTTTATCCTAGAAATTCTATGAGGTTGAAAAATACATACTACTTCTTTATTTTTATAAACTTCTCTAACACCATTTAAAACTTCAGTAATTTCAGTTGGGTGATGAGCGTAGTCATCAAAAAATGGCACATTTTTAAAAGAAAAAATTTTAGTAAATCTTCTTTGTACCCCAGAAAATTTTTCTAAACCTTTCTTTATAATTTTAACTGGTATTCCAATTGAAAATGCAACCGATAATGCTGCAGTAGAATTTCTTATATTGTGAAGACCAATGAGAGGAATTTTAATATTTTTAATAAGATTTTCTTTTGACCCTGGTAAAGTTATTTTTATGTCAAATTTTGAATAATTTTCTTTCTGTAAAATATTTAATATTTTAAAATTTGATAATTTATTTGTTCCATAAGTATTATAATTCAAATTGCTAATTTTTTTTATTACATCTTTATTATTTTTGTCATCTAAACATATAAAAGATTTTCCAAATGAAGGTGTTTTTTCTATAAATTTAATAAAATTATCTTTTAAAAATTTTAAAGACTTATAATAATCCAAATGCTCTTTATCAATATTTGTAACAATAGAATAGGTTGATGGTATTTTTGTAAAACTTCCATCGGACTCGTCAGATTCTAGAATGCACCATTCACTTTTTCCAAGTTTTGCAGATCCGCTAAATGAATTTAAAACTCCTCCATTTATAACAGTTGGATCTATTTTTGCGTGAGCAAAAATATTTGATATTAACGATGTGGTAGTAGTTTTTCCATGCGAGCCAGCAACCACAACGTTTTTCATTAAAGAGACTACATTGGCTAACATTTCACCTCTTTTATAAATTGGTATTTTTCTTTTTTTTGCAAATAATACTTCTGGATTATTTTTTTTGATTGCAGATGAAATAACTAAAATAGTTGATTTCTTAATATTTTGCTTTTTGTGTCCTATAAATATTTTAATTTTCTTTTGTTTTACTCTTTCAATATTTTTGTTAGTTGAAATATCACTTCCTTGAACTTTAAAACCCAACTCTTTCATTATAATGGCTAAACCACTCATTCCGATTCCACCAATACCAACAAAATGAATTAATTCTGATTTTGCTAATTTAATTTTCATTTATTAAAGCTAATAGTTTTTGATTTATATCATTCCAGGTGTTTTGATAAGAGAATTTAATCATATTATTTTTTTTTTCGAAATAATCATTCGGATTACGTATTAAACTCAAAATAAATTCTTTCAAATTTTCTTTTTTATACTCGGTCTGACTAGCTAACCAGCACAATTTTTTATCAAAATAATCTTTAGCATTATAAAACTGATGATTATCTTTAGAATTTGGCAAAGGTATTGCAAGAAAAGGGACATTAAAATAAATCAATTCTGAAATTGTAGAGGCGCCTGATCTAGTAATTGCAAAATCTATCTCATTATATTTTTTAAATATATTTTCATCAAAACTAAATAATTCACTCTGGATGCCGTTTTTAATATATTTTTCATGAATTATTTTTTTTTTATTTTCATTTGTTACTTGTTGAATTAATGAAATTTTATAATCTTTAAATAAATCAATCATAAGTTCACTAATTTTGTCATCAAAAAATTCTGCTCCTTGACTTCCTCCTATAATTAATATTTTAAATGATTTTTTAATTTGATTTCTTACATTTCTTTTTTCTAGGTAAATTTTTTTTCTTAATAATGGATCTATAACAATTATTTTATCCATATATTTTTGAGGAAAATTTTTTAACTTTTGAGAATAACAAATAATTTTTTCAGAAAATTTAAGAAAAAATTTGTTTGATCTGCCTATAACCATGTTGGGTTCAAATAAATAAATTTTAATATTTAACATTTTTGCGGATAGACATAATGGTAATGACATATATCCACCAGTGCTAATTAAAACTTGAATATCATTTTTTTTTATAAAGAAAAATGACTTAAAAAAAGAAATTATAAAAAAAAATAATACATAAGGTGCTTTGAATAAATTTTTTGAAATTCTTGGAATTTCAATTAATTTATAATTATATATATTATGATTAATATATTTGGAGCCTCTTTTGTCAGATGTTAAAAATATTTGAAAATCGTTTTTTAAATGTTCGTATAAAGTTATTGCAGGAATAATATGACCACCAGAACCTCCTGTGCTAATTAATATTTTTTTTTTCACTAAATCATCTTCCTTTTTGTTAAATTTAATATAATTCCAGATAGGATAGATGTGCTTATAATTGATGAACCTCCATAGCTTAAAAATGGTAAAGTCATACCCGTAGTTGGTAATAGCCTTATATTAACACCAATGTGTATAAATGTTTGAAATAAAATTATTGATGATATCCCAATTAAGATTAATTTAACCTTGTCGTCATTCTCATTATCTACTTTTCTTAATATATTGTAAGATAATATTAAAAAGATTACCATTATTGCTAGGACTATTATAACTCCAAACTCCTCTGATATTACTGAAATTATATAATCTGTATGTGCTTCTGGCACTTTTGAATTTAATGTACCTTCTCCTATTCCTTGACCAAAAAAACCACCATTAGAAATAGCTTCTGATGCTCTCTCGGACTGATAATTGTTACCTGAACTTGGATCAATAAAAGAAAATAATCTGCTTTTTATGTATTCAAATTTTGGAATATATAAAATTAAATAAATTAATAACGAAAAAGATATTATAAAAAATGAAAAGTAAAATAATAAATTAATTCCTGATACAAAAATTAATGAAAACCAAGTGAGTACAATTAATATAGTTTGGCCTATGTCTGGTTGAGAAATTAAAAATAAAATTACTGGAAGAATTAGTAAAAAACTAAACAGATATTTAAAATAAACATGTTTTTGATTATTTAACGTAAAAACAATTGACATCATTACTATCAAAAATGGCTTTAAAATTTCAATGGGTTGAAATCTCGGCATCATTGGTAAATCTATCCACCTCATAGATCCTTTAACTTCAATGCCTATAAAAGGAATTAGGGCTAAAAATATAAAAAAAATTAAAAATAAATATTTAGAAATTTGAAATAATTTTTTCTGATTCACTGCTGAAAAGGTAATTAAAATAAAGATACCAAGAATAATAAATAATAAATGTTTAATAAAAAAATAATAAGTATTAGTATTCAACTTATCTGAAGCAATTATTGATGTGGAAACTAATGAAAAAAATAAACCAAGAGAAAAAAGTAATAAAATTAAAAATAAAATAAATTTATCAATGTTTTTCCACCACCCATAATAAAAATTAAATATTTTATTTAAATCAAACATCTATTTTTCTAATAAATTTTATTTTTTTAACTAAATAGTTAAAATAGTTTCCTCTATCTTCAAAATTTTTAAATTTATCAAAAGAAGCTGCAGCTGGACTAAACAAAACATGAAAATGCTTATTTTTGTTCAATTTGATTTCTTGTATTATTTTTTTTAAAATATTTTCTAGACTGTTGCAAGGTATAGATAATATTTTTTTACCCAATTTTCTTCTAAATAATTCTTTATCTTTTCCAAAAATATAGCATTTAATATTTCTATAATATTTTGAAGGTAATTCAAATTTATCTCCCTTTTTTGCTAATCCTCCAACTATCCAAAAAATATTTTTATATGATTTTAGTAAATTTATGCTTGAAGAAAAACTTGTCGATTTTGAATCGTTTATAATTGTAACAAAATTATTTTTATAAATAACTTGTTGTCTAAAATCTAGACCTTTAAATGAATTTACGCTTTTAAATAATTTTGATTTATTTAATTTATATATTTTAGCAAAAACAAGTATAAAAGATAAGTTATTTAAATTATTAATATTGTCAAAATAACTATTTGAAATTAATTTTTTTATTTTTTTATGATTTTGATTTATTTTAATAATATTTGATTTAATTTTATACTTTTTAATCTCTTTATTTAAATATTGATTATTTTCGATGAAGGCATAAAAATTTTTATCTTGATTCAATACAAGTTTAAATTTTGCATGGGCATATCTTTTAATTGATTTATGTCTCTCTAAATGATCTGGGCTTATGTTTAATATAAATGCGTAATCTGTTTTAAAATACTGACTATAATCAATTTGGTAAGATGATGCTTCAATTACAAAGATTGTATTTGGCTTTATATTCCTCATAGATAAGATAGGTGTACCAATATTTCCAGCTAGTATAACATCTTTGTTTTGATCCTTTAAAATATTATAAAGTAATTTTGCTGTAGTTGATTTTCCATTGGTTCCTGTAATAGTAATTTTTAAATTATTAGGATTTTTTAAATAAAAAATATCAAGATCAGTAATTATTTTTTTTTTATTTTTTTTTAGATATCTTTTTAGTTTACATTTGTTGATATCAATTCCTGGACTTAAAACTATATAATCAAACTCTTTTAGTTGGATTTTTTTAAAAGAAATAAAAAATTTCTTAATTTTTTTATTATCATCATAAATAAAAATAGTATTATTTTTTTTTAAATAATTGCATGTGGCAAATCCAGTTTTGCCGTACCCGTAAATTAAAAATTTTTTATTTTTTAGATTATCACTTGAGTTGAACATTATCTTAATTTAAGGGTAGCCAATCCAATCATCGCCAAAATAATTGATATAATCCAAAATCTAACTACAACCGTTGACTCTGCCCACCCTTTTTTTTCAAAGTGATGATGAATTGGAGCCATCTTAAAAATTCTTTTTCCTGTTAATTTATATGAAACAACTTGTACTATTACGGAAACTGCTTCTAAAACAAAAAGTCCTCCAGTTATAGCTAGAACAATTTCATGCTTTGTTATTATACCCACTGCACCTAAAGAGCCTCCAAGAGCTAGTGAGCCTGTATCTCCCATAAAGATTTTTGCAGGTGGAGCATTAAACCAAAGAAATCCTATGCATGCTCCTATAATTGAACCACAAAATATAGAAACTTCTCCAACACCCTTAATGTATGGAATGTGTAAATATTCTGAAAATACTACATTTCCTGTTACGTAGCTTATGAATGCAAAACAAGATGCCACTAATATAATGGGAACTGTTGCCAATCCATCTAAGCCATCAGTTAAATTAACAGCATTTGAAGATCCAACAATTATAAATAAGTAAAATGGAATAAAAAACCACCCAAGATTAATAACTAAATTTTTAAAAAATGGAAAATATAGATTTTTCAATTCAGCAGTATTTGTATAGTAAGTTAATATATATATCCCAATTAAGGCTATAATTATTTGAGAAATTATTTTAAATTTAAAAGAAACACCTCCAGAATTTCCACTTTTTATTTTCTTGTAATCATCGTATGCACCAAGAATACCCAGGCCTCCTAATATAAATATTAAAAACCAATTATAAGGATTTGTTAAATCTGACCATAATAAGACTCCAGAAAAAATCCCAATCAATATTAAAACTCCTCCCATAGTTGGTGTGCCAATTTTTTTTACAATATGATCAGTTGGACCATCAGATCTAATTGGATTATGAATTTTATTACTTGCAAAATAATTAATTAATGGGTTTCCAATTAAAAAAACGATCATCATTGAAGTAAACATTGATAATCCTGTTCTTACTGTCAAATATCTAAATACGTTAAAAATAGGATAATTTTCTACAAGGCTAGAAAATAAATTATATAGCATATATTTTTCCTTTTTTTATATTTGATGCAATACTATTTAAACCGGTTGAATTAGAAGCTTTTATCATTAGATGATCATTATTATTTAAATCGTTTTTAATCAATTGATAAATTTCACTTTTATCTAACAAAATTCGACCTCTTTTTTTTTTATCAATAGAAAAAAAAGTTTCCTTTACATATTTTCCAATAACATAAACTTTTTTGATTGAAGTTTTATTGATAATTTTGGATATTTTTTTGTGTAATATTTTTGAGAATTTTCCAAGTTCAAGCATATCTCCAAGTATTAGGTATTTGTTATTTTGGTTTTGTTTATTAAAATTTTCGATAGCAAATTTTAATGAAAGAGGGTTTGAATTATAACTCTCATCAGTTAAATAAATTACTTTATTTTTTAGTCTTACTTTTGTTATATCGCCACGTGAAAATGGTAGTTTGAAATTATAAAATAATTTTTCACTAATATTTTTTAAATCATAAAATTCAAAAATTACAGCTATTGATGCTAAAATATTATATAAATATGGATATAGATTTTTTTTAATTAAAAAGCTTTTCGTTAAATTTTTAATATTAATAAAAATTTTATAATTTGTTTTGTTTGTAGTTATTTTTTTAACAAAAATATCCGAAAAAGCATTTTTTTTACTAAAGGAAATAACATGAATATTTTTTTTTAAAGCAATTTTGTTTAAAAAATTAAAATACTTATCATCTCGATTAAGTATAATTTTTCCACCTTCAACTATATTATTTATGATTTCAGATTTAGCTCTAGCAATTCCATCAAGATTCTTGAAATTTTTAATATGTGCGTAAGATATATTGGTAATAATTCCAAAATCTGGTTTTATTATTTTAGTCAAATTATCTATTTCTCCTGCTTTATCCATTCCAGCCTCAAGAACTGCAAATTTATCATTTTTTTTTACATTGAATAAACTCAATGGAACGCCAAATTTATTATTAAAAGATTGAGTTGATTTTGTGGTTGGTGCTAATTTATTTAAACAAAATGATAGAAGATCTTTTAAAGAAGTTTTTCCTGAGCTGCCTGTAATAGATATAAATTTTGCATTTGAAATTTTTCGAACATCTTTAGATGCATCTGATAAAACTTTTAATACATTATTAGTTAGAACTTTTTTTGATTTATTTAATTTTCCTATTTTATTAACTATTGCTAAAGAAGCACCTTTTTTAATTGCTTCATCTGCATAATTATTACCATCATTCTTTGGACCTTTGATTGCAAAAAAGATGTCATTTTTTTTTATATTCTTTGAGTTTATTGATGCCTTATTTATTTTTAACTTTTTATTTACTAAACTTAAGTTGCATTTTTCATTTAATATATTTGCCTTCCAATTTTTGAATAATTTAATATTTTTAGAATTAATTTCTTCTAATATATATTTTTTATCGGAGAAAATTTTTTTTTTGCCTTTATACTCTTGATAAATTTCGTGTCCTTTTCCTGCTACTAATAATATGTCTCCTGAGCTTAAATTTTCTATAGCTATCCTTATTGCTTTTTTTCTAGAAGAAATTTCAACTAACTTGGATCTAGTAATTTTTTTTTTTATCTGATTTCTAATTTTCTTAGGACTTTCATATCTCGGATTATCGTCTGTTAAAAATATCTTATCGCAATACTGATTTGCAATTTTCCCCATAATAGACCTTTTGTCTTTATCTCTGTCTCCTCCGCAACCAAAAACTATCGAAATAGAACTTTGGCTAAACTGTTCTTTTATACTTTCTAAAGTATATTTTAATGCATCAGGTGTATGAGCATAGTCTAATATGACTTTGGAATTATTTTTTATTTTGCCAATAATTTCTAGTCTTCCTACAACAGGTTTTATATATTTTATTGAATCAATAATTTTATTAAATTTAATTTTACTCCTGCTTGCTGCTAATACCGAAAACAAAAGATTTTTAACCTGAATTTTGCCAATCAAATTTGTGGTAAATGAGTATTTTTTTTTATTAAATTCAAATTCTACTATTTGTAAGTTGCCAAAATATTCATGTTTCTTTATTATTAAATTAGAATTTTTTTTTCCAATAGTTAAGGATTTTAAGTTTTTATTTTTACAGATTTTTTTAAGTATTTTTGAATAATAAATATCATTGTCATAAATTACCATACCTCTTTTTTTAATAAGTTTATTAAATAATATTAATTTAGAATTAAAATAATCTTTATATGTTTTGTGGTAATCTAAATGATCTCTAGATAAATTTGTAAAAATTGCAGTATCAAACTTCAATCCATCAAGCCTGTGTTGCTTTAATCCATGACTAGATGCTTCTAATATTGTATTTTTTATTTTTTTTCTTTTTATTGATGAAAGACTTTTATGAATTGTTATAGGGTCTAAAGTCGTATTATCTGTCAATTTACTGCTATAATTAGTTTTTATTCCAAGAGTTCCAATTGAAGCAACGTTTAATTTTCTATTTTTAAGAATTTGAAAATAAAGGCTAGCTATTGAAGATTTTCCATTTGTTCCTGTAACAGCAATCAAATTCTTTGGTTTATCTTTATAAAATTTTGAAGCAATTTGTGGGGTTAATTTTCTTACATTTTTATCTTTGATAAATAAAACATTTCCTTTTTTTCCTTGGAAATTTAAATCAGATATAATTGTTTTTGCTCCATTTTTTATCGCATTTTTTATGAATTTATTTCCATTTTTTTTTACCCCTCTTATTGCAAAAAAAATATCACCCTTTTTACATTTTCTGCTATCTAAAATTAAATTATTAAATTTATGTAAATAATATTTTTTAGGTAAATTTTTAAATAATTTTCCAATGTACATTTGATAAATTTAAAATCTTAATATTTTGTGGCTAAAATAGGTCCAATATTTTCTATAATTTGACCTGTAACCTCAACTGTAGTCCAACCAGCAGTATTAAATGGAGTGCCTTTATATTTAATATTTGATCCATCCCTATAATGATAAATATAATCTTTGTTTGTTTTTGGCTCATCCAGCATTACTGCTAATAAAAATTTTGGTTTAGATGTAGGAAATATAGATACAAAGGTATTTATTTTTTTTTTTGAATAACTGCCAGCTATACTTTTTTGAGCTGTACCAGTTTTTCCTCCAATTTCGTAACCATTGACATTAGCTAAGGAAGCGGTTCCCTCTTTTGTTGTTACAATCTTTCTTAAAATAGGCAAAATTTTTTTAGATACTTCGTCATTTAAAATTTTTTCTTTCTTGTTTTCTTTTTCTTTTTTAATTAGTCCTGGTTGAATATTATAACCTCCATTAGCTATAATTGAATAAGCTTTGGCTAACTGGAGTAATGTTGTTGTAATACCATGGCCAAAAGAAGCGGTTGCAAGCGGACATTTTCCCCAATTAAATTTAATCGGTTTTCCAACTTCCTCAATGTCAAAATTAACCTCATCTAAGATACCAATTTTTGACAAGAATAATTTAAATTTTTCTTCTCCTACTTTTTGACCGATTCTGACCGAACCTATGTTTCCAGATCGAATCAAGATTTGTTCAGCTGTCAAATTTGAAGGTATCTTGTTGTCGTATTCTCTTATTGGAAATCCAGCACAAGTTAAAAATTTTGGTAAATCTACAAATTCTGTTTGTGGTTCAATAATCTTTGCATCAAAAGCTGCTGCTAATGTAAAAGTTTTAAAGACAGAACCAAATTCATAAACTCCTTTTGTGGCTCTATTTATAAAATTTATATCTGAAATTTCTTCTCTTTTATTTAAATTAAAATCAGGAAGTGATACTAAAGAAATTATATCTCCTGAATTTATATCCATCAATATTGAAGCACTTCCTAAATTTTGAAAAATTTCTTCATATTTTTTTAATTCTTCTCTTATGAGATATTGAATATCTGTATCTACTGTAAGTTTTAATGGTAGATAATTTTCTTTCAATTCTTTATCAAACGATTTTTCAATACCAGATATTCCATTGTTATTATCATCAATCTGACCAATTATGTGACTAAATAAATTTTCATGAGGATAAATTCTTGATATTTTTTGTTCAGGAATTATTGACTTATCTCCTAATAAAATTAATTCATCAAGTTGATCTTGGGTTATTTGTTTTTGAATATAAAAAAACCTTTTACCATTTAATTTTTCTTTAATTTTTTTAAATTCAGAATTTTTTTTTTCAGGGAAAATTAATTGTAAATTAATTAATAATTTTTTTTTATCTATAACTAATTTGGGATCTATACCTACATTATGTGTAACAACTGTTTTTGCAATAATATTTCCTTTTTTATCTAAAATGCTAGATCTAAATTCAGATTCAATTAAACTCTTATTTGTTATTTTTTTTTTTAATGAGCCAAGAAAAATCGCTTTAGTTGAAAAAATTAGTGAAATAATTACAAATACAAAAAAAATAAAAGCAACTCTATTAAAAGATATATTTAAGTTGGTTTTTTTTGTTTGATATGAAAAATGACTATCATATTCTTCTATATACAAATATTCTTTGT
>CACDKW010000013.1 GCA_902553465.1 uncultured Pelagibacteraceae bacterium | reverse complement strand
TGGGTCATCTGGGCAGCATGGGCTGATAGGATCACTTTTGAAGAAATCAAAAAAGTTACTGGAAAATCAGAAACCGATGTTATCAAAATTATGAGAAAAAATTTGAAACCCTCTTCATTTAGACTTTGGAGAAAAAGAGCAAAAAATAAAAGTATCAAACATAGAAAAAAGTTTGAATTATCAAGGAAAGAAATTAGAAGAAAAATTAAAAAAAGTGATTATATATAAACTATGAAAAATATTACTATGTACACAGGTCCAATGTGTAATTTCTGTGATGCTGCAAAAAGATTATTTGCAAGAAATAATCTTACTTACAAAGAAATAGACATCTCAATGAAAGATGGTTTGAGAGAAGAAATGATTAAAAAAGCAAATGGTAAAAGAACAATTCCTCAAATATTTTTTGATGATCATCATGTTGGTGGGTACGTTGAATTAAGAGCTCTAGAAAAAGAAAATAAATTAATAGATCTATTAAAATAATTACTTTGGCTTAAAAACTAAGCAAACACCATTATTGCAGTATCTTTTTCCTGTAGGATTTGGACCATCATCAAATATATGTCCATGGTGTCCTCCACAATTTTTACAATGATATTCTGTTCTTGGATATCCTAACAAATGATCTGTTTTTGTTTCAAATACATCTGGTAATGAACTAAAAAAAGATGGCCAACCTGATCCACTTTCGTATTTTGTGTTTGAATCAAATAATTTTACTCCACAATTTACACAATGATAACTTCCTTCTCTTTTTTCATTATTTAACTCACTTGATCCAGGAGACTCAGTCCCCTCTTCAAATAAAATTAATTTTTGTTCTGCTGTTAGATTTGTGTTTTTATTTTTCATAATTATTCAATTAATCTAATTGGTTTTCCTTTTTCACAAGCTTCTAAGTTTTCAATCATTTGTTTATAAAATATAGAATAATTCTCAGCAGTTACATACCCTATGTGTGGAAGTAATAATGCATTAGGAATAAATCTTAATTTATGATTTGCTGGCAATGGTTCTTTCTCATAAACATCTATCCCAGCACCTGCAATAACATTTGTTGATAAAGCAATAATTAAATCATCTTCATTAATTATTAATCCTCTTGAAGTATTAATTAAGAATGAAGTTTTTTTCATTTTATCAAATTCTTTTAATGTAAAGCAATTTTTATATCGTTCTCCGCCTTGTACATGAATAGAAATAAAATCTGCATTTTGAATTAAATCTTCTTTGCTTGAAGGTAAAACATCTAATTCTTTACATTTATCTAAACTTAAATTTTCGCTCCAAGCCATAACTTGCATTCCAAATGCTTTTCCTATTTTTGCAACCTGTGAGCCAACTTTTCCAAGTCCAATTAATCCTAAAATTTTACCCTTTAATTCAACTCCAACGGTTGTTTGCCAATAACCTTGATACATATTATCTATTTCAAGCTTAATATTTCTAGCTAAACCTAATATCAAAGCCCAAGTTAATTCACATGTGGGATTAACATTTATTTCTGTTCCAGTTACAATTATTTTTCTTTTTTTTGCAGCTTTTAAATCGATCGCCTTATTTCTCATACCGCTAGTTATGATAAATTTAAGTTTTTTTAATTTATAAATTAAATTTTCGGTAATTTTTGTTCTTTCTCTCATAATTAATAACGCTTCAAAATCAATTAATTGTTCTATTGCATCATCTTCATCAGTAAATGGTTCACTGAAAACTTTTATTTCATATTTTCCTGATAGTTTTTTTAAATCAATAAACTCTTGAGAAACATTTTGATAATCATCTAATATTGCAACTTTAAGCATTTAATTTTTTTCCATTAGCCATAAAGCGTTTTGAGTTAAAAAATATATCTTACCAGTTATAGGGTGAACCTGTACATCTCTAATTCTGCCAATTTTTTTTTTGAAAATTACATTTTCTTTAACATCGTTCAAATTGGAAAAATCTAAAGTTCTAAGAGACATATCTTTTAATGAAGTAATTAAAGCAAGTCCTTCCCATTCTTTAAATTCATCTCCTTTATAAATAGTTATAGCGCTTGCTGCAATTGATGGCACCCAATATTGAATAGCTTTTGTAAAACCCGGTTTCCATTTTGGACCTATTTTTGTTCCGCTATAATTGGTTCCTCCCCAACCTAAAATTTTCCATCCATAATTCTCACCTTTTTTTATTTCGCCGAACCAATCACCACCTTTGGCACCATGATTACTTGCATATACTTTTCCATCATATGGTGACAATGTAAGTCCTTGAGGGTTTCGAACGCCTATTTGGAAAATTTCTGGAAGCCATTTTTTTTTATCAATAAATTTTGGATTATCTTTAGGGATAGTTCCATCTAAATGTATTCTAATTATACTGCCTGGATGTTTGGTTGGATCTTGTGCAATCATACCTTCTCCTCTTTCTCCGGCTGAACTATATAAATAATTATCTTTAATTACTAATCTCGATCCAAAGTGATATCCAGAATCGATAGGTGGATTAGCTTGAAAAATGTTTTTAAAAGATAAATTTTTTCTATTAAAATCAGCTTTTGCAATTGATGTACTTGTTTTCCAGTCCCCACGATCTTCTGTATAAGATATCCATAAACCATTATTTTTATATATAATGTCTAAAAGTCCACCTTGTCCGTGAACTTTAAAATTAAGATTATGAATTATCTCAAAAATCTCACTTGAATTAATATTGATTATTTTTATTTTACCTTTTTTTTCAGTAATAATGAGCTCATTCTCATTTATAAAAGATGATCCCCAAGGTTTATCTAGATTAACAATTTTTTTAAATTTCAATTCCTCAGCTTTTAATACTGATGAAAAAAAAAAGAATATGATTATTACCAATATTTTTTTAGACATTTAATTTTTTTTATTTGAAAGTGTTATACCTGCAATAATAAATACTGCTCCCAAAATATGATAAAACATAAATTTTTCGTCAAAAATTAACATGGCCATTATTGCTCCCATGATTGGCATCAAGTGTAAAAAAATACCGGCTCTATTTGCACCAATAATTGAAATTCCTTTTATCCAAAAAAAGAAGGCTGCTAAACCTGGAAAAATAACAACGTATCCTAAAATTAAATAAAATGGCTTACCTAGAATTATAGGGTTTCCCATATTCATCTCAATTAAATAGATTGGTATTAAAAAAATTAAACCACAAATGATTACAATTTCTAATAAAGAAAATTGAGAAATTTTATATTTTTTACTTTTTAGAAGAGCTGAATAGATCGCCCAAGAAAACATGGCTACAACCATTGATAAGTCTCCTTTATTAAAATCTAAATTTTTTATTAAATTTAAGTCAGCTTTTGTGATTATAAAAATTACTCCTGTTAAAGATAAAATAACACCTAAGATTTGAAAAATATTTGTTTTTTCAATTCTTAAAATAGAAGAAATAAAAATAATCCAAACTGGAATGGTTGAGATCATTAAAATCCCACTTATCACTTGAGTATAATAAAGAGAATAGTAAACAATAGAATTGAATATTGTAATACTAGTAATTCCCAATATTATGAAAAATCCTAAATTGTCTAAAATATATTTTTTATTATTTATTATTTCCTTGTAAGTAAAAGGAAGCAAAATTAAGCCTGCAAAAAACCATCTATAAAAGTTTAGAGAAAATGGTGGAATTTGATACATGCTCGCAGCTTTTCCAACTATAAAATTTCCAGACCAAAATATAGTAGTTAGTATTAAGATAAAATAAGCTAAATTGTTTTTATTTTTCACGAATTAAGAAAATCTTAAAGAACTATATGGTTTTAAATCTAAATTAGTATTCTCTTTTGAAATCATTTTAGAAATTATCTTCCCAGATATAGCTGCTAAAGTCCATCCTAAATGATGATGTCCAAATGAATAAAAGACATTATCATAATTTTTAGAAGGTCCTATTACAGGAAGATAATCTGGTAACGTAGGTCTAAAACCTAACCACTCATCATCATGGTGATCTGGTAAACCATCTAGTAGATATTTTGCATTATCAACTAAATTTTTTATTCTTGATTTTGAAATCGGATTTTTTAAACCTCCAAATTCAACAGTTCCAACAACTCTTAAACCTTGTTCCATTGGCGTCATTCCAAAACCTCTGTTCTGGAAAACAACAGGACGTGAAATTAAATGATCAAAATCTTTAAAATGAATGTGATAACCCCTTTCGGTATCTAATGGAATATTTTCATGTAATTTATCGGTTAACTTTTTTGAAAATGCTCCACAACAAATTACTAATTTGTCAAAAATAAATCTTTGTGTTTCAGATCTTACTACTGGGTTATTTTCATCAAAGTCTAAATTTTTAATATTTAACTTTAAAAACTTTCCACCTTTTTTTAAAAAATTTTCAAATAATTTTACCCAAATTTTTCCTGGGTTTCGCGCGTGTCTTGCTTTTTTATAAAAAACTCCAGCGTGATAAATATTTTTAATATTTGGTTCTAAATCATGAATCTCACTTTTGCTTAACAGTTGCTGTTCTGCTCCTATTTCATTTCTTATGTTAATTTCTAACTCTCTACTTTTAAGATTTTGATCATTCCAAATATACATAATACCTTTATTTTCCACCAATCCAGATAGATCAACTTCTTCAAACAATTCATCATATGCAGGTAAAGCTAAATCTAATATCTGATGCATATATTTTGCTGTGTGCATCATGTTTTTTTTACTACAATTTTTTATAAATTTTAAAAACCAAGGAATCATTTTTGGTACATAATTCCATTTTAATGCTAAGGGCCCAGTTGAACTTAAAAGCATAGCAGGGACATCGGTTAAAATATCAGGTCTATTTACAGGCACAGATGCATACGGTGAAAAATGTCCAGCATTCCCATATGAAGCTGCTTGGCTTCCTGGATCGTCTCTATCGAATAAAGTAACTTCAAAACCTTTTTTTTGCAAAAATAATGCATTACATACACCTTGAATTCCACCTCCAACAATTCCAATTTTCAAATTTGCCATAAGATATATTACAAGATTACTTACAAATATTAGAGCGACAAAATATACTGTTTTAATTATGATTTAATATCTTGTTTTTGCTTCTTTTGGGGTTTTATTAATTCTGTGTTTTTAAGATCTAAGGCTAGACAAGTTATATCATCTCTTAATTTATCAGCTCCCCAATTTAGTTGCTCTGCAATTGAATCAACTACATTTTTTGGAGTGATTATATCAAGTTTCGACACAATCTGCTTTACTCCCTCTGCCCCAAGTTCTTGACCATTTTTTAAATATCCTTCTGTTACACCATCAGTATAAATTACTATTGTTTTATCATTTAAATTTATAGTTTTTGATTTTACCATAGATTCAGCAAAATATTTTACAATTCCTATTGGAGGTAATTCGGATTTTATAAAATCAAATTCCTTGTTTCTATTAAATACCATTATGCTTTCATGACCAGCATTTACAAAAGTTAAATCGCCAGTTTTAATATTAAATTTTCCAAATACAGCAGTTACAAACATACCTTTAAATTTTGCTTCAACTATTTCATTGTTTACTCCAAAAACAACTTTCTCCAATGGAAACGATAAATTAGAAAGTGTTCTAAATATAGAGGAGGCTTTAGCCATATACATTCCTGCCTTTACACCTTTTCCCGATACATCTGCTAAAGTAAAAAAATATTCATCTTGATTAACTTTGATTACGTCAAAATAGTCACCTGATACATCTCTTGCAGGAATATTTCGTGCATAAATAAAATTTTCAAATTTTGAAATGTCAGGAAATAAACTTTTTTGTACTCCTGCAGCTAGTTCTCTTTCTTTTAATAATTTAGCTTCTTTTTGAAGATTTTCTAATGCAATTTGATTTTCCTTAATAAATCTAAAATAGAGCCCTGTTAAGAATGTTATTGTCACAATAAAAATTGGATAGCTTATGTCAACTAATTCAGATCTAAATTTATAAATCGAAAATCCGATTATAATGATTGCTAAAATATTACCAAAGAAAATTGATAAACTATATTTAGGTTTTATTTTTTGAGATAAAATAAATGTTATTAGTGCAACTATAATTGAAAACAACAACTCAAAAACATAAGTATTTGGATTTCTAATTAAATAGGATTTATCTAAAATATTTTCTATTACATTGGCATGAACTTCAACTCCAGGAATCGTTACACCTAAAGGAGTTTTTACAAGATCAAAAAGTCCCTGTGCTGATGCACCAATTAAAACATATTTATCTTTAAAAAAATCTGATTGAAACTTTCCATCATAAACATCACCAGCAGATATATATTGTTTTTTGTCTGACCTTTTATATTTTATCCAAATTATTCCATTTGGATCAGACTCTACCTGATATGGCCTCGCACTTATTCTCTTTACTCCAACTTCATTTAATTCAATATAAATATTTTTTTGTTTAGATCCTATTCTAACCATTTCCAAACCCATAGTCGGATATATTTTTTTATTAAATTGTACAATCAAGGGTAAAGATCTTATGATCCCATCTAATTGATCTAAAAAAGAAATTGAGCCTAATCCTTTAACATTTTCTTCTAATTTCTCTAAAGACCCTATTGAATAAGGATAAGAATAGGTAAATTGTTTTGGATCACCACCTTTAGATAAAAATCTTGCTTTAGCTTTTCTATTATAATTTGAATGAGATGGTACATTACTTCCTAAAACTGCAATTACTGATTTAGATTCTTTCAATTTTTCAGAAAATAAATCATCTGGGCCTTTTAAATTTTGAAGTTCTGAAATATCTGATGGAACTAAATTATAAGATTTTATTATTTCCTCTGGTGATTGTTTGTCTTTCTCAGTAAAAAATATATCGAAACCGATTGCCTTTGGATTTGATGTATTAAGTTGATCAAGTATTTTTGCAAAAACTTTTCTATTCCATGGAAATTGACCAAATTTTCCCAAACTTTTTTCATCAATATCAATTATTACAACCTCAGTATCTTTTTTTCAGCAAATATTTTTTGATACAAGTCAAAACTTAAATAGGATACCGATTTTATAAATGATGGATTTATTACTTTAAGAGTTATTAATAAAATTAAAATAATTAGAAAAACTACATAATTTAAATTTTTTCGAAAAAATGTTTTCACACAACGAATGTATATTTAAATGAATTAAAGTAAATAAATCTAATTTAAAGAATTATATTATTTTTTTTTCTTTTTCTTTTTCTTCTTCTTCTTCTTCTTAGGCTTTTTCTTCTTCTTCTTCTTAGGCTTTTTCTTAACTACTTTCTTCTTCTTCTTAGCCTTTTTCTTAACTACTTTTTTCTTTTTCTTCGTAGATTTTTTCTTCACAGCCTTTTTCTTTTTCTTAGATGATTTTTTTGCTTTAGCTTTTTTCTTTTTATTTTTCTTTTTGTTTTTTTGCTTTAGCTTTTTTCTTTTTGTTTTTCTTATTATTTTTCTTAACTACTTTTTTCTTTTTCTTTTTGTTTTTCTCTTTTATAGCTACTTTTTTCTTTTTGTCTTTTTGGATATTTGTTTTTATAATTTTTTTAATTTCTTTTTTGTCTAAACCTAAAGCTTTTAATTCTTTTCTTAATTCTTTTTTAAGAGCTTTTCTTTTTTGCTTAGTTTCACCACCACTAAGTTTAGCAACTTTTAAAGCTCTCATTTTTTTATTAAATTTCTTTAATTGGTTTTTTGTAATTTTCTTTGCTTGTCCAGGTGCTTTATTTTTGGTCATTGATGCCATGCTATATGGATTATCAAGTAAAGTTGAACCAAGACTATTTCCAACTAGAACTACCCCAGGTCTCATTCCTAATGTATTATTTTTTCCTGGACCGATTAATAAAGTATCTGTTTTTCCTGACCCTACAATTGTTTGAAATTCTGTTCCTCTTGAACCAAGTGTTCCCTCTGGAACTTCTACTGTTAAGGCATCAGGATTTTTTTTACTTATTAGACCTGAAATAACTTTTAAACTTCCTTGTTTAACACTTGCAACTATTTTTCCGTCATTCGTTGCAGGATCATAAATAAATGTATCCATTACTACTTCTGAATCTTCGCCAATAGTAAATGTAGATTGGTCTAAAAGTAAAATTTGTGTACCAGATCCTGCTCCAGCAACAATTGTTTCATTTAAATAAATTTTATCTCCTGTTTTTAATTCTCTTGTTTCAGTTTTAACGGTACCTGAAATAGCACCAACTATACCTACTAGTTGTTTCTCTATACTTAATGTTTCGTTTGCGAATGAATTAACATTAAATAAAAATAGTAAACTTAGAATTGTAGTAAGAATTTTTTTCATTTTCGAAAAAATATCAAAATCTTGAAAAAAATAAACCTTTTTTATTAAATTATTAGGTGCCAAAAACGCCGAAAAATAATAATTTTTTGAATTATGTCTGAAATTCATATTTTGCTTTTAGTTTAATTTTAGAGATTTTGAAAGACTAATAGAAAAAGATTCTGCTTCGTAATCGTAGTTAATAATGTTGGCTTCGGAGTCGACATTTTCATAAGACAAATTAATAAAAAGACTTCTATTTGGATCTATAAAAGGAAAAAAATCACCAATAGCTTTGGTCAGTGCTAGACTATATGTATGTGCATAATCTGATCTTGCCATATCTGAAACTACAGAACTATCTGCTTTTTTATAATCATTAAAGCTATGCGAACTACTTGCTGAAACAAAAGCCCATGGAAAAGCAAAATTAACCGCAAGACTAAAGTCATAAGTTTCGGCATCATTTCCTGCATCAACATTTGCATCACTGTCGCTATAACCTAAGCCGATAGATGTTGAGATTAATCTGTTTACAATAAAATCATGTCCCAAAGTATAACCATGCCCAATTGCATTAGCTTCGTTTGCTGTATTATCTTCAGAATTATGATTTGATTTTGAATCTGTATATGCATATCCATAACTAAACGAATTTCTTTCACCAACTGAAAAAAATCCTCCTATACCGTACATGAAAGAAAAGGCGTCGGCATCCGTCATGTTATCGGTTTTGCTCATTATTAAATATGGACTTAAATTTTGATTACCTAAAGAAGTATCAAAACCAAAAGTTAAACCGTAACTTTGAAAATCATCATCTTTTTCTTCGTATTGATCTGATGTAGTATGTGCAAAATTAATTAAAAAAGATGACTCTTCGCCTACAGGTCTAGTTAACGAAATTCCAAAAGCGCCACTTCCGGTTCTATCGTACATAGCCGAACCAAATTCATCTCTGCTATCTGATGACATTTTTAATCTTGTTTTTGAGACACTGCCAACGTTATTTGACCATACGCTAGCAACACCAGTATCAAGTGTTATAGTCCATAAGCTTGGCTCTCTATCTTGTAGTTCTTCTTCAATTTCTTTAAGAGTTGCTAAATCTTCAGCTTCAAGATCTCTTCTTAACTTCATCTCTTCAATTATTGTATTGGCTTTTTCTGGTGAATCAATTTGAACTAAAACAGATAATAAATATAATTTAATCTCAACGTTGTCTGGATAAATCATATTTAATCTTTCCAACGTAGAAATGGTTTGTTTATAATTTCCCATCTTACCTTGTTGTTGTGCATACTTTAGATTTAAATCTAAATCATTAGGATTTTGTAAAATTTGAATGTAGGTAATATTTTTATTATTTGCTGTAGTAGTTCCGGTTCCCTCTTCTTCGCTAATTTCATTTATTACTTTTAGGAGTTTATTTTCTGCATCTTCAGCTATCTTAATATTTTTCTCAATTTTTGGAAAACTATCTAATTTTTTATCTAGATTAATTTTTGGTAAACCAATTGATATATTATTAATTTTTTCATTATAAGCTCCAACTGGCATAATTAAGTTTGTTAAAGAAAACAAAGATAGAAATGCTATAAAAAATAAAAATGGTGAAATTATTCCTTTTTTACTATTTTTTTTTAGTTTTTTTTTTCTAAAACTTTTTTTTTTATTTTTTTTTCTCACAATTATAGCTCTTGCAATAAATAATAATTTTAGAAAAAATGAACTATAAATGGCATAAAATCAAGTTTCATTTTATGGAGAGTTTATTTGTTTTTTAGCAGTCAGTATCGTCTATAACGTTGCTATCATCTAATCTAAGCATACACTTGGTATCTGCTTTATATACTGCTTGAATTTCAAAATTGGCACCATTTTCTATAACACAAAAATTGAATCCGTCTTCGGGATTAATATAATTTTCTTTATCAAATAATCCTGATCCAACAGCTTTTGTGGCGGCATCACTACCTTCATCTGTACATGAACTTTCATCGTCAAGTCCATTATACCAATAAAAACCTGAATTTGAGTAAAACTCAGTTAGTGCTAAGCCAATTTGCATCATTGTATTTTTTGCTGCAGTTTTCTTTGAAGACTTTATGTAGCCATTATAGGAATATATGCCAACAGAGGCTATCGTTCCTATAATCGCTACAACTACTAAAAGTTCTATTAAAGTAAAACCTTTAAATTTTTTATTCAACTTATACGACTCTTATCAAAAACTACTCTACTTCTACATCATTAGACAGTGCTGACTCGTCTTCATCATATGTAGTAGCTATAGTAATTGTTGAACCATCAGCTGCCATACAAGTGTAACCTTCATCACATGTTGTTTCTGTAACTTCATTACCATCAGCGTCTGTCTTTTTTGTTACTGTACCTGCTGATACTGCGTTATTACTTGTCGAGTATGGATTTTTGTCTGACATTGGTGTACTTTCACCTACTAATACGGCAACAACTTCTTCTGCTGTTGAAGCACATGTAAGTGAACCAGCTCCTCCAAAAATCTCTGATGTATCATCCATGTTACATTTTGCTAACTCTGAAGCAACGTATTTCACAGCGTTTGCATGAATTGCTTTTGATGAATTTTTCTTAGCTGCAGCCGTATATCCGTTATAAGCAACAACTCCAACTGCTGCTAAAGTACCAATGATTGCAACAACAACCAATAATTCTATTAATGTAAAACCTTTATTGTTTTTCATATCCCGTCCTTTTTTTTAATATAGTCAACTTTAATAATAATAAATATTAAAGTAAATACAAAATACACTCTAATATAACAACAAAAATATCGAAAAATCTTGCTTTTTTTCTATAATGGGATCTATTTATGCATTTAAATAATAAATAATTAATGTTATCAGTAAATTAATTATGACATACAAAGTTACCGAAGAAGGAAACATTAGCACTGTCTTTTTGAATGGAGAAATAGACATGGATGTTGTTGAACAAGCTAAAGAGGTTATTTTACCACTAATTGATGCCGGAAAAGAAGTTCATCTAAACTTAAAGGATGTATCATACATGGACTCGTCAGGTATTTCCGTTCTAATCGAGAGTCATCAAAAAGCACTAGAACTAAATTCAAAAGTAGTTGTTAAAGAAGTTAGCAAGTCCGTTTTAAAAGTAATAATGATGGCAAAGCTTGAACAAATACTTAACCTTGAGTAATGGATATTTCAGAGTCTAAAGATTTTATTGTAAGTACCTCTAGTCTTAAAGAAGTTAGAGTATTTTCAAGAGAAGTTTTTGAAAAGATAAATATACAACAAGAACAAAAAGATGAATTAGTTTTGGCAATTGCTGAAGCAGCACAAAATATTGTCAAACATGGCTATAAAGGCGTAGAAAATACTACAGATAAAATGCAAATTAAAATTTCTTTGAAGAATAACGAATTAGAAATAGGTTTTTTTGATAAAGGAAAACCAGTGGTACCTGGAAATGTACAACACAGAAAATTAGATGATATTAAACCAGGAGGACTTGGTACTTTTTTTATAAAACAAATAATGGATGAAGCAGTCTTTAAGAAAGATCAAAAAGGTTGGGTAAACCATCTAGTTTTAACAAAAAGAATTTAATTAATTAACGCTCCAACGTTAAATATAGGCGAGTACATCGCGATCATTAATCCACCAATCATCAAGCCCATAAAAACAATCATGATAGGTTCAATTAAACTAGACATATTGTCTACGGCATTATCAAACTCTTCTTCATAATACATTGCAACAGAATTAAACATTTCATCTAACTGTCCAGTCTGTTCTCCAACAGAAATTAACTGACTAAAAGTTGGCGGGAAAAGAGGCTCTTTTAAAAAAAGCTTTGTTAATGTCTCTCCTGAAAAAACACCCTTTTTAATATTATCTATAGACTCTGTTACGACCACATTATTACTTACAGATTTTGCAATATCTAAACTCTCTAACAAATTTACACCTGCAGCACTTAAGTTACCCATAATTAAAGATATTCTTGCAATTAAAGATTTTAAAATTAAGTCTCCAAAAACTGGTAATTTTAAAATTTGTTTATGCCATCTGTATCGGATGGCCTCATTTTTGGTTGTTAAATATCTAAATACTATAAAAAAAATAATTGAACCAAATAATATCACCATTCCACCTGTTCCCCTTAAAAAATCACTCATAGATAAAATTATTGCTGTGGCTTTAGGTAATGCAATTCCCATACCATCGTACATTTTTGCAAAAACTGGAACGACTTTTACTAACATAAATGCGCTAACTGTAATTGCCACAGTAAACATTATGCTAGGATACATTAAAGCGCTCTTAATTTTCTTCTTAATTTTTTCTTTTTTCTCTAAAGAGTCTACAATTTTAAGAAGAAAAACATCTAGTTTACCACTGGCCTCTCCAGCTTTGACTAAATTTACGTAAACATTATCAAATAAATCAGGATATTTTTCGAAAGATTTTGATAAGGATATTCCTCCTTCTAGACTCTTTCTTATATCCTCTATAACGTCTTTCATGGCTGGGTTTTCGACTTGATCTCTTAGCATTTCTAGAACCTGAAGGATGGGCAATCCAGCTTTAACCATGGTTGCAAACTGTTTTGAAAAAACTACAAGATCCTCAGTTTTAACTTTCTTTTTAAAAAGAGAAAAACCTTTGCCTTTAGTTTTTTCTTTTTTTTCACCTTTTTTCTTAGATTTAATTAGGTTGGTTATTATAATCTTTTGTTCTTTAAGTTTATGTGAAGCCTCTTCTTGGTTTAGTGCTTCAATTTCTCCTTCTACATATTTGCTATCAGAGATACCTTTATAAGTAAAAAATTCCATTTAAATTCCTAAGTTTTAGCCTGACAATACACGTTCGTATTCTCTAAAGTTTAGATCTCCTGCTGCAATCATTTTTCTTCCCATATCTTGCATGGTTTGAAAACCTTCTTTAATAGCAATAGCCTTGAGCTCTGGTGTGGTTGCTTGTTTTAATATAGCTTCTTTTATTGGTTTTGTAACTTTCATAACTTCGTAAATTCCCATTCTACCTTTATATCCACTGTCTTTACATTTTGGACAACCTTTTCCTTTAGTCGCTTTAACTCTTGATGCTTGTTCAGGAGAAAAACCAAGGTCAGTTAAAACTTTTGGTGTTACATCTTCATCCGGAACTCTGCAGTCTTTACAAGTTTTTCTTGCAAGTCTTTGAGCTAAAACAAGTGAACATGCAGCGCTTATTAAATAGTCTGGTGTTCCCATGTTTTGTAATCTGGTAATTGTACTTGGAGCATCATTAGTATGTAGTGTACTAAAAACTAGGTGCCCTGTTAGTGCAGCTTTTAAACCTATGTCTACTGTTTCCTTATCTCGCATTTCCCCAACAAGAATAATTTCTGGGTCTTGTCTTAAAAAAGATCTTAAAGCAGCCGCAAAATTTAATCCAATATCATCTTTAATTTGCACTTGTCCTACTCCATCAAGCTCATATTCAACTGGATCTTCTGCAGTTAATATATTTAGATGAGGTTTGCTAACCTCTTTTAAAATACTATATAAAGTTGTTGTTTTTCCTGAACCGGTAGGTCCTGTAACAAGAACTAACCCTTGAGTGCTATGAATTGCTTTTCTTAAATTATCTAAATCAGCTGTATCAAAATTTAATTGTTCAAGTGTAATGTCACCTGCATCCTTATTAAGAATACGCATTACAATTCTTTCATTGTTTGCAGTAGGTAAGATAGATAATCGTAAATCTACTACTTTGTTGTCTATTTTAAAATTTATTGCACCATCTTGTGGTAATCTTCTTTCAGCAATATCTAGTTTTCCCATAATTTTAAAACGTGTCACTACAGCGCCGTAATTATCATGAAGAAATTTTTTGTATTGATCCTGCTCTTGAAGCATTCCATCTAAACGATAACGAACTCTTGAGCCAAATCTATAAGGTTCAATATGTATATCACTGACACCTAATTTAATTGCTTCAGCTACAACAGCAGTACTAAATTTTATAACTTCCGACTCGTTTTCAATTGCTTCGATATCTTCTTCAGGTTTTTTGTCCAAAACTTCTCCAGCTTCACCTAGATCAGAGTCAAATGTTTTTGTCTTTTCTTTATTTTCTTTTCTTATTGTTGCTGTAGTAACATCTCCACTTTCGCTTAAAAGTTTTTCAATGAATGCTGAAATTTGAGAAACCTTAGCTGCATGAAGCTCTATATTTTTTTTTGTTATAGCTTTTAAATTTCTCATTAAACCAAGTTTAGAGCTATCTGAAATTGCTATATGAAGAGTATTGCCATCAACTTTAAATGGTGCAACAAAGTTCATATTTATATAATTAGAAGGAAGTACAGTTTTAATTTCTTCTGTAATTTGACATTTTGATAAATCGATTACTTCTAGACTTTGTTCTTTAACTAATACATCAACAATTTTTGCTTCATCGGTTAACTTAAGTTCAAAAACTGCATCAATTTGAGATTTGTTTCCTTCTGTGCTTACTTTTTTAATTTTAATTAAATCTTTGCCTGAAATAATATCATTATCAATTAAGACGTTAATAAGGTTTATTTCGCTCTCTCTACTTATTTTTAACATTTTATAATATTCTAGGCGCTATAAAAACCAATAATTCATCTAAGCTATCAGCTTTAGCTTTACCTTTAAATAAATTTCCAACTACAGGAACATCTCCAACTCCTGGAGTTTTTTGATTACTATTAGACTTGCTATTCTTTTTGATTCCACCAATGACAACTATATCTCCATCAGCAACTAAAAGTTTTGTACTGATTTCCATTTTATTAATTGCAGGATCGCCCGCGTTTGATCTATTTGGAGTATCATTATTTACTTTAATATCTAATAAAACATTACCATCCCCAATTATGCTTGGAGTTACAGTCATTTTTAGAGCAGCTTCTTTAAATGAGGTGTCCGAGCCCTCGGATGAGCTTGAAGCATAAGGTATTTCTTCACCTTGTGTAATGGTAGCCACTTGGTTGTCTAATGTAAATACTTTTGGATTTGAAATAGTTTTTCCCATCCCTTGTGACTCAAGCGCAGTAATTTCTGCTTTTAAAACTGCTGAACCAGTTTTTTTTAATATACCAATACCACTTGTCTTACCCGCTGCTGTAAAGTCTGTGATACTATCTGTTGCTGCACCTATAGCAGCAGTACCTGAATTTATTGGTCCATCTCCTGTACTTGATCCCTGTACACCACCTATAATTCTACCTTTTCTATTATAATATCCTCCAAGTCTAGTACCCAAAGCTCTTTCAAAATCTGAATTAGCTTCTACAATAAAAGCTTCTATTAATACTTGTTGAGTTCTTACATCGATTTCTTTTATTAACTTATCTACTACATCTAAGTCTGCACTTTTTCCTCTAACAATTACAGATCTAGTTGTTTTTTCTTCAGTAATTTTTATTGGACTGAAGCCATCGGTATCTGAAGAAAATAATGCATTAAGAGTATTTTTGGCTTCGGCAGGGCTTATATAATAAAGTCTAAATATTTCTGAAACTATTGGTTCTACTGAGTCTTCAAGTTCAACTTTCTTTTTTACCGCCGAGGCTCTTGCAGATTTTGTTGCTTCTTGAGCAGTTAAATTTGATGGTGAATGAACTCTTATCAGATTACTTGCAACATCAAAATCAGCTGCATAATTTTTTAAATCTAGTAAAGCATTAAATGCTTTATCCCAAGGAACATTAATTAATTGTGCAGTAACTGAACCTGCCACTTCATCACCAACTAATATATTTATTTCTCCAACTTTTGCCATTAAAGACATGGCTTCTTTATAATCTAAATTTTGAAACTTAAATGAAACATTCTGTTTTAAATACTTATAACTATCAGGTATTAAAAGATAATTTCTTTTCTTTGAAGATGAAATTTGTTTTCTTTTACCTAATTTTACAACATCTCCTTCAAGTGGCTCTGGTCCTAAACTAACAGTTTCATCTACTGTAGCTTTACCATCTTTTTTAATATCTTCTTTTTTTATTAGTGGAGTATCATGTTTAAAAGTTTTATTTGCAAATTGTCCATCTGCACACCCATTTAAAAAGATTAATACGAACAAAAAAGAAATAAATAATTTTAAATATTTAAAATTCATCTCTCTCCCTTATTTGATTTTTAAAGTTTAATGAAATGTAACCATTGTCAGATTTTTGGAATACCGCTTCTTTAATATTTATTTCAACAAGTTTTAAACCTTCAATTAATTCTTCTTCTAATTCTAAAGTAATAAACTCTCCAGTTTCATTTACAAAAGTTGCATATTCATTTAGAGTTCCTGCAAATGCTGCAACTAGCTTATATTTTCTTAGATTTACTGCATCACTCTCTATACTTGTTTCTGAAACAATAGTGCTTGCTGTTGCATCATCTCCAGCAAATGGATCATTTAAAGGAAGGGGCTCCTCTTCATCTATATGATTTTCAGCAAAAACAGTTTGTGATGAAAAAAACAAAATTATACCTAAAATAATGATTTTAATAAAATTCATTTGGTAACCCCACTATTGTTAATACTCCTGTTATTACTATCGCGTTAGTTGTATCACCTTTTACCACTTTTATAGATTCATTGTCAAAGTTTAACATTTTCTTCGATAATGAAACTTGCCTTTTAAACTTGATATAACCTAAAAAATTACCTCTAATTTCAAAGCTTACGGGGATCTTAAAGTAAGCGATAGATTTCACTGCCTGTTCTTTTGTTTGTTTTTTCTTTTTCTTCTTTTTCTTCTTTTTTTTATTTTTTGAAGTTAAAGAACTTTTTGAAATAGGAGTAGGTTTTCCTTTTGATATTTTAGAAATAATCAAACCATTTTCTGAAGCATACTGACTTAGAGTTTGGTAAAGACCCTCTACCTCCGCTTTTGAATGGAACAAAGTTGAATAGTTCTCATATTGAGGTCTTATTTTTTTTATTTTAGATTTAATATTTTTAATTTCCTTATTAAATTTAATTATTTCTTCCTTTTTAGTATTCAAGTCATCTAACTGTATCTTTTTTTTGTTAACTATAGGGTTTAAAATTGCATAATAAATTATTAAGAAAAAAATAACTGAACCTGCTGCAATACCAATTTTTATTAAAGTTTTTTTATCAATAGCTAAAACTTTTGCTTTTATATCTTCAAAATTTTTTAAATCCATAAAATTTATCCTTTAACCTTTACAAAAACTTTAAATCCTTTTTTGCTTTGGGTTCCACTTTTTGATCTTGGTAAAGACATAGATCCTAGTGAAGCTTGTTTAACTAATTTTTGACCATTAAGATTATTTATTAATTTTAATATGTCTTGGTCAGTTGCTGCGGTTCCAATTATTTCTACAGATTTATTTCCGTCATATTTTATAGAATCGAACTTAACTCTCTTTGGAACACTCATAGCTATCTGTGCTAAAATTCTATAACTAATACTTTTATTTGATTTTAAAGTTTTGCTTAGTTGCATAGTCTTGCTCATAACTCCAAGCTCTTTACTTATTTTATTCTTTTGTGCAGTTTTTAGTTTATGTTCTTTAACTACATTATTGTAATCAACTAATTTTGAATTATAAGAATAAATTTGCCAGAAAGA
>CACDKW010000012.1 GCA_902553465.1 uncultured Pelagibacteraceae bacterium | reverse complement strand
TTTACATAGTGAAGATTTAGTAAATTGTTTTTGGGAATATTACAAGAAACCTAGAAAAGGCGAAGTTTATAATATGGGTGGAGGAAGATTTTCAAATTGCTCCATTATTGAAGCTTTGGATTTAGTTGAAGATTTAACAAAAATTAAAATTAAAAGAGAAATAATAAAAAAACCAAGAGTCGGAGATCATATATGGTATATTTCAAATTTATCTAAATTTAAAAAACATTATCCAAATTGGAAACAAAAATACAATACAAAGAAAATAATTGAGGAATTAGTTGAACGGCAAAAATAAAAAAATTCTTTTAATTGTAAAAAAAATTTTTACAAAACATAAACTTAACTCTAATCATGCTAGAATATCAGCTAATGCAATAATTAATGCTGAATTAGTCGGTGCTCACTCTCATGGTCTTTCAAGGCTAAAAATGTATTGCGATAGAATAAAAAAAAAAGTTATTAATCCAAATCCTAAAATTAAAATTAAAAAAATTTCTCAATCCATAAGTCAAATAGATGCTAATAATAGTATCGGTTTCGTAGCTGCAGACATTGGAATTAAACAAGCAATTAAAAATGCAAAGAAAACAGGAATAGGATTAGTTGGAATTAAGAATAGTGGTCATTATGGTTTGTCTGGGTATTATGCTGAACAAGCTGTTAAGAAAAATTTAATTGTTTTTTGTTTTACTAATGCACCGCCAGCAATAGCACCTCATGGAGCAAAAAAAAGTTTATTTGGAACTAACCCAATATGTTTTGGAACACCAACATCATCAAAAATTCCTTTTATTTTAGATACATCCGTTTCAGTAATTAATAGAGGTAAAATAAGAGTTGCTGCAAAAAATGGAAAAAAATTACCTAAAGGAGTTGCTTTAGATAAATTTGGTAAACCAACCACGGATGCAAAAAAAGCATTAACAGGTGTTCAATTACCAATAGCAAGTTTTAGAGGTTCAGGACTTGCGTGGATGGTTGATATATTAAGTGGTGTATTTACAGGTGGAAATCATGGAGGAAAAGTAAAAGATCCTTTTGATGATTTTTCAGGACCACAAAATATTGGTCATTTATTTTTTGTGATGAAGCCTAATCTTTTTGTTGGAAATTATAATGAAAGAATAAAACAAAATATTAAAAGAATAAAAAGATTACCTAAAACAAAAGGTGTAAAAGAAATTTTATATCCTGGTCAGAACAAGCAAAGAAGATATAAAAAGAATCTTAATAAAAAAATTAATATTACAGCGAATATTTCAGAGGATCTTAAAAAATTAAATGCTTAACAAAGAAGTTTTAACCAATATTTTTAAAAAATTGTTGGAAGAATCAAAAAATTCTTATGATGATTTTAATTCAGCTGATGGAAAAATAGGTGATGGTGACTTAGGAGTAACTGTCTTACATGGCTTAGAAGAGATAAATAATAGTATTAGTAAATTCAGTGATGATATGGGAACAAATTTTATGCTTTGCTCTCAGGCTTTTGTCAAAAAATCTGGATCTAGTTTTGGCACTTTAATTGCATTTTCATTTATGAATATTTCAAAAAATTTAAAAGGAAAAACTGAGTGTAATCATGACGATATTATTTCAATCTTTGAAACTGCATTAAAAACTATACTTGAAAGAGGAAAAACTAATCTTGGGGATAAAACTATTGCGGATAGCTTAGATTTAATAATTAAAAATCTTAAGGATAATCAGAATTACGCTGAAGTATTTAAATCATCAACAAAACAAGCTCTAGAAGATTTCAAAGGTAAAAAAATCAAGATAGGTAGAGCTAGAATGTTTGAAGATAAAACTATGGATTTAGATGATCCGGGAATGTTTGCTTTAAATAGACTATCATCAGTTTTTTAAATACCTGGCAACAGAACGCCCCTACATTGTATTAACGCTTCCAAGTATATTAAAATTTTTATCTGAAACTATAATTTCTCCAGAAGATGTGCCTGTATTGAAAATTGATAAAATAACTACATAATGAGTTACAAAAACTAAATTTTTATCACTTTTCCAATTTTTAATATATTGTTTTAGATCATTTATTTGTTTAGTTTCATTTGCAGAAAATCTCTCATCATAAAATGAGTTTAAAGCATCAAAAGTTTCAAAATTTTCAAAAGCATATTTAGCTGTATCTGTGCATCTGCACCATTCGCTTGATAGTACTTTATCAATCTTTATTTTATTACTTTTAAAAAAAAGTCCAATTTTTTTTGATTGATTAATTCCATTTTTATTTAAATTTCTTTGAGTAGAACAATCTTTAATATTGAAATTATCTGGATCACCATTTCCAGGGGCAATTGCATGTCTTATAAAAATTAATTTTTTACCTTCTTTAAGATATTCTAAAATTTTTTCATCAGAAAATGCGTGGTTTGTAAAATTTAACAATCCAATAAACAGGAGTGTTAAAATTTTTTTCATTTAAATACTATTTATATTTGCAACCATTCCAGATTCGTAGTGACCTGGTACATTGCATGCAGCTTCGAGATTTGTGTCAGTACTAAACTTCCATATTAATTCTGCACTCTGATTTGGTTCTAATAAAACGCTATTAGAATGAGAATGACCCATTGAATGGTTTTTTTTTGCCATTTTCTTCATTTTTTTTTTATCAATTCTATCAGCAAGTAATATTTCATTTTCTACCATCTTCATCATTTCTGGCTGATGCTTGATATGCATTTCTTTAGTAGCAATGTTAAACTCATGAACAAGTTCACCATAATTATGAACAATGAATTTAATTGTTTCACCTTTTTTTATTTTTATTTCTTTAGGTTCATAATAATTATCGTACATTTTAATCTCAATAGTTCTGCTTACTTCTGACAATTTTCCCTTTTCTCCTATCATCTTCATTGATGAAGCAAATAAAATATTTGGAATTATAAAGAAGATTAAGATTAATTTTTTCATATTAATTTGTGGGTTTAAAAATTAAACAAAGACCATTATTACAAAATCTCATACCGTTTTCGCCAGGTCCATCTTCGAATACATGCCCATGATGTGCTCCACATTTTGCACAATGATATTCCACTCTTTTCATTCCAAACGAGTAATCAATTTTAGTGTTAAATGCTCCAGGTAGAGACTCTGTAAATGATGGCCAACCTGTTCCACTATCGTATTTTGAATTAGAACTGAATAATTTGGCATCACAATTAGCACAGTGATAAAATCCATCTCTCTTTTCATACAGCAAAGAACTAGTAAATGGACGTTCTGTTCCTTCATTAAAAAGTATATTTTTTTGCTGATCAGTTAAATTTTGATTTATTATTTTTTTTGTAGCTGAATATAAAAATTTATATGGCAACAACATTAGCGAAAATATTGATGCACCAAATAATTTTAAAAAATTTCTCCTCATGAATATAAAGTATAAATTTTATATTAAATTACAATGAGCCCCATTGACACAATATAGTTTTAGTATATTTAATTTCTAAATTATGAAACTAAAAATAAACAATAAAGCACCTAATTTTAAACTTGCTAGTACAGATGGAAATATTTTTGAATTAAATAAAATTAAAAAAAAAAATATAATTTTATACTTTTATCCAAAAGACGATACTCCTGGATGTACTATAGAATCTAAAGATTTCAGTAAATTAAATAGTTTAATTAATAAAAACAAAACTATTGTTTTTGGTATTTCAAAAGACAGTATTGAAAGTCATTTAAAATTTAAAAAAAAATATAAATTAAAATTTGACTTATTGTCTGATGAAAAAAAAGAAGTAATAAAAAAAATATGGTGTGTGGGGTAAAAAATCTTTTTTAGGTAAAGAATTTATGGGAATAGTAAGGACTACTTTTTTGATTAATTCTAAAGGGAAAATTCATAAAATTTGGAATAACGTCAGAGTTAAAGATCACGCAAAAGAGGTTTTTGAAGAAGTAAAAAACTTAAAATAAAATTTATTTAATTATTCTTTCCAATTAATACTAAACATTGATTCATTTCTTCTAAGAGGAGGAAGTGTAAAAGGACTATTATAAGTTGCTCTAATGGCAAAACCTTTTATAGAAATATTGTCTTCTAAGAGTTTTTGTTTAAGAATTTTATTATGTTTATCAAAATTTTTATCAGAAGATCTGCCTGAAAATTTTATTACTGCAAAATAACCTTTTGGTATTGTTGTAATTTCAAGATCAGGGTTGTTTGGTATAGGGGTAGTTTCTTTATTAAATTTTGAAGGAAGGTAAAACTGCATAAACATTTGATCATCCTTTTTTGTTTGAGTAACTGGGACTGTCATTGCTATTTTTTCAGAATTTTTATTTTCTCCAGAAATATATTTAAAAAGTTTTCGAAAACTATTATTATCACCCTTGTTTGGTACTTGAACGATCAATCGGTCTGAATAATAACGAATTTCATAAATATCGTTTTTTTTTACTATATTGTACTTTGCTTCTTCACTTGCCATTAATGTAGAGTACGAGAATAGAAAAATTAGGCAAACAATAAAATTAATTTTTAATAATAAATTTTTCACTACTCTCTATTTTGTTCATCTTTTTTTTCAAAATAAAATAGACAAATTAAAAATAATACTGTCCAAACAACTCCTGCCATCGCTTTTGACAAGGATGTTTCGGCACCCCATAAATCTAGAAATAAAGCACCTATAACTATGCCAATTGCGTAAATTATAATTACTATTGTACTTAAATTCATTTATTTTCTTCTTTATTTTCTTTTTTTCGATTTTCTTCTTTATATTTTTTTCCTCTAATCACTGCTGAGACTCCCATATAAATTACATAGCCAATAATTAATAAAGATATTGTAATAAAAATTATTTTTTGCATTTAATTATTTTCATTTTTTTTTAATAACATTTTAGATTTTAGAAATCCATTTTTTCTTTTCTGTATCTTTTAAAAAAGAGGATTTAAACGAATTAACAAGCAGCGTTTTTACTTGTTCATAAGAAAGATTCAAAGCTGCTTGTGTTTCAATTAAATTTTTATTTAAATAACCACCAAAATATGCTGGATCATCCGAATTCACCATAACCATTAATTTTTTATCTAACATTTTTTTTAAACTATGTTCTTCTAGTTTATTAAATACTTTTAATTTTATATTAGAAAGTGGACAAACTGTTAAAGGAATTTGACTCTTTGATAACATTTCAACCAATTTTTCATCTTTAAGACATTGAACCCCATGGTCTATTCTATGAACGTTTAAAAGATTTAAAGCTTCCCAAATATATTCTGGCGGTCCTTCCTCGCCTGCATGAGCAACAGTAATAAATTCATTTTCTAATGCTTTTTTGAATAATCTTTCAAATTTTTTGGGAGGGTTGCCTTTTTCAGATGAATCTAATCCAACACCATAAATCTTATCTTTGTGAGCCAATGCTTTATCTAAAACTTTAAAGCATTCATCTTCATTTAAATGCCTTAAAAAACACATTATTATTTTAAAACTTAAACCAAATTCTTTTTCACCTTTTTTTAAAGCATTAAAAATTCCATTTATAACTGTATCGAATTCAATTCCTCTATCTGTATGAGTTTGTGGATCAAAAAAAATTTCAGTGTGTACTATATTGTCTTCTTTACATTTTAATATGTAAGCCCATGTAAGATCAAAAAAATCTTGTTCTTTTATTAATACTTTTGCACCTTCGTAATATATTTTTAAAAAAGAATCTAAATTACTAAAATTATATGCTTTTTTTACATCATCTATACTTTTAAAAGGTATCTCAATGTTGTTTCTTTTTGCCAAAGAAAACATAAGCTCTGGTTCTAATGTTCCTTCAATATGCAAATGCAATTCTGCTTTTGGTGATTTTTTTATAAATTCTTCCAAAATCATAAAGTCTTTCCAAATTTTCTAATATCTTTAATTAATAAGTCTGGTTGCTCTAAAGCTGCAAAATGACCTCCTGCGGGCATCTCTGTCCATTGTTGAACATTATATATTCTTTCTACATATGATTTAGGGGCCCATTCTAAATATTCTTTTGGAAATTTTGCAATTGCAGTTGGTACTTTTAAAGGAAGATGATCTTTTGGAAGAAACCTTCCTCCCTCTTCTCTTCTTCCATAATAAATCCAAGATGCTGTGTTAAATGTTTTGGTTACCAAATAAACCATGATGTTTGATAATAAAATATCTTTTGAATAAACGCTTTCAATGTCTCCATTTTTTATATCAGACCAGCCTCTCATTTTTTCAATTATCCATGCGGCAACTCCTACTGGACTATCCATCATTGCATAGCTTAAAGTTTGTGGTTTTGTAGCTTGTTGAGTTCTATAACCATCTTCAATTCTTTGTTCTTTTTTAAATCTTTCTTGCCATTCTTTTTCTTCTGGAGTTTGCGGTCCATCTGGATGTCTAGTAATTAAAATATTAATATGGATTCCTAATAAATTTTTTGGAAAATCATAAGCTAGCCAGGTGCATATTGTTCCTCCAAAATCACCTCCTTGTGAAATATATTTTTTATAACCAAGAACATTTGTCATTAATGAATTAAATATCTCTGCCATTTTTCTTGGGCCAATTGGTCTAGAAGGACGTCCTGAAAATCCATAACCTGGTAAAGATGGAACAATTACGTCAAAACCATCTTCTTCTTTTCCACCATGTTTTTCGGGATGAGCTAATTGATCAATAATATGTAAGAATTCTACTATCGATCCAGGCCAGCCATGATTCAGTAATAATGGTTTTGGATTAGATCCACTTCCTTTTTCATGAATAAAATGAATATCAATTCCATTAATATTGGATTTATAATTATTAAATTTATTTATTTTTTCCTCGGCTTTTCTCCAATCATATTTTTCAGCCCAATATTTTGAAAAATCTTTCATATAATCAATATTTGTTCCATAGTCCCAGCCGCCATCATCAGGCATCTCATGCCATGAATAATTTTTTACTTTATTATTTATTTCTTGTAGAATCTCTTCTGGTATATCTATTTGAAACTGTTTTTTCATTTTAAGCTTTGATTTTCGATATCTTCACAAGAATAACCTAAATCTTTCAATTTTAACTTTTTACAAGTTTTTGCATAACGTAACTCATCATAAAAAACTATTTGTGTAGGATCTGGACCGGGAGATCTAGATACAAATGATCTATAAATTCCAAGTTGATGTTCTATTTCTTCTCCTTTTAAATGAGTTTTTCCTCTATGTTCGTAAGTAAGTTTTCCATTTATCCATATTTTAAAGAAACCAGCATCCTTATGAGTCCATTTAACATTTACTAATATATCGTTCCATTTTCCCAACATGTCTTTTTGGTCTAAGAGTTTTTTTGAAACATGATCACTAATACTTTCAGCTGGAGTTACCCAATAACCTCCTGATTTTGATTTAGAATATTTGTCAAATTGGTTTTGAAACATAAATTCAGGAGGATTATCTCCAGAACCATGAAACTGCCCCATAGCAACTTTAGTTGGAAATATTATTGGAAAATCTTTTGGTAAATATATCGACCAAGCATTCCAATGTGTCTTTTTCTCGAAGCAACATATAATTAATTCAACTCTCTCCCTATCGTTTCTAGAATCCCACCCCCATGAATCGCCATCTCTTACTTCAAACCTAATTGATTGACTTCCATGTCTTGTGGGGAAACCATCATTTTTATTTACAATTTGTAGTATATGCTTTCTTGTATTTTTATCAGATTCCAAAATTTTCTTATTAGTAATTCTCCATTTATTTCTCTGGTCATATTCTTTAACATTATTAAAGCCCTGAGCTATATCTTTATTTTTTTTTATTTCCTTAAGAACCTTTTCAACTTCAGCTGCACTAAAAGTGCACCATAAAAAACACAGTGCTATAATTCCTAAAAGTTTTTTCATAAAACAACTATATACTTTTTTAATATTGGATTATAAAAATAATAATGAAAAAAATAATCAATAATCCTGCCAATTTTGTCGAAGAGTCAATTGATGGACTTATTAAATCTCATCCAGATGTTTATGCTTTAGCAAAAGATAATAACAGGGTAGTTATGAGAACAATTAAAGCTTCAAATAAAGTTGGAATAGTAACTGGAGGTGGATCTGGTCATTTACCTGTGTTTACTGGATATGTTGGTAAAGGATTTTTAGATGCCTGTGCTATTGGATCTGTATTTGCATCCCCGTCAGTGGATCAAATGGTTTCAGCTATAAAAAACGCAGATAATGGTAATGGAGTTTTATGTATCATTGGAAATTATGGTGGTGATGTAATGAATTTTGAAATGGCTTGTGAAATGGTTGAAGCCGAAGGAATTAAAACAAAAAAAGTAATTGTTGCAGACGATATTGCAAGTGCAAGTGAAACTGAGAAAGAAAAAAGAAGAGGAATCGCTGGGATGATATTTGTATTTAAAGTTGCAGGAGCAATTGCAGAAACTGGAGCATCTCTTGAAGATGTTTTTAAAACTGCAATAGAAGTTAATAATAACATTCGAACGCTTGGGGTTGCTGTATCCCCATGTATTTTACCTGAAGCAGGAAAACCTACTTTTGAAATTAGCGATGATGAAATTGAAATAGGAATGGGTATTCACGGAGAGCCTGGAATAAAAAGAGAAAAGTTAAAACCTGCAAATGACTTGGTTGATGATCTGTATAAAAGAATTATTGAAGACTCTAAATTAACTTCGAATGACAATATTGTATTAATGATAAATAGTTTAGGAGCTACACCTCTTGAAGAATTATACATTGTATCTAAAAGAGTTAATGAAAATTTATCAAATTCTAAAATAAAAAATATTAAAACTTATGTTGGAAGATATGCAACTTCTATGGAAATGGCAGGAATGTCAATTACAACACTTAAATTAAATGACAATTTAAAAAAATACCTTCTTGCAGAAAGCAAATGTCCTTTTTGGAATAATTAAACTTTTTTTCTTAAAAAATAAATAAATATAAAGCCAGTAATATACATTATTAAAGCATAAGCAGCTGTCGGTATCATATAAACAATTTCATTAGAAATTTCTGTAGCTACAAATACTGCTAACGTTCCGTTTTGAAGTCCACACTCTAGTGAGACACATTTTATTTGTTGTATTCCAGATGCAAAAGTTTTTGCAAGATAATAGGCAATAATCATCATTGAAATATTTAAAACCAATACCACTAAACCTGCTTGAGCCAAGTAATTAAAAATATTATCTTTTTCTTCTACCCAAATCGCGATGAAAACAATTAAAAATAATATGCCTGTAATTTTATCAATAATTGAAGTTTTTGAACTTATAAAGTTGTCTGCGAATTTTCTAATAATCATTCCTAGTACTACTGGAACCGCAACAACTAATGCCATTTTTAATGCGGTTCCTGTGATGTTAATATTTTGATCTGCAAAACTAATTCCAAGAAGATCTGCTGAAGTAAATACAATTAACGGAACTGTTATAATGCTAATTATACTTATGACTGCTGTTAATGAAACTGATAGTGCTACATCTCCTTTTGCAAATTTTGTTAAAACATTTGATGTAATTCCACCTGGTGCAGCTGCAATTATCATTACACCTAAGGCAATTTCTGGTGATGTTCCTAAAAGTTTTATTAATATAAAAGCAACTATAGGTAAAATAATTAGCTGAGACACAAAACCTATTAAAAAATCTCTTGGCTGTTTTAGAACCCTTATAAAATCTTGCGTTGTTAAACCCAAACCTAGTCCAAGCATTATCAATGCTAGCGCTATAGGTGCTATTTTTGTTACTATTTCCATAGTTCCGACATAGTTTTCTAATTTATCTATTTTACTATAAATTATAATAAAATTATATATACAAAAAACGAAAAAATGCTTTCAGATAAAGAAATAGTTTGTCCAAACAACCTTCTTGATTATGCACATAAAAAAAAAGGTGTATTAGCTGGTATAGTTAATGCAGGAAAACCACTTCCAATGCTTTCTGTCATGGATGCAGTAAATGAAGATTTAATCATACCAATTTTTATTGGTGATAAAAAAGAAATCCAAAAATGTGCTGATAATTTAAAATTTGATATATCAAAATTTGAAACTATTCATGAACCTGTAGAAAATAATACTGCAAAAGTTGCTGCAAAATTAGCCTCGGAAAACAAAATAAGAATAATTGTTAAAGGTCACATTCATACGGATGTTCTTATGAAAGAAGTTTTAAAAAGGGAATATAATTTGTTAAGTAAAACAAGATTAAGTCATATATGGCATATGACATTGGATAAAGAAGATAAGCCATTAATAATTACTGATGGAGCCTTAAATGTAATGCCGAATGTTAAAACAAAAATGCACATACTAAAAAATGTAATTAATTTTTCAAACAGAATTGGAAATGAAAGACCTAAGGTTGCTATATTATCAGCAACAGAAGAAGTCTTGGATAGTGTTCAAAGCTCCTTAGATGCAAAAGAAATTACAGAATTAGCAAAAAAAGAAAATTTAAATGCAGATGTTTTTGGCCCTCTTGCATTTGATAATAGTATTTCAAAAAAATCAGCTGCTATTAAAGGAATTAAAAATGCAGTTGCAGGTCAAGCTGATATTTTGTTAGTTCCAAATGTTGAAGCTGGAAATGGTTTAGTTAAAATGATGATATATTTTATGGGTGCTTGCGCCGCAGGTGTAGTTATTGGAGGAAAAGTTCCTGTTGTTATAACAAGCAGATCAGATGAAGCTCCTGCAAGATTAGCTTCTATGGCAGCAGCAGTAGTTGCATTAGATTAATTAATGATTTAAAAACTTAAAAAATTATGACAATTAAATATCTTAAAAAGTCACCAAAAACATCTTCTACTGATGATACAAAGACAAGAGGAATTGTAGAAAATATCTTAAAAGACATTGAAGAAAAAAAAGAAGAAGGTTGCAAGGAACTTGGAAAAAAATTTGATAAATATGATGGTGAAATTATAGTTTCCAAAGAAAAAATTGAAGAAATAAAAAAAAATTTAGACCAAAAAACAAAAGATGATATCCAGTTTTCTCATGAAAGAGTTAGAAAATTTGCAGAAGCGCAACTAAAAAATTATGGTCAAGATTTTGAAGTTGAACTTTCAGATGGATTGTATGCTGGTCAAAAATTAATTCCTGTAAATACAGCAGGATGTTATGTGCCAGCTGGAAGATATGCTCATATAGCTTCAGCAGTAATGAGTGTTACTACTGCAAAAGTTGCTGGAGTCAAAAATATTTTAGTTTGTAGTTCACCAAAACCTGATGTTGGAGTTCATCCATCAATTATTTATACTGCTGATTTATGTGGAGCAGATGTCATTATGAATTTAGGTGGCGTTCAAGCAATCGCTGCTATGACAAATGGTTTGTTTGGAAATGCCCCAGCAGATATTTTAGTTGGTCCTGGTAATCAATTTGTTGCGGAAGCAAAAAGAATTTTATTTGGCAAAGTAGGAATTGATCTATTTGCTGGTCCAACAGAAATAGCTGTAATTGCAGATGAAACTGCAGACCCTGAAATAGTAGCATTTGATTTAGTTGGACAAGCAGAACATGGTTATAATTCCCCTGCTTGGTTGTTTACTACTAGTAAAAAATTAGCCGAAGATGTTATGAAAAGAGTACCTGAGTTAATTGCCGATTTACCTGAACTTCCAAAACAAAGTGCTGGTGACGCATGGAAAGATTTTGGTGAAGTTATTCTGTGCGATACTGATGAAGAAATGGCAAAAATTAGTGATGAATACGCACCAGAACATTTAGAAGTTCAAACAAAAAATTTGAAATGGTTTCATGAGAGATTAAAAAATTATGGATCTTTATTTATAGGTGAAGAAACAACCGTGGCTTATGGAGATAAATGTTCAGGAACAAATCATATTCTTCCAACTAAAGGTGCTGGAAGATATACAGGTGGATTATTTGTAGGTAAATTTATTAAAACATTAAGTTTTCAAAGAATGACGAAAGAATCTACAAAAGAAGTTGGTGCAGCAGCAGCAAGAATTTCCAGATATGAAGGTATGGAAGCGCATGCAAGAACTGGTGACGTTAGATTAAGAAAATACGGTTTTTCAAATTAAATCTATAATTTCTATAAATACATAGCTAGACAAAACAGTCATAAATATAATTATAAAAAAGTTAATAATTTTCCAGGTATTTGAATTAATTAAATAGTTTGAAAAAAATTTAGCCAAATAACCTAATGAAAAAAAAAATAAAAAAGATGCAATAGCAGCACCTATTCCAAAAAAATATTTATGAGAAATTAAAAAATTCTTTGAAAAATTTCCTAAAAAAAAGACTGTATCTGAATAAACATGTGGATTTAAATACGTAAATCCTAGAGTTTTAATTATTATATTTTTAAGGGATAAATTACTATCTTCAAAGTTTATCTCTGATCTTTGATATAAAGACCTTACTTTGCTATAAATAAAGTAAATTAAAAATACAAAAAGTAATATATTAAAAATTAATTCAACATTTTTTGTGAAGTAAATTTTAAAATATTCAAATAAAAATATTCCTAAAAAAATTAGAATTAAGTCTGATACTGAACATATTAAGCAAACTAAAAAAACATATTGTTTTTTTAAACCTTGTTCAATTACAAATATATTTTGAGCACCAATTGCAAAAATTAAACTCAAACCTGTAATAAAACCAAGTATTAAAAAACTCATCTAGTTTTACGATCTGCATTTATTATTGATAAAATAATTAAAATTAAAAAAGGTATACAAAATAAGTTCACAGTTTTCCAACTAGCAAGTGAAATTAAAACACCAGCAGCTAAACTTGCAATTGCCATAGAAGAAAAAACTAATAAATCATTAAATCCTTGAGCTTTAAACTTTTCTTCAGGTTTGTAAGTTGTAACCAACAAACTAGTTCCAGATATAAATAAAAAATTCCATCCAATACCTAAAAAAATTAAGCTGATAAAATAATTTAAAAAAGATGGTTCAAAAAAACTCATTAAAATTGTTAAAATATAAAATAAAACACCTGCATACATCATATTACTATAACCAAACTTTTTGATTAAATTTCCAGTAACTAGTGATGGTAAAAACATTGCTAAAACATGAAATTGAAGAACTATACCTGTTTTTTCTAAACTTAAATGATGCACAATATGCATACTTATTGGTGTTGCTGTCATTAAAAAAGACATTACCGCATAAGCAAAAGCTGCTGAGGTAATTGCTTGTAAAAATTTTGGATCAGAAAGAAATTCTAAATAATTCCTAGATTTATTTTCTTCATTAGACATAAAAGAAACTTCTCTAATATCTCTAAAAAAAAATAATAAAAATGAGGGTACTAATGTTAAAATTGCTAATGTTAAATAAGAACCTACATATAAATAGTCACTTACAAAATTTTTTGTATAATTTGACAAACTTATACCAAGAAAAGCAGCAACAATACCGGCTAATAATAGTGATGAAATAGCTTTGGGAGCTTTTTCTTTTTCTACACTTTCAGCAGCAGCAAAACGATATTGATGGGTAAAAGCCATTGTGGCTCCTAAAATAAATTTAGCCATACAAAAGATAAAAAAACTTTCTATCATTATTGAATAAGCGCCAATCAAACAAGCTATTGATCCAGCTACAGAGGAAAATATAAATCCCAGCCTTCTTCCAATTATGCTCATTATTTTAGCAGCAAATATTGTAGCCGCTGCGGTTCCAACTACATAAATTGACGGAGGAAGCGTAGACAGTGTTTTTATAGGAGTTAATTGTGATCCAATAATACCACTTATAAAAACAGTTACAGTAGCAGCAGTAAAAGCAAATACTTGACTTAAAACAAGTAATGAAAGATTTCTGTTCATGATAAGAAATTTTTTACTGTTTCATTGAACTTATGAGGTTCCTCAAGATGCACATTATGACCACAACCTATGAAGATCTCTAATTGACTACTAGATATATTTTTTTTTAAGGTATCAACTTGATCGAAATTATATGATACATCTTTATCGCCCCAAATGATCAGAGTATCTTGTTTGATGTTTTTTAAATTTTCATAGCCTCTCCAATTTTTCATAGCTATAAGAGCATTGTCTGCTGTTTCTATAGAAATATTTTTAACTGCATTTTCGCAAAAATAATAATATTTAGCCTTATCACCTTCTACAAACCACTTTTGTGGAACTCTATTTAATGTTTCTTTTAATCCATCTTTTTTTAATTTTTCTCTTGTGGTTTCTATTGGTTCAAATCTTCCTGGAATATCTCCGATTGAACCGGTTGCAAAACAAATTAATTTTTTAATTCTATTTTCAGAAATTTTTACCATTTCTTGAACTATCATTCCTCCCATTGAGTGTCCCATTAAATGAAATTCATTTATTTGTTTTTCATCTAGACATTTTAATACAAATTTTGCAAATGAATTAATATTGTCTAAAGATTTAGCCTTATAACTTTCTCCAAAACCAGGTAATGCAGGTGTAATTACTCGATTATACTTGCTTAAAAATTCTTTTTGTAAATTCCACATTTCTGAAGAACCTAAATACCCATGAACTAAAACTAAAGGGAAACCTGATCCAATATCATCAACATATATATCTTGCATAATTATATTTAAAATATAGTTGTATACATAAATGTTAAAAACAAAAATCAATATTTAAGTAAATAATCTTTATGATCGGAATATTAGGAGGAATGGGAACACAAGCAGGTTTAGATTTTTGCAATAAATTAGCAAAATTAAATCGATGTAAATTAGATCAGCAGTACCCAATGTTTATTCTTTACAATAAATCTAATACTCCAAAAAGACCTGAAAATTTGAAAAAATATTTCAATGTTCTAAAGGCTCTTGTTGATGGTTGTAAAATGCTTCAAAAGAATAAGTGCAAATTTATTGTTATGCCATGTAATACCGCGCATTATTGGCAAGATGATATTCAAAAAAAAATAAAAATTCCTTTATTGAGTATGCCAAAAGAAGTTTATCTTCATGCAAAAAAAACATGCAAAAAAAATTCTACTATTGGTATTTTGTGTACTGAGGCTACTTTAAAAACAAATATTTATAATAATTATTTTAATAAAAATTTTAAATTAATAAGTCCTGATAAAAAATTGCAAAAAAATTCTGTAAACAAAGCAATTAAACTTGTCAAAATGGGAAAGATTATAGAAGCCGAAATAGCACTTAGAGCAGCCGTAAAATATTTAATAAAAAAAAAGTGCAAAAAAATTATTCTAGGATGTACAGAATTACCAATTGCTATTTTTGCGTATAAATCATTTAAAAAAGCAAAAGAATCAAAACTTTTTATTGACCCTAATCTTTTATTGGCTGAAGTTTGTATGAAAAGATACAAAAAATAAATCAATTACCAATTAATCTGTAATTTTTTATTTTTTAAGATAGTTTTTAATAAATTACACATAAGAGGAATTTTTTTTTTATTTATTTTTCTCAATATATATGGTGCTATCTCTCTAGCAAGTTGTTCTCCTTCAACTGTATCTTTGGGCATAAATTTTTTTTTTGCATTTTTAAAAGTGAAACCTTTACCTAAATAACTTCCCATTTTACTATTTCTTCCACCTGCTGCACTAACATATAAATCTCCTACTCCTGCAAGTCCAAGGGTTGTTACTTCTTTTCCTTTAAAATATTTAGTTAAATATTTCATTTCATTTATGGATTTTTGAAATAAACTTGATGATGCATTTAAACTCTGACCTGCTCCAATTATCATTGCGTATATATTTTTTATCGCAGAACATATTTCTACACCAACAATATCATTAGAAAATTCTATAATGTAATATTTTGTAGAAATCATCTTGCCTATCTTTTTAGCTATCTGAATATTTTTATTAGCTATAATTACACTAGTATGATTTTTTCTAGCCAGTTCCTTAGCTAAGCACGGCCCTTTTAAAACTGAAATATTCATTCCTTTATAATTCTTTTTTAATTGTTCTGAAATTGTCAAAATTTTATTATTTTTTTTCTCATACTTTAATCCTTTTGTAAGTACTAATATTGGAATTTTTAATTTTAACTTTTTTAGTTCTTTGCTAATAAAATCAATACCTGAAAGGCTTAAAGCAATTACAATTAAATCAAATTTTTCTCTCAATAAATTTGTGGAGAATTTTCTAAATTTTAAACTTTTTGGAAGATTTATCTTTAAACTTGAATGAAATTTATTTTTTGAAGAAAGGTTTTTAATAAAAGCTTTGCTATAAGGTTCTGTAATAGTAACTTTATTTTTATTTTCTAAGCAAGGAATTGTAAATGCCGATCCCATTGCTCCACCACCAATGACTAATATTTTTTTCATTAAACTAAGGTTTTTCTAATTGCTTGTTGCCAACCTTTCAACAGCTTAGTACGGTTTGATTTGCTTATTTTTGGAGTAAATTTTTTATCTATTTTCCAATAATTTGAAATATCTGAAAGTGATTTATAAACTCCTATTTTTAAACCTGCCATAAAAGCTACTCCTAAAGCTGTAGTTTCTTTAACCTTTGGTCTTATAACTTTTGTATCAATTATATTAGATAAAAATTGAGAAAACCAATTGTTAGTAACCATTCCTCCATCTACTTTAACAATCTTGGGCTTTAATCCATCTTTTCTCATAGATTCAAATAAATCATAGCTTTGATAAGCAACAGACTCTATGATTGCACGCACTAAGTCTTTCCAATCACTATTTCTTGTTAGGCCAGTAATTAATCCACGAGAACTCGAACTCCAATATGGTGCTCCTAAACCAGTGAAAGCAGGTACAATATAGACGCCATCATTATTTTCTCTTGATTTTGCAATTTTTTCTGTTTCATAAGCGTTATTTATTAACTTTATTTTATCTCTTAACCACTGAACGCCAGCACCTGCTACAAAAATAGACCCCTCAAGTGCAAATGTATTCTTATTATTTAATCTATAACAAATAGTTGTGAGTAATTTATTTTTTGAAATCAATTTTTTATTACCAGTGTTCATAATTACAAAAGCTCCTGTGCCATAAGTGCTTTTTACAGACCCTTTTTTAAAACAAGCTTGACCAAATGCTGCAGCTTGTTGATCACCTAAAACAGCAGAAATTGGAATTTTTTCACCTATAACTTTTTTACTAGTACTACCAAAATCATCTGCTGAGTTTTTTACTATTGGTAAAATATTTTTATTTATTTTAAAAATTTTTAAAATTTCATTATCCCAATTATTTTCATTAATATTAAAAAGCATCGTTCGTTCAGCATTAGTTGTATGTGGATTAACATTATTTATAGCCTTCAGTCCGTGGTGGGATAGAGCATTAGTAACTGCCTATATGGCAACTTTTGGAGTTATTGTATCTTGTATAATCGGATTTACAGTTGGAACTTTATGTTTTCAAAATAAGCACTCTGCGAGTTTTATGCTAGGAGTTTGTGACATATTTCAAACCTTTCCTTCTTTCGTATACTTAATTCCAGTAATGATGCTTTTTGGTATAACAGATACATCTGTTTTAATTGCTGTTATAGTCTATGCCACAATACCTGCAACAAGGTATACTATTGAAGGTCTTAGAAGTGTTCCAATTGGTTTGCATGATGCTGCAACAATGTCAGGTGTAAACAAATTCCAAAGATTAACCAAAATAGAATTTCCTTTAGCGTTTCCTCACATGATGCTTGGCTTAAATCAAACAATTGTATTTGCATTGTTTATGGTCATCATTGGAGCTTTTATTGGAACTGAAGATTTAGGACAATATATTTTAAAAGCATTATCAGATAAAAAAGGGGCAGGTATAGGATTTACGCTTGGGATATGTGTTGCCTTCATAGGTTTAATATTTGATAATTTAATTAGAACCTGGGTAGAAAAAAGAAAAAAACACCTTGGCATAAATTAAATTGTGAAAAAATTTCTTGTTGCTATTGACCAAGGTACAACATCTAGCAGAGCTATCTTATTTAGTTTATCAGGCAAACCTATTTATACTTCTCAAAAGGAATTTAAACAATATTTTCCAAAAAATGGATGGGTAGAACACAATCCAAATGAAATTTGGAGCACAGTAAAAAAAGTTTTGTTAGATGTAATTACTAAAAGTAAAAAATTGAAAGGTAAAATTATTTCAATAGGAATTACAAATCAAAGAGAAACTACTATTCTATGGGATAAGAAAACAGGAAAACATATTTATAATGCAATTGTTTGGCAGGATAGAAGAACCGAAGAATATTGT
>CACDKW010000011.1 GCA_902553465.1 uncultured Pelagibacteraceae bacterium | reverse complement strand
TGATTTTAAATAATGAAAATAAAAATAATAATAATTTAATAATTATTTGTTCTTGTATATTTTTCTTACCTGCATTTAGATACACATCTATATGGGCAAATGATCTTATCACATCTTTAATTTTTTTTCTTTTATCGATTGTCTATTTTAAAAAATGGGAAAAAAATAAAAAATCAAATATTGATAAAAACATAATCTTTCAAATACTTTTGTTAGCTTGTGCTACTTATACAAGGCAATATTTCGCAGTTTTCTTTATTTTTTTTCTATATAAATATTATTTATTTTTAACAAAAAAGAGTTTTATAAATTTATTTTTAATTTGTGTATTAACATCTATACCTGTTTTTCTATATACGTATATGTTTCCAGAGCTTTTAACTGGTCAACATATATCTATTAAGGCAGTAAATTATTTTCTTCTTGGTAATTCTTCCATCATGTTTTTATACATATTTCCAATATTTTTGATCAATATTATTTATGGTAAAATAAAATTATCAAAAAATATTATTATATATTTCCTGGCTTCAATAATTTTTGTAGTTTTGCTATCTTTTAATTTTGATCCAATAAATTGGCAAGGCGGAGGTGTTAATTATATGATATCTCAAAAATTATTAAATAATAATTTATATTTCTTTCTTACATCTATTTTTACTTTTACATGTTTTATTTATTTATTTTTTGAAAAAAAAGAGAATATAATTTTAATATTAATTCTTTTAACGATATTTTTTAGCTTTCAAGTTTATCAAAGATATTATGAACCAATGTTTTTTCTAATTTATTTTAGTTTACTACAGACAAATACAATAAAAATATTTTTAGAAAAAACTTTTCCAGTTTTAATATTTTTTATTTACTTTATTATCTATTATATTGGTGCCGTTTCAGATATTTTTTATAAACTAAATTAATATTTTTTTATTGGTGCCCCCGCACGGATTCGAACCGCGGACCTATTGATTACAAATCAATTGCTAAAGTTTAAATAATCATTTGTTTGCAACATCATTTCATAAATAATTAATACGTGACAACAATCTGACGACAGTGCTAGGATATCTGAATGAATAAATACGACACGATATTTAAATTTTTGATATTATCAGTCTTAACATTGATGCTTAATGGTTGTGTAAGTGGGGGTAGTGAGGCACACAGAGTTAATATGCAATCACATAAATATACTGCAAAGGTTACTTCAGTTGCTACTGATGTTTGGTATATATTTTGGAGTTTAGGTACTGAATTTATTCCAGAATATTATTATGGTTATTCAAATATTTCCTATGATGATGCTCTTGAAAATGCTTATCAAAAATGTCGAGCAAGAAAGAATCAGGGTTGCAAAGAAAACAAAGGATATAGGACTGTTACAAATAATTCTTACAACAATAGTAATACTTCATCCTCTCAAACAAATTATGCTAGTGTAGATGAACACAAAGATATTATTCTTACAGCACAATCCAGTTGTAAAAAAATGGGATTTAAGGAAAATACGGAAGATATGATCACTTGTACTAAAGATGTCTATTTGAAATTAATTGAGAATGAAAATAACAACCAAACTACTATTACAGCAGTACCAAAAAGAAAAATTGATCCGTCTGTGTGGGATGATTTATTAAATATTTCAAAAGGTATGGGAGAGGGAAAAACCTTTACTGAGTCTCTTGGAGGTGTAAGTAGTAGTAGTTCTAGTTCATCAAATGTACAATGTTTTAAAACAGGTGAGAGAGTAAGTGGTACGAATAAAATATGCTCGTATAATTGTATGGGAAGTGAAGTAGTACAAAATATTTCCTCAACAAGTATTTGTGCTTTGTCCATTGATTTAAATTAAAACGACTACTTGATTTGACAACAAACTGACAACAATCTGACAACACTTATTGTCGTCAGAATAGTTCTTTGCACAAATAAATTTGATAAAAAAGCCAGTGAGATGGTGCCCCCGCACGGATTCGAACCGCGGACCTATTGATTACAAATCAATTGCTCTACCAGCTGAGCTACAAGGGCATTCGTATCAAGGAAGTATTTAATGTTAAAAGTCAATTAAATCAACACTTAAAAGTTTTGGTTGTTAAAAGATAATTCTCTTATTTGTAACTTTGTAGCTTGTTGTAGACCATTTGTGACTAATCTATCGGTTCGGCTATCGGTTCGAGAGTTTGATCAGCTAACATCATAAAGCCATTCGTAAATATTAAAAAACTTTATTAATCCATTAAAATTAAGGAAAATAATCGATTTCATTTATGTAGTTTGTTTATTATACAAATCCAAATGTTAAATTATTTAAAAAAAATATTTTCAATATTTTTAATCTTTAATCTAACTTTTGTTAGCTCAGCACAAGCTGCTACAACCTTTGTAGATAGTTTTGATGTTAGTACTCAAGATGCTACTCCTAGGGGTCTTGCTTTTAACAATGATGGAACCAAGATGTTTGTGGTAGGTGATACAGGAAATGATATAAATTCATATACATTATCGACAGGTTTTGATTTATCAACTGCAACTTTCAATGACATAAATGGAGATGGAACAGGTTTTGACGTTAGTGGTCAAGAAGCTACTCCTCAATATATTAAATTTAATAATGATGGAACCAAGATGTTTGTCTCAGGTTATAGTGGTTATGATATAAATTTATATACATTATCAACAGGTTTTGATTTATCAACTGCAACTTTCAATGACATAAATGGAGATGGATCAGGTTTTGACGTTAGTGGTCAAGATGAAGCTACTAGAGGTTTTGCTGTAGATTGGATGAGAAAAGATCTAGCAATTGTAATTGAGGAAGCAAAAAGAAATGGATCTCCAATTCCAGTTACAGAAATTGTAGATAGTTATTACGCTAAAGTTCAAGAAATGGGTGGTAATCGTTGGGATAACTCTAGCTTGATTGCTCTTTTAAAAAAGAAAAAATAATTTGTGAGTGATACCGTTCCTTACTACGAGGATTTTACAGAGATCAAAAAAAAGATTTGGTCAATGCTTGATGATGCAGTGACTAATAGAAATTCTCAATTTAGAATTCCAGTTTTTATTTGCGGTAATCAAAAAGATTTTGATGGAAGGATTGTCGTTCTTAGAAAATCTGATCAATCAAATAATCTAGTTCAGTTTCATAGCGATATTAGATCTGATAAAATTCCTAAATTAAAAAGTAATAAAAGCGCTTCTATGCTTTTCTATGATAAAGAAGAAAAAATCCAAGTAAGATTAAAAGTTGAATGTACAATTAATCACAGCAATGAAATAACTGAAGAGTCCTGGAAAAAAACAGGCCATATAAGCAGGAAATGTTATTTGGTTGATAATGGCCCCGGTACAGAGTCATCTACACCAACCTCTGGATTAAAACCTGAATTAGATAATTTTGAATTTACAATGGAACAAAGTGAAGAAGGTTATAAAAACTTTACTGTAATTCAATGTAAAATAAAAACTATTGAATGGCTTTATTTAGCAGCCAAAGGTCACCGAAGAGCTAGATTTGAATTAGATAATAACAAAGAATATTGGCTTGTTCCCTGAGTATGATAAAATTTTTTTTCTATTTATCCCTAATTATTTTAGGAATGTTTGCTATGAGATTTGGAATAATCCAAATAAGACAATACAAACAAGGTAAAACTAAACTTAAAAAAAAGTCACTGGAACAGATTGCTTTTGGAATTTTTTTTATAATACTTTTAGGATTAATTATTTATTCAGTTAACGATCTTCTTTTTAGTTAAAAAATTGATTTAGAATATTTCTTCCAATTATCCTGATAATGCTTAGCATTTTCTGTTAATTGCTTAATCTCATCGTCTGTTACTTTCCTGATTATTTTTCCAGGTGCTCCAACGACAAGTGAGTTATCTGGGATCTCTTTATTTTCGGTAATAAGTGCTTTTGCTCCTATAATGCAATTCTTACCAATTTTTGCATTGTTAAGTATTACAGCTCCAATTCCAATTAAACTATTATCTCCAATTGTGCATCCATGAAGCATTACTAGGTGCCCAACAGTAACATCCTTTCCAACTTTAAGTGGATAGCCTGGGTCAGTGTGTAAAACGCTTCCATCTTGAATATTTGATCCCTCTCCAATATGTATATTTTCTATATCTCCTCTAAGAGTTGCATTAAACCAAATGCTAGAGTTTTTATCTAATGTTACATCTCCAATAATAACAGCATTAGGTGCGACCCAATTTTCGCCAGAATTTTTTGGTTTTTTATTTTCCAAATCGTAAAACATATCTTATATAATACTTAACATGGCACTTACAAAAACTCCAATATGTGATTTTGGAAAAAAGGCTGAAAATTTCCAATTAAAGTCAACTGATAATAAAATAATTTCATTAAATGATATTAAGGGAGACAAAGGAACCTTGATAATGTTTATTTGTAATCATTGTCCTTATGTAAAAGCAGTGATTGAAGATATAGTTGAAGATACAAATAAATTATCTGATTTTGGTATAAAATCAGTAGCAATATGCTCTAACGATGTAAAAAATTATCCCGAAGATTCTTTTGATAATATGATTAAATTTTCAAAAGAAAATAAATTTATTTTTCCATATGCAATTGATGAAACTCAGGAAGTTGCCAAAAATTATGATGCGGTGTGTACTCCAGATTTTTTTGGTTACAATAAAGATTTAGAATTACAATACAGAGGAAGAATTAGAGAATTAAAAGAACTGAAACCTGTAAGAAGTGGAGAAAGTGATTTATATAAAGCAATGAAACAAATTTCTGAAACAGGGAAAGGGCCAGAAAGTCAAATTCCAAGTATGGGTTGTAATATCAAGTGGTTAAATAATTAATGTATATAGTGGTTACCAGATCTTTTCCTCCAGAAGTTGGTGGAATGCAAAACTTAATGTGGGGACTAACCTGCTCTTTAGCAAAATATAATTTAGTAAAAGTATTTGCTGATTTTGATGAAAATTATAAAGAACATGATCAAAAAGTATCTTTTTCTATTGATAGAATTGGAGGAATAAAACTTTTAAGAAAATATCGAAAATCATACTTGGTAAATCAATTTATAAAAAAAAATAAAAATATTAGTTGTGTTATTGCAGATCATTGGAAAAGTTTAGAATTAATCAAAACAACAAAGAAAAAAATTTGTTTAATTCACTCAAAAGAAATTAATCATAAAAAAGGATCGTTTGCTAATAGAAGAATTTTAAAGGTGTTTAATAATATTGATCAAGTTGTTGCTAATTCTGAATATACAAAAAATCTTGCAACAGAAATTGGGATAGATAAAAATAAAATTATTGTTATCAATCCAGGCGTATTTCCTCCTAAAGAAATAGATAAATCATCAATTAAAGAAGCTGAAAATTTATTAAAAAATAAAAATCCAAGATTAATTACAGTTTCAAGGTTTGATAAAAGAAAAAATCATGAAAAAGTAATAATGGCATTAAGAAATCTCAAACAAATGTACCCAAATATTATTTATACTTGCATAGGTTATGGCGAAGAAGAAGAAAACTTAAAAAAACTTACAAATGAACTAGATTTAAATGAACAAGTAGTATTTTTAAAAAACATATCTCACGACTTAAAAAATGCTCTAGTTTCAAAGTCAAATCTTTTTGTAATGCCTTCAATCATACATAAAACTTCAGTTGAGGGATTTGGTATTGCATACGTTGAAGCTGCTCAATATGGAATACCTTCTATTGGTGGAAAAGATGGAGGTGCATCGGATGCTATAAAAAATAATGAAACAGGAATTATTTGTGATGGTAATAATTTAGAAGAAATTTATTCTAGTATAGATTTAATTTTAAAAAATAATTCATATTTAGAAATGGGTAAAAAAGCTAAAGATTACTCAACTAAATTTGAATGGAATAATATTACTAAAGAATATTTAAAAATATTATGATAAGATTAAATTATGATCGATAAATTTAATGGAATTATTTATTTTATAATTTTCATAGTACATTTTGGTGCTTTCGCGGTGTATGCATTTAGATGTTTGTTCACAACTAAAGCATTTGTTGACCAGTATGGCATGGGAGATGGTGCAGCAATCATGACGAGGTTCTTTGGTTCTATATTTGTTGGCTCTGTTATAATGGCAATCTATGTTGGGTTTATAAGAGCGGGTGGATTAGAAAATACATGGGCTTTCTTTAATTTAATTTTCTTACAGAATGCTGCTGCTTTTGTTTTTGCTATTTGGTCTCACCAAAAAGGAAATTTAGGAACAAATGAAAAAACTTCTAAAGAGGGAATAATAGCCCCTGGTGTACTTACAGTTTTAAGCGCAATTCTTTGTTACGGATTAGCAGATAAAATTTATAGTTAATTTAAGTTAATTTTTTCTAAAACTTTTTCTGTAGATAGTTTTGATAAATCATTAACTTGAATTGCTTCAAAATTTTCTCTTTCAATACTTACTTTGTAAGCTGTTGTATGAGATCCAAATAAAGTTAAACCTTTGGCTCCTAAATGTGCTGCCATATGTGCAGGACCTGTATCATTTGCAATAACAAATGAACTATCTTTAATTAATGATGAAAGTTGTGAAATATCTAAAGCTTTTTCATTATCTAGGATACACAATGCATTTACATTTTTTGCATCATTAATTTCATTTGGACCAGGAGCTACAACAATTTTGTATTTATCACTGTATTGATTTTTTATTTTTTCAATTAGCTCATTATAATAAGGCCACTTTTTTTGAGTTAGATGAGGTGAGCAAAATGGGAATAGAATAATATATTTTTCTAATTTATATTCTGATTTAATTTTAGATATATCTGTACAACTCCAAGAAAAATCGGGAAGTAATGTATGTTTGGTATTTATTTCTGAAGTCTGCAATTGATGGTTAAATCTCTCTAGAACAGATTTTTTATCAAATTCTTCTTTTGTTTTATCTTTTGGAAGTGTTGTTTCGGATGAAGACCATGTATTAAAATTTGAATTTGGAAATAAAATTTTTTTATAAAAGCTTGTTCTAGAAGAATTTTGCAAATCATAAACCTTAGAAATTTTATGTTGTTTAATTTTTCTCATTAAAAAATAAAGATAAATCAAATTAAATCTGGATAATCTTTTGTCTAATATTACATCCGTTAAATAAGGATTTTTTTTAAATAGATCAAAATATGGTTTTGTTGTTAATAGGTATATTTTATCATTATTATGATTTTCAAATATGTCTTGAATTGCACCACAAGCTTGAGCTATATCTCCTAAAGAACCGTGTTTTATAATTAAAATATTAGACATATTTTTAACAACTTAACACACTATAAAATTTTATGAATAAAATTCTAGTTGAAGTATCAGTTGGTGAGCTTTTAGATAAGATTTCTATTTTGGAAATCAAGCAAGAAAAAATTAAAAATGCTGAAAGTCTTAAATTTATTAAGGATGAGTATAATGTTTTAAAAGCAGAGTTAGATAAAAATATAAAAATTGATGGGAATTTAAAAAATCTTTTTAATTCACTCAAAGAAATTAATTCTAAACTGTGGGTTATAGAAGATGATAAAAGAATTTGCGAAAAAAATAAAGATTTTAGTGAAAAATTTATTAAACTTTCTAGAGATGTTCATTTTTTAAATGATAAAAGGGCAAAAATTAAATTAGAGATTAATAACTATACAGGTTCAAAAATTAAAGAAATTAAAGAATATAAAAACTACTAAACAATATTAATAATTATGGTTTATAAAAATCAAAGATTTAATTATGAATTAAATTTATTTATTTTATTCGTTTTCGTTGGTTTTTTTTTAAGGGTTTGGATATGTCAATTTGGTTCAAACATGGACTTTGCTTCATGGCAGGCGAATTTAGATTTATTTAAAGAAGGTAGAAGTATTTATGAATTTGGAAACTATACTTATGCAACTCCTTGGATTTATACTTTATACATATTGGATACTTTATCCTTTCCAGTATTAGAAAATACTAAATTTGTCCAAAATATTCCCGGTGAATTTTATAGAATTAAAATTGTTATATTTTTAAGTTTTATAGATTTTTTAATTTTTTTATTACTCTTTAGAAATTACTCATTAAAAATTGGACTTCTTTTTTTCTTAAATCCGATAAGTATAATCATAACTGGACACCATAACCAATTTTCACAATATGCTATATTGTTTGGTTTTCTTTCAATTCTTCTTTACGAGAATAAAAATATTAATAAAAGAATTTTAATTTCATCACTGTTGCTAGGCATATCTTTAGCTGTCAAACATATATTAATTTTTTTTCCATTATGGTGGGCATTTAAAGAAAAGAAAATAATTAATAAAATAATTGTGATTGTTGTGCCTTACTCAATATTTATTTTAAGTTTCTTTCCATTTTTAATAAATGAATTTCAATATGTATATGAAAATGTTTTAATAAACTGGAAAAGAGAAGATGGGCCTTTTTGGGGTATGTTTGGACCTAAAATTATTCATATGTATTTTAGTTTACAAACTCTTTTTAGTTTATTGCTAGTTATTTTAGGATTTTTATTTGTAGATAAAAAACTAAAAGAAAGTTTTTATTTTTATTTAATGGCTGTAGTTATTTTCTCTTCAATGATGTATACGCAATATTTAGTTATTCCTTTAATCGCTTTAGCAGTTTATTGGAACTGGAAATTTCTTTTATATACTTTGTTAACTTTTTTGCTTTTTCTGGTAGATGGTGATCAATTAAACTTAGAGTTTTTAAGAGATATTTTTGAGTGGGATTTAAGAGCGACAAGAATTGCTTTTTATCCAATTATACTTGTTTTATTTATCGCTTTTCTTGAAGAGACTATAGGCAAAAAAAAATTTTACACATTCACAAATAAAATTATTAAATTTGTTTCCCAAAAGATAAGGTCTTCTATTAAATTTAAAATATAAACTTAAATTATTGGTATCTATATTTTTTTTCTAAATACTTTATCAAATTGTGAACCAAAAAAGTAATAAATAGATAAATACTTCCTGCAACTATAAATACTTCTATTGGTCTAAAAGTTGTAGAAATTATAAATTTTGCAACACCTGTTATATCTAAAAGAGTTACCGTACTTGCGAGAGATGTTCCTTTTAACATTAATATTATTTCATTGCCGTACGCAGGCAAAGATTGCTTAATTGCTATTGGAATTTGAATTTTAGTAAAAATAAATATTTTATTTAATCCTAAACTTCTACCGGCTTCAATTATACCAGGTTTAATTGTTTCAAATGCTGATCTTAAAATCTCAGATGTGTATGCTCCAGTATTTAGTGAAAATGCAATAATTGCACACCAATAAGGTTCTTTTAAAATAACCCATAAAAAAGTTGTTCTTAAATACTCAATTTGTCCAAGACCAAAATAAATAATAAATATCTGAACCAGAAGAGGTGTTCCTCTAAATACATATGAATATCCATAAGCAAAGCCACTTATTAATTTATTTTTATTTAATCTTAAAATTGCAAAAAATAATCCTAAAAATAAACCAAAAAACAATGATGCAGATAATAGTTTTAAAGTTACAAGCGTTGCACTAAGTAATTTAGGAAAACTTGTTATTATTAATTCTAAATCCATCAATATCCTCTACTATAGTTTCTTTCCAATCTATTAATTAATTTCATACTTAAATAAGTGAGCATCAAATATAAAAGTGCTGCAAAAGAATAAAAGAAAAGTGGATCTCTTGTAGATCCTGCGGCAATATAAGATTGTCTCATTATTTCGACTAATCCTGTAACTGAAATTAAAGAAGTGTCTTTTAAAGTTATTTGCCAAACATTACTTAAGTTGGGTATTGCCAATCTTAACATTTGAGGCATAATTACTTTAAAAAAATATATATATTTTTTTAATCCCAAAACATGACAAGCTTCGAATTGACCTTTATCTATTGACTGGATTGCGCCTCTAAAAACTTCTGTAGAATAAGCGCCAGAAATAATCCCAATTGAAATAGCGCCAGTTAAAAAGGCATTTATTTCAATATAATCATAATAACCAAAAATTTGAGCAACATACATTATTGCTCCACTTCCTCCAAAAAAGAAAAGATAAATTACTAGAAGTTCGGGAACGCCTCTAACAACAGTAGTGTAAAAATTGGCAATTAAATTTAAAATTTTATATTTTGAAAGTTTTAAAGGTGTGAAAATTAATGCAAATAAAAAGCCAATTAACATTGCTGTAATAGCAACAGCAATAGTCATAAGTGTTGCTATAAAAAGCTCATCACCCCAACCGTTATCTCCAAATGATATTAAGTCCATGGTAAAAGGCGGTTGATATTAACCGCCTTTTAAATTTTAAATTTACATTGATGCGTCAAAGCCAAACCACTTAGTAGCAAGCTCGCTAATTTTTCCTGCACTTCTTGCTTTATCAATAGCCTTATTGAAATCTTTAAGTAGTTGAGCGTCTCTTTTTCCAAGAGCAGAGTCTGAACCAAATTGTGCATCTTGTCTCAAACCAACACCTACTCCGTTACCAAAGTGTCCGCCAGAGAAAGTTGGTCCAACTAAAACAACATCTTTTCCAGATTTTTCAGCATAATCAGTAAATGCAACTGCCGCTGCTAATGCTGCATCACATCTTCCCGCTGTTAAATCCAAGTTAACTTCATCTTGAGTTTTGTAAGTTCTAACATCAACCGACCCAACATCACCTGACTCTAAAAAGTTTTGGTGAATAGTTCCAGTTTGTGTACAAACAGTTTTTCCAGCAAGAGCTCCTGTAATAGTTTTAAGAGCAGCTTTAACATCTTTGCCACCTAAAGATAAATTTATACCTTCTGGTGTAGACATTCCTTCAAGGTCAGAACCTTTCATTACTGCAAGAGATGCAACTTCATCAGCATAACCTTGAGAAAAAGTTATTACTTTTTTTCTTTCATCGGTAATAGACATACCTGCCATAATAGCATCGTATTTTCTCATTCTTAATGCTGGAATCATTCCATCCCAATCTTGTTCAACGATTTTGCAATCTCTTTCCATGTAAATACATAGCCAGTTTGCAAGTTCAACTTCAAATCCAATTAGTTTTCCATCTTCAGATTTAGAATTCCATGGAGGGTAAGCTCCTTCTGTTGCAATTCTAATTGTGTCCGCAGATAGAGTTGAACTAAAAAGAAATAAAGAAGCAAAAACGCTTAATATAATTTTTTTCAATTTCATCATTTTCCCCTATAATTAATATTAATTAAAAGACATTATTCCACAAAATCGAAGATTAAAAAAGATAAATTAATGGTTAATTGATGAGTAAAAATTCCAAGAACTATCAAAGCTTGGAATATAAACTCTATCTAAAGTAGCATTACCAAAATTTTTATTAAAAACATTTAGCCAATTGTCCACTTGTTTAGGTTTTTTATCTTGGCTTCCAACTTGAGCTGTTATTACCCCATCAGGTTTAAGAATTCTTATCAATGAATCCATATTTTTTGCTGCAAGATCTATACAAAATTGATCATCATTTAAATCGATAAATATTTTATCATAGCTGTCATCTTCGACTTTTTTAATACTCTCGAAGGCATCTCCCCAAACACATTTAACTGAATTTTTTTCAGTTGCATTTTTGCCTATCGATCCAATATGTTTTTTACAAACGTCAACAACTTCAGGATCTAATTCATACCAATCAATAAAACCAAATCCTTTTGCTATACACTCTCTTGCAACACCTCCATCACCTCCTCCGATAATTGCCGCTCTATCTTTACTTTTGTTTAATTTCATTGCAGAATTTACAAATGTGCCACTATATAAATGCTCATCACTCTCAGCAACTTGCAAATCACCATCTATAAACAATGATTTTCCATATTCTACTAAATCTAATATTTCAATATGCTGACCTACTTTTGACTTAAAATCTTCTAAAACTTCTTTTACTAGATAATTTTTTTGCAATCCTTTTGTGCTTGTATTGTCGTAATAAAATGAAATTGTATCTCTGTTTAATTCTTTTTTGATAATTCTTTTATGTTCAATTTCTTTTTTTATAACATCTAAAGCAATTGATGGTGCAACAGTTCCACAGGTATAAAAATCAAAACTAATTATTCCTTTTTCTGGATATGTATGAAAACTAATATGGCTTTCAGCTAGCAATGCTACTAAAGTAAAACCTTGAGGTTCAAATTTATATTTAGCTATATTTAAGACTGTTACTTTTGCTTTTTCTGCAATTTTATGAACTAAATTTTCAAAGAAAGATGCATCGTATTCTTTCTTTGTGCCTATTATATCTAGAGTAACATGTTCCCCTACTTTAATCATATTTCCCTACACAATTTATAAAAAGTTAGCCCTTTTTATAATGAATTATTTTATCTAAGATTTTACTCATCTCAGTAGATGAAAGAATCTTAGGTTTTCCTAACTTTAATGCAATTATGTATTGATGACAAATATTTTCTATCTCTTGTGCTAATTCAAAAGCTTGTTTTAAAGTTCCACCAATTGTTAACTGTCCATGATTTGACATTAAACAACCTTTTCTCTTCTCTAAAGCTTTAATAATATTTATTGATAAATCTGGTGTACCAAAAGTTGCATATTCAGCGCATTTGATATCGTCTCCTCCAGCTAGAGCAACCATGTAATGAAATGCAGGAATTGATTTACCGTGAGTTGAAACTGCAGTTGCATGAGGAGAATGAGCATGAACGATTGCCTTTGCTTCTCTTTTTTTAATATAAACGTCTTGATGAAAGCGCCATTCAGATGATGGGTTTAGTCCTGAATTAAACATTTTTAGATTGTCATATTTTTCATCTAGAGCAAGAAAAACAATATCCTCTGGTTTTAGAGTTTCATATTTAATGCCTGAAGGAGTTAAAAGAAATCCTTCAACATCGTTTTCTATTACCCTTATAGAAAGATTTCCTGATCGAAGAGGAGATAAATTTGTAGTATTCAACATAAGAGCATATTTGATTATGTCTTCTCTTTCTTTTATATTTTTCATTTAAATAAACCCTTTAATCCTTTTTCAGATGCTTCACATATACCTTTTTCTGTAATTAATCCTGTAACATACTTTGCGGGTGTTACATCAAAAGCTAAATTCATTGATTTACTTTTTTTTGGATAAATTTGGATTTTTTTTATATTTCCATTTTCATCTAAGCCATCAATGTGAGATAATTCTTCTGAATTTCTTTCCTCAATTGGAATATCTTTATAATTTTTAATACTCCAATCAATTGTTGAACTAGGTAATGCTACGTAAAAAGGAATATTGTTATCTTTTGCTGCTAATGCTTTTAAATATGTGCCGATTTTATTACAAACATCGCCATTAGCTAAAGTTCTATCTGTCCCAACAATACACATGTCAACCTCTCCTCTTTGCATTAAAATACCTCCTGTATTATCTGCAATAATTGTATTTGGTATATTCTCTTCATTTAATTCGTATGAAGTTAAATTAGCTCCTTGGTTTCTGGGTCTTGTCTCATCTGCCCAAACATGAACTGGTATACCTTTTTTATGTGCATGATAAATTGGAGATGTTGCGGTTCCCCAATTAATTGTTGCAAGCCATCCAGCGTTACAGTGGGTTAAAATGTTTACTGTATCTTTTTTTTTATTATAAATTTTCTCTATAATTTTAAGACCATTTAATCCAATATTTTCACAAAATTTAACATCTTCTTCACAAATTTCTTTTGCTTCCTTTAATGCTATTTCTAAAATTTTATCACTATTAACACCTGATAATTTGTTTATCATTCTATCAACTGCCCACTTTAAATTTATAGCAGTTGGTCTTGAGTTAATTAAATTTTCTGCAGATTTTTTTAAAAAAGACTGATCATTATTTTCAATAATAGATAAAACTAATCCATAAGCAGCAGTAGCTCCAATTAAAGGAGCTCCTCTAACTTCCATAATTTTTATTGCATTAATTGCATCTTTTACTGTTTTAAGATCTTTAATTATAAATTGATGAGGAAGCTTTGTTTGATCAATAATTTTTACAACATTATTTTCAAACCAGATTGTACGATATTCTTTGCCTTCAATTCTCATTATTTATTTAAAACTCTACCAGCTACTGTTTTTAATTTATCTTTAGTTTTTTTTGTTCTTTTTTCAGGAGCGGTTATTATTGCAACATCTAAGCAATTATTTGCTGGATCTTTTGGATCTATATGATTTTCAAAACTTTCAATTAAATTTTTAATCATATTTTTTGCTTTAGCTGCATTTCCTAAAAGAACTTTTATTACTTGCTGAACGTCAACATTTTCGTGATCTGGATGCCAGCAATCATAATCAGTTACCATTGAAACAGATGCATATCTAATTTCTGCTTCTCTTGCTAATTTAGCTTCAGGCATATTAGTCATACCAATTACATCTGCTTTCCAAGATCTGTATAAATTTGATTCTGCTAATGTTGAAAATTGAGGTCCTTCCATCACAACATATGTTCCACCTTTTTGATATTCTATATTTTCTTTTTTTATTGCCTCCTCACAAGCATTCATTAACCCATTAGATGTTGGATGAGCCATAGAAACGTGTGCAACTATTTCATCGTCAAAAAATGTTTTGTTTCTTGCAAAAGTTCTGTCTATAAATTGATCAACAATTACAAATTTTCCTGGTGGTAAATCTTCTTTTAAAGAACCAACCGCTGAAACAGACACAATATCTGTTACACCAAGTTGCTTTAATGAATCTATATTAGCTCTAAAATTTATATTTGATGGATTTATAAAATGACCTCTTCCGTGTCTTGGTAAAAAATATACTTCTTTTTTTTTATAATTAGTTTTTAGTATTTGATCAGAAGGCTTTCCCCAGGGGGTATTTAAGTCTAATAATTCTCTTTCCTTGAATTCTTCAACATCATACAAACCACTTCCACCAATTATAGCCAATTTATTGTTTGCCATATCAAAAAAATAATTTATTTATTTATATATCGTAATTTATTATGGATTTAAAAGATTATATTAGATCAATTCAGGATTATCCAAAAAAGGGAATTTTATTTAGAGATATAACTACACTAATTAAAAATGAAAAAGCTTTTAAGCAATGTATTAATCAAATAGTTGAAAGAACTAAAAAATTCAAAGTAGATAAGATAGCTGCTATTGAATCGAGAGGTTTCGTTTTTGCCTCTGCGGTATCTTATTTAATCAACAAACCTTTTATTCTTCTAAGGAAAAAAAATAAACTACCCGCAGAAACTCATTCGGTTGATTTTCAATTAGAATATGGAACTGCAACAATCGAGGTTCATAAAGATTCAATTAAAGAAAATGATTCTGTACTAATAATAGATGATTTAATAGCAACTGGTGGAACTGCTGAGGCCGCTGCAAAACTTGTTGAAATATCCAAAGGTTCGGTGGCTGGATTTATTTTTGTTATTAATCTTTTTGATTTAGGTGGTTGTGACAAATTACTTAAATCAGGATACAAAGTAGAAAATTTAATTGAGTTTCCAGGACACTAATCTTTAATTCTATACCAAGAAGTTTTACCAATAATTGAATTTAAAATTCCAGAAAATCTAAATTGGTAAATTTTTCTTTTTTTATTATTTAATAGAAGTGAAAATAATAATATTTTTAAAATTGATGAAAAAAAACTTGGTAATATGAAAATAAATGCTTGAAAAAAACCATGGTGTTTTTTATTAAAATAAAACTTTGACCACATCCAATGCCAATTCCTTAGGTATTCCAACTCATCTATATCTAGTTTTGTAGATGATGAAAAGCCTTTGTGATCTATAAAAGCATTTTTTATTACATAAATATTATTTCCTAATTTCTTTGTTCTTTTGCATAAATCATCATTCTCTAAAAATAAAAAAAAATTTTCATCAAAAAAATTATTTTTCTCGAACTTTTTTTTATTAATGAGCATTGCAAAACCATCTACAGATTCTGCTTCAATTATATTTTGCTTAAATGTTTTATTTGATGATTTATAATTTGGATGATTGGGATCTGTATTAACAGGAGCAATAATTGCAAAATCATCAATTAATTTTGCCTCATCAAAAATATTTTTTATAGCATTATTTTTAAAAACTGTATCTGGGTTTATTATAAAAACAAATTGAGTGTTACTTTTATCAATTCCTTTATTATTAGATGAACCCATCCCTTCATTTTCAGACAAAAATACCTTAATGTTGTCATATTTTTTCTCTAAATAATTTTTCGTTTCTATGTTGTTGGAATTTTCGATGATAATTTTTGATGCCTCTTTTGGAAGAGAGTCTAAACAATTGTTTATAACTTGTTCGCTATTATAAGTTACAATGATAAAAGTTACGTTATTTAGATTTAAATCCATTAGTATTATAAAGTATACTTAAAGAGTCTATTATTGTAAAAAAAAATAATGAAAAATATTATAGTTACAGGTGGATTGGGTTTTATTGGAAGCAACCTAATTGATCTTTTAATAAGCAAAAATTATAGGGTAATTAATGTTGATAAAGTAACTTATTCTTCAAATTTCTATAATGTTAAAAATTTTAAGAAAAATAAATTATATAAATTTATAAAGTCAGACCTAAATAATAAGAAAAAAATATCAAGTATATTAAAAAAATATTCTCCAGTTTGTATATTTAATATTGCTGCTGAAACACATGTGGATAGATCAATTGATAGTCCAAAAAATTTTATACTTAGTAATATTTTGGGAGTTTTTAATCTTTTAGAATCTTTTAGAGAACATTATAAAAAAAATAAACGAACCAAATTAATTCATGTGTCTACGGACGAAGTTTATGGAGATGTTATAAAAGGTAGGTCAAAAGAAAACGATGCATATAAACCGAGCTCACCTTACTCTGCTTCAAAAGCTTCATCTGATCATTTAGTTTATTCTTATATAAGAACATATGGAATTCCTGGAATAATAACAAATTGTTCAAATAATTACGGTCCAAAGCAGCATCCTGAAAAATTAATACCTAAATTAATCTATAATATTATTAATAATAAATATTTACCAATATATGGAAAAGGTAAAAATTCTCGAGAATGGATATATGTTGGTGACCATTGCGATGCATTACTCAAAATTTTTAACAAAGGAAAAGTAGGTGAATTTTATAACATCGGCTCAAATTATAATTTGGATAATTTATCTGTAGTAAAAAAACTAATTAATGTTTCTAAAAAAGAAATTAAGATTGGCTCTAATGTTAAGATTAAATTCGTTAAAGATAGACCTGGTCATGATAAAAGATATGCAATAAATAGTAGCAAAATTAAAAATAAAATTGGATGGAAGCCAAAAATAAGCTTTGAAGTAGGATTAAAAAAAACATTTTCTTGGTATCTTAAAAATCAACAGTACTTTTCAAAGCTAAATAAAAAAGATATTACTAAAAGAATAGGTGTAAAAAAATGATCAAAAAAGGAATTATACTCGCAGGAGGAACTGGCAGTAGAATGAGTCCATTAACAAAAGCAGTTAATAAACAACTACTACCTATTTATGATAAACCTTTAATATTTTATCCTTTGTCAGTTTTAATGCTGGCAAAAATTAGAGATATTTTAATTATAGTTAATAAAGGACAACTGGAACAATATAAACGAATTTTACCAAACGGGAAAAACCTGGGATTAAAAATTACTTTTGCCGAACAAGACAAGCCTAGAGGTCTACCAGATGCTTTTATGGTTGGTGAAAAATTTATTAATAAAAGCAATGTTGCTCTTATTTTAGGAGACAATTTCTTTTATGGAGAAAGTTTTACAAAAAAATTAAATGAATGTTGTAAATTAAAATCTGGTGCAAAAGTTTTATTATATAAAGTATCTAACCCTGAAAGTTATGGTGTAGCCAAAATAAATTCAAATAATAAAATTTTATCAATTAAAGAAAAACCAAAAAAATATTTTTCTGATTTGGCTATAACAGGATTGTATTTTTTTGATAAAAAAGTTGTTGAATATTCAAAAAGATTAAAACCGTCAAAAAGGGGAGAAATAGAAATTACAGATCTACTTAATAAATATAGATTAAATGGCAATTTGAAAGCAAATTTTATTGGTAGAGGTGGGGCTTGGCTTGACACTGGTACAATTGATGATTTTTATAAAACTAGTGCTTTTGTTTCATCTATTGAAAATAGGCAAGGTCTAAAAATTGCTTGCTTAGAAGAAATTTCATTAAACAATAAATGGATAAACAAATCTAACATTCTAAATGCAATTAAATTCTACGGTAACTGTAATTATTCAAATTATTTGAAAAAATTAATATCTTAATGAAATTAATTTATAAATATAAATTAATTATTATTTTCCTTCTTACTCTCGTAGCAATAACATCTGTTTTTAAAGCCTTTATAGATGCTCAAGTAATAAGTTTTGACTTTCATTTCTCTCCAGCAAAACTAGTTTCTGAAGGCATCAATCATTATCAATACATTCTTGAAGGAAATCATGACCATGGACCAAATGATAAAATAATGTACGAACAAAATGGTGTTTATGCTCAAGGATTATTTGTTCTTCTTTTACCTTTAACATACCTTGATTGGGACCAAGCTAAATTGGTATGGAGTTTAATTAATATTATTATTGGTATTTTGTTGCCTATTTTAATTTGTAAAAAATTTAGTTTAAATAAATTTGAAACATTTATGGTTACAAGTATTTTTTTATCAAGTACAATATTTAGAATACATATAGGATACGGTCAGCAGACACTTTTATCTTACTTTTTTTTTATATTTCCATTTTTATATAATTCAAAATTATCATCTATCTTTTCTGGAATAAGTTATTTTAAATTTAACATTGGTTATGTCTTGTTTTTTTATTTTTTATCTGAGTTAAATTTAAAAAAATTGGTACTATCAATTTTGCCATTGGTTGTTGGTTGGTTATTATATTCTGTTATTACAGATACCAATATATTTATAAACTTATTTGAACCGCTTAAATTAATTCTTTATTGGGACAGCGATAAAGCGTTTCCTGTTACAATATTTTCACTATTAAAAAAATTTAATTTTCCAAATTTAAGTGTTTTAATTATTCCATTAATTATTAATTTTATTTTAATTATTAAAATTAAACATATTAAAGATAATTTATTAAAGTTATCCTTAATATCTCTTAGCGCAATATGTTTCATGCCACATCAATTGCATGACTATGTTTTACTTTTACCTTTATTGATTTACTCTGTTAAAAATTTCAATCTTTTCTTATCAAAAATAAATTTATTATTTGTTATTTATTTTTTCTTTATTTTGAGAATTATATCATTTTTTTTTAATATACAGCCCTGGGAGTTTCCATATAATTTTTGGGGGTATTTTAATAATTTAATATGTTTAGTAATTTTATCTTATAATTATTTATTGCTAAAAAAATCCAATTAATTGAAAAATTTTTTGAAAATTGTTCTACAAAAAAAATTAAATGCATAATTGAAATGAATTGATGATCTTTCATTTCCATATCTAGTAATTATTGGAATTTCTAAGATTTTTTGTTTATTGTTTACAAGATTAAGTCTCATATCTAAATCAAATAAAAACCCATTATCAAAGTATTTGATTTGTTTTTTTTTTATTTTTCTCAAATCATAAAACCAATACCCTGTATGACAATCGGTAAAAGAAGTTTGATGAATGAAATTAAATAATTTAGTCAAAAATATATTTCCTATAAATTTATAAATTGGCATCCCCCCTTTTAAGGCGTTCATTTTTGACTTCATTCTTGAACCTGTTACTGCTGAGCATTTTTGTTTAAAAATAAGTTTTAACATTTGTTTAATATACTTTGAGCTATACTGATTATCTCCGTGTATCATCGCTGCATATGAATAATTATTTTTATATGCATAGGACAAACATTTTTTTATATTTGCTCCATAACCTAAATTCTTTAAATTAAGATTTACAATTACTTTATTTTTATATTTTCTTTTAATATTTTTAATATATTTTAAAGTATTATCATTTGAGCTATCGTCGCTAATTAATATTTTGTAATTATATTTTTTTAAATATTGTAATGGAATTTCTTGTATAACTTTTTTTATTCTGTAAGATGCTTTATAGGTAACAATAAATAGTAAAATTTTCATAGAATTATAACTTATATGATAAGATTTGAAAAAAAAGAACATTTAAAAATCTTAATATTTATCTCAGACTTAATAAGAAAAGTTTTTGGTGGAGATAGAACAAAAAGAATATCCAAAAAAATTGAACTTATTTTAAAAAAAGAAGCTGGATTTAAAAAAAAAATTTCAATTGTGGATTTTGGATGTGGATCAATGGAAATATCTAAAAAAATCCAGCATAATAAATTTATAAATAAAATTGTTGGAGTTGATATATTTAAATCAAAATTTAAATATAAAAAATTAGAATATTATCAGTATAGCAAAACTAAAGATCTTAAAAAATATAAATGTGATGTAGTGCTTCTTATAGATGTTTTGCACCACATAGGAATTGGTAAATCTTTTAAACTTTTAAAAGAACTATCAAGATATTCAAAATTAATTATTATAAAAGATCATTTTGAACATGGGCAAATTTCAAGACAATTATTAAGATTTGTAGATTTTTATGCTAATTATGCTTATGGAGTTGTAATACCAAAAATTTATTATAGTGAAAAGTCTTGGACAAAAACTATAAAAATGTCAAAATTAAAACAATTATATTTTGAAAAAAATTTTCAACAACATGACGGACTTTTTAACTTAATTTTAAACAAAAAACATCATTTTATATCTGTATTAAAAAAATGAAATCAAACAAAAATTTTAAAAACTTAAAAGTAATAAATAATATGTCTTTTAAAGATAAGAGAGGTTACTTTAAGGAATTGTTAATTGAA
>CACDKW010000010.1 GCA_902553465.1 uncultured Pelagibacteraceae bacterium | reverse complement strand
TGCACTCAACATTTGCACCTAAATCTAAAACTACACTCATTCCTTTTTTGCTTGGCCATAAACCAGACAGTGCAGGTTTGTCTATATTCTCAATCATTTTTAAGTTTAATTTGGCTATTACTAAAAGTGCTGCTGTATTACCTGCTGAAATTACTATATCTGAAAGTTTCTTTTTGACGCTATCGATAGCTAACCACATACTAGTATTTTTTCCTCTTTTAGCCGCTTTAAAGGCACTATCTTCACCTTTTATTTTTTCATCAGTATGAATTATTTCATATGCGCTTTGATCAATTGATTTCTTATTAATTATCGGATCGATAACATTTTTGTCACCAAACAACTTGTAATAAATATTTTTACTCTCCTTATGATGCATTTCGATACCATCGATGATTTTTTGCGGTGAATTATCACCACCCATTGCATCGACTGCAATATTAATCATTTTTGACATAAGAAAATTATTCTTTCGGGTCTAAAACTTGTCGCCCTTTATAAAAACCAGTTTTTAGATCTAAATGATGTGATAAACGGTACTCTCCAGATTTTTTATCCTCAATAACATTTTTTGCAGAAAATTTAATATGTGATCTTCTTTTTCCTGCTCTAGATCTAGTTGTTTTACGTTTTGGTACAGCCATAACTAAAATTTAAGACTTATTACATCTTTTGTAAAATAATTAAAAGACTTTTTTGATAAATAATATGAATATTTATCAAAATAACTTGTAAAAATTGATATTTCTTCACCAGTACTGATATATTTAGAAAATAAATTAGATTTTTCAATTGAATCAAATTTATCCCATAATTCAACTTTATTAACAATTGAATACATTAAATTTACATAATCTTTCATTTTTTTATTTACAGTTGCGTCTCCATAACCAATTTCCCTAATACTTAATTCTATCTGTTTAAAAATAAAATCATATAACTTTTGACGATCGTTAATTGATGAATTATTTTTATATGTTTTTAGAAAAAAGGCCAAATGAAAGAAAAAAACTGTCAATCTGTCTGAAAAACTTTCTTTATTTGTATAGTATTTATATAAAGATTTATTTCTAGTTAATTTAATCAAATTATTGTAAATATTTAAATATTTTGTATTCATATGAAAAAATTATTTATATTTTTACTAATACTTTTTGTTTCTAATTGTTCAACAAAAAAATTAGAAAATAACCATGGTTTGGTGAATTTAGATAAAAAAAAAGATGAAATAATTATTGGTAAAACAAACAAAAATGACATTTTAAATTTGTTTGGACCTGCGTCTACAGTAAGTACATTTGATGATGATATATGGATATATATTGAATCAAAAAAAATTAACCAATCTATATTTAAGCTTGGTAGCCAAAAATTAAATAAAAATAATACATTAATTTTAGAATTTAGTGAAAGAAGTTTAGTTAAAAATATTAAATTTATAGACATAAATAAAATGAACGACATAAAAATTACTGAGAAGAAGACTGAAAAAGCATATTCTAATAACTCAAAACTTTATTCAATTTTGACTAGTTTAAGAGAAAAAATTAATGCTCCAACCAGAAGAAACAGAGTTAAAAATAATAATTAATATATAATTTTAACCAGCTATAACCGCTAAAAGTAATAGTGCAACTATATTTGTAATTTTTATCATTGGATTAACAGCTGGTCCCGCTGTATCTTTATATGGATCACCAACAGTATCACCAGTTACAGCTGCTTTGTGAGCTTCGGATCCTTTTCCACCAAAATTTCCATCCTCAATATATTTCTTAGCATTGTCCCAAGCTCCTCCACCTGCAGTCATCGATATGGCAACAAATAAACCTGTAATAATTACTCCCAATAACATCGCTCCAACGGAAGATAATGCCGCTACTTGTCCACCTATAGGTAAGATAAATAAATATAAAACAATTGGTGAAAGAACAGGCAATAAAGATGGTACAATCATCTCTTTAATGGCAGCCTTAGTTAATAAGTCAACTAATCTACCATAATCAGGTTTTGATTTTCTTTTCATAATACCAGGTATTTTTTTAAATTGTCTTCTAACTTCAACAACTACAGCTCCACCTGCTCTTCCTACAGCTTGCATTCCCATTGATCCAAATAAATATGGAAGCATACCACCTACTAATAATCCAACAACTACAAAAGGATTTGATAAATCAAATGTCACAACAATTCCTTCTAATTTTGATCCTGTTACTTTAGAAAAATGTTTAATATCTTCAGTATAAGCAGCAAATAAAACTAACGCGCCTAAGCCAGCAGATCCAATTGCATAACCTTTTGTTACAGCTTTTGTTGTATTACCAACAGCGTCTAGTGCATCTGTAGTTTTTCTTACATTTTTTGGCAAATTAGACATTTCTGCTATACCGCCAGCATTATCTGTTACGGGCCCATATGCATCTAAAGCAACTACCATACCTGCTAAAGCCAGCATTGTTGTTACAGCTATTGCTATACCAAAAAGTCCAGCAATATAATTTGTTAATAATATACCACCAACAATAATTAATGCTGGGATAGCGGTAGCTTCCATTGAGACAGCTAAACCTTGAATTACATTTGTGCCATGACCTGTTGTTGATGATGAGGCTACACTTTTAACTGGTCTATAATTAGTTCCGGTATAATATTCGGTTACCCATATTAATAAGCCTGTTATAACTAAACCTATTACACCACAAGTGTATAAACTCATTCCAGTAAACGATTTATCAGAAATTGTATAAATATTTTCTAATCCTAAAACATAATCTGTAATTGGATATAAAATTACTAACGAAGTTACAGCTGTAACTATAAAACCTTTGTATAAAGCGGCCATAATATTTTTTGATCTTCCTAATTTAACAAAAAATGTTCCAATAATTGAAGTTAATATACAAGCCCCTCCAATTGATAAAGGATAAACCATCATATTAAGATCGCCGTGGAAAAATATTGACGATAAAACCATAGTTGCAACTATTGTAACTGCATAGGTTTCAAATAAATCAGCTGCCATACCAGCACAATCTCCTACGTTATCACCTACATTATCAGCAATTACAGCAGGATTTCTTGGATCATCTTCTGGGATACCTGCCTCAACTTTTCCAACTAAATCTGCACCAACATCTGCACCTTTTGTAAAAATTCCACCACCAAGTCTTGCAAAAATTGAAATTAATGATGCACCGAAACCTAACGCAACTAGAGCATTCACAATTTCTCTTTCATCAACACCAAAAGATAATAATAAATAATAATATACGGCAATTGCTAAAAGAGCCAATCCAGCAACCAACATACCAGTTACAGCTCCAGATTTAAATGCAATTGCAAGACCTTGCGATAAACCTTTTCTTGATGCTTCAGCAGTTCTTACGTTTGCTTGAACTGATACTAACATACCAACATATCCAGCTATACCAGATAATGATGCTCCAATTAAATAACCTATTCCAACTAAAATACTAAATGAAAAACTAATTATAACTAAAACTACCACGCCTACTATTGCTATTGTCTTATATTGTCTATTTAAGTAGGCTTTAGCTCCAACTTGGATTGCAGAAGCTATTTCCTGCATCTTATCATTACCTGCGCTAGCACTTAAAATATTTTTACCTGTAAAAAAACCATAAACGATTGATAATAAACCTGCTAAAATAATAAGTTGAAGTATATTTGATGCTGAAGCTTCCATAGTTCCTTTAGTTGTTAGTTAATTAGTAAATATTAAAAATCGCACATTACAAAAAAAAGAATAAAAGGCAATATTTAACTTATCAAAACTTATGTGAATAACCTTTGAATTTTGTTAAATTTAGAGGCTTATTAGCCATTTTTATCAAATTTTTTTTATAACCATTGTTGATTTTTCCAATAATCGTAAATTTTTGATTCATCCTTTCACCGATTGACTTAATCAAAAATCGATTTTTTTTTGGTGCAGTAAATAATACTTGATAGTCATCACCACTGAACAAATAATGAATTTTAATTTTTTTGTATTTTTTTAAATAAAACGCTAAGTTTTTTGATACAGGAATTTTATTAACATCAATTTCAAAAGATAACTTTTGATTATTAATAAGTTTAATCATATCTGAGATTAAGCCATCAGATATATCAATTGATGTATTTGCAAATTTATGTATTTCATTACAAATTTTATGAGGCAAATTAGGGCAATAATATTTATTAACAAAATAACTTTTTAATTTTAAACTAATATTAATTTTATTATTAATTATTTTTAGTCCAAGAAAACTATCACCTATATTGCCTGTAACGTATATATCATCATTTAATCTAGCCTTATTTCGTTCAATAATATTATTAGAAAATCCAATAGTTGTTACTGAAAAAGAAACTTTACTTGAATTTGTTGTATCACCGCCTGATAGTTTTAGATTAAATTTCTTTTGTTCTTGATTTAATGATCTGGAAATTAATTTTAGATTTTTTTTTGTAAATTTTTTTTTATTTCCACTTCCAGAAATAAAGTAATATTCAGGTTTAACACCTTTGGCAATTAAGTCAGAAATTGAAGATCTTAAAATTTTTTTTATTATTAAGTTGGGGTATTTAAAATTTGGAAAATGAACACCTTCGTTATAAGTGTCAACAGATACTATCAATTTATTTTTTTTATCAAAAAATACATCATCATTTAAATTTTTTGCACCGGGGTTATTATTAGAAATTCTTTGAAAATATTTTTTTATTAATTCAAATTCATCCATTAGAACTTCTTATTTTTTTTGATATTTTGTCTAATAACGCATTTAAATATTTTGTTTGACCGTCTTCAATAAAGAAATTGGATGCTTTTAAGTATTCATTTATAATTATTTTTGAAGATATTTTTGGTTTATATAAAAATTCAAAAATTGCACTTTTAATAATAACTTGAAAAACTTTATCTAATTTTTTTAAATCTAAATCTGTATTTAAATGATTTGATATTTCATCTTTAATAACTTCATCCCTTTCAATAGTTCCATTAACTACATCTTTAATAAATTTTTTAAATCTATGTTTTGGAAATGTAAGATTTTCATCTTCATTAAAATATTTTCCATAAAGTTTTTGAATTACTATAACTCTCGGATTATTTTTTGGGCTGTATTGTAAATTCATATTATTGCTCCAATATTGAAATTACAGCTTTAGCAGCTTCTTTGCCTTTTTTAGATCTAGCTTTAGCTTGTTTCATGTTTAGGCAAGTAATTATTCCATTTCCAATTGGTTTTTTACTATCTACTGACAAGTTCATTATTGCTTGAATGGCTGCATTTGAAATAAAATCAAAATGGGGAGTTTCGCCTTTAATCACACATCCTAAAGCGATAAACCCATCATACTTTTTAATATTTTTTGAAATAACAACAGGAACTTCAAAAACACCTGGTACTTTAATTATTTTTGTCGAAAATTTATTTAAATTATTATTTGCACTTTTTAAGAGAGACGCAGTTATATCTTTATAATAATCAGCTGTTACTATTAATATTTTTTTCATTTAATTATTTCTTGCTTAGTAATTTTAATTCCATAACCATCTAAACCAACTACTTTTTTTCTAGATCTAGTAACTAATATCATATTTTTAATATGTAAAGATTTAATAATCTGAGCACCTATACCGTAGTTTCTGATTAATTTATCTTTTCCTTTTTTATAAAAATCTTTACTTTTATAATCGCGCAAAGTTTGAGTAACAGATTTAAGATTAGTATCTCTTATAAATATTAGAACACAATTATTATATTTTTTGAAGTGATTTAGAGTGTTATTAAAAGAGTTTGGTAAATTTTGATTTAATAGATAATTTTGAACAACATTTGATGATATAACTCTTACACGAGGAACTATTCCTCTCTTAATTTTTCCTTTTATAAGAGCAAAATGTTCAGAACCATCTAATAAATTTTCATATATTCTTATTGAATATTTTTTACCTTTAACATCTATATTGGATTTTTTTTTAAACTTAATTAGCTTTTCTTTTTTTAATCTATAAGCAATAAGGTCGTCAATTTTTCCGATTTTTAAGTTATGTCTTTTTGCAAAGTTATGTAGTTTTTCACCACGAGCCATAGTTCCATCTTCATCCATAATTTCACAAATTACAGCAGATGCATTTTTTTTAGCAAGTTTAGAAATATCAACAGATGCTTCTGTATGTCCTGCTCTAACTAAGACTCCTCCATCTTTGGAAATTATAGGAAAAACATGACCTGGTGATACAATTTCTTTTTTTAAAACATTTCTCTTTGTAGCGACCCTAATTGTTTTTGCTCTATCTTGAGCTGATATACCTGTTGTTACACCTTTCTTTGCTTCTATAGAAATTGTAAATGCTGTTTGGTTTCTAGATTTATTAACAGGAGACATATATGATAAGCCTAATTTTTTTGCTTGAGTGCTATCTAAAGTTAAACAAATAAGACCTCTTCCAAATTTAGCCATAAAATTAATTTTTTTTGAATTAACATCTGACGAACAAAAAACTAAATCACCTTCGTTTTCTCTATTTTCATCATCAACTAAAATGTACATTTCACCTTTTTTGGCTATTTTTATTATAGATTCTACTGAGCTAAACTTTTTATTTTTCATTTAAATATTTTTTTACATATTTTGACAAAATATCAATTTCAATATTTGCCATACTATTCTTTTTTAATTTAGATAAATTTGTTAATTTGTATGTATGTGGAATTATCCATACTTCAAAACCATTTTTAGTAATTTTAGAAATTGTTAATGATACTCCATTAATTAATATTGATGCTTTTTCAATTAAACTTTTCTTTTGTTTCCTATTTGCTGAAAATTCCATTTGATAAGATTTATCAATTAATTTAATTTTTTTAACCTGTGAAACATAATCTACATGGCCCTGGCATATATGGCCTGATATATTTTGACCTTTTTTAAGAGGTAGCTCCAGATTGATAATGTCTCCCTTGTTAATTTTTTTAAATTTACTTCTATTTAAAGTTTCATTTGATAAGTAAAATTCTAAAATTTTATTTTTCTTTGATATAAGAGTTAAGCAAACACCATCACATGATATAGATACGCCCAAATCTTTTGACTTTAATGAAAGATTAGATTTAATAAATAAGTTAATACCTTTTTTTCTTTTAGATATTTTATGTACTTTTCCTTGGTTAAATATAATTCCATTAAACATTTTAATAATACCTTGTTATTTTATCTCCATCTAAAAAAGTTTCGATATTTTCTTTCTTTTTAAAAAAATTAATTATTTTTTTTAAATCAGCAATATTATTTTTGCCCGATTTTCCTAATTTTTTTTTACTTTTAAATAAATAAAATTCATTAATCAATTTGTCTTTTAAAACACTTTTAGTCAATTCCTTTCCTCCTTCAATAATTATTGATCCGATTCCAAAATTATAAACTGTTGAAAATACTTTCTTTAAGTCAATATTATTATTAGAATCTATGTCTGTATAACTAAGCCTGATACCTCTTAACTTAAAATATCTTATTTTTTTTTTGTCTTTAGTGGAATGAAAGATAATAGTGTTATTTTTGTTTTTATCAGTAATTATTGGTGAGTTCTTATTAATTTGTAAATTTTTATCAATAATTAATCTTTTAGGAGAAAAATTTTCTAACCCATTAATACGACAAGACAATTTTGAATTATCAGCATTAGCAGTTTTAGATGAAATTAAAATTGAATCAAAATTAAACCTTAAAATATGTGATACATCTCTTGAATGTTGGTTTGTTATAAATTTATTATTTGATGATATATAATAATCACTCGAGCAAGCTATTTTAGCAGCAATAAAAGGTTTTTTATTTTTTTTGTGTTGAAAATAGTTTTTATAAATTATTTTACTTTCTGATTTTAAAACTCCTCTTAATACATTGATTTTTTTTGATCTTAAAAGCGCATATGCTTTATTAGAAGTTCTTTTATCAATATCGTTTATTGAATAAATAACTCTTTTAAACTTTGATTTAATTATTTGATTTGTACATGGTGGTGTTTTTCCATAATGTGTGCAAGGTTCCATTGTTATATATATTGATGAATCTTTAAGCTCATTTTTTTTGCATTTACTTATAGCGACAGTTTCAGCATGTGGTCTTCCTTTAAATCCTGTTTGACCAAAAGAAATAATTTTATTATTTTTTACTATTACGCAACCAACAGAAGGATTTAATCCAGTTAAACCAATTCTTTCACTAGCCAAATTCATGGCGATGCTCATGAAATAATTGTCTAAATTATTTGATTTATCTTTTTTTGAAGACATCAATTTTATCTACGAATTGAATAAAATCTTTTTCTTCTCTAAAATTTCGATATACTGATGCAAATCTAACATAAGCTACAGGGTCTAAATGTTTTAATCCGTCCATAACCATTGTACCAATAGTATTTGAAGTTATTTCACTTTGACCTAATTCTTCTAATGATCTTGAAATGTTAGTTATAAACTTTTCTACAGTTTCGGTATCTATTGGTCTTTTTTTAAGAGCGATATAAATAGATTTTGAGAGCTTATCTCTATCAAAGGGCGATTTTCTTCCATTTTTTTTAACAACCATTAATTCTCTAATTTGAATTCTCTCGAATGTTGTAAATCTTTCACCACAAACACACAATCTTCTTCTACGAATAGACGTTCCGTCTTCAGTAGGTCTAGAATCCACTACAGAAGTTTCACCTTTTTTTTCACAAGGACAAATCATTTTCTTAAGTTCTTATATATTGGAAAAGAAGAACAAAGAGAAACAACTTCTTTTCTAACTTGATCTTCAATTTTACTATTATCATTAGGGTTTTTTGATAATCCATCAATTACTTTTGTAATAAGTTCACCTACTTTTTCAAATTCCTTTAAACCAAATCCTCTTGTTGTTGCTGCTTGGGATCCAAGTCTAATACCCGATGTTATCATTGGGCTTTCAGAATCAAATGGAATACCATTTTTATTACAAGTTATATTTGCTCGAGATAAACTTTCTGCAGCTAAATTACCTTTAACTTTAAAAGGTCTCAAATCTACTAACATCAAATGAGTGTCTGTACCTCCAGAGTAAATCTTAAAACCATTATTTTTTAAAGTTTCAGATAAAATTTTTGCATTAGATAGTACAGATTTTATATAATCTTTAAATTCAGGTCTTAATGCTTCTAGAAAGCCTGCTGCTTTTGCTGCAATGATATGCATTAAAGGTCCACCTTGGTAACCAGGAAAAACTGCAGTATTAATTTTTTTAGCAATATCTTCATGGTTTGTTAAAATAATACCACCTCTTGCACTTCTAAAAACTTTGTGTGTTGTTGAGGTTACGACATGTGCATGTTCACATGGATTAGGATAACCTTTTCCAGCAACTAGACCAGAAAAATGAGCCATGTCTACCATAAGATATGCACCTACTTTATCAGATATTTCTCTAAATCTTTTAAAATCTATAACTCTAGAATAAGCGCTTCCACCAGCAATTATAAGTTTAGGTTTGTGTTCTAATGCTAATTTTTCAACATGATCATAATCAATAAGTTCAGACTCTTTATCGACATCATAACCTATAGGATTAAACCATTTACCAGACATCGAAATTTTTAAACCATGAGTTATATGGCCACCAGAATTAAGACTCATTCCCATAAAAGTATCACCTGGTTTTAATAAGGCTAAAAATGTTGCACCATTTGCTTGAGCTCCTGAATGAGGTTGAGAGTTTGCAAATTTACAATTAAATAATTTTTTTAATCTTTCGTTCGCTAAATTTTCAGCAACATCAACATGTTCACAACCATTGTAATATCTTTTACCTGAATAACCTTCGGCATATTTATTTGTTAACACTGATCCTTGTGCTTCTAAAACAGCTTGGGAAACAATATTTTCGGAAGCAATTAATTCAATATGTTCTTGTTGTCTTTGTAATTCATCATTAATAGCTTTATATAAATCAGGATCAGTTTTAGACAAACTATCTTCAAAAAAACTTTTATATTGATCGTTTAAATATTTACTTTCGCTAGACATAATTAAATTTTTTTAACTCTTCTTAAGTGTCTTCCACCTTCAAACTTTGTACTTAAGAAAATTTTTATAAGACTGATAGCTTTATTTTTATTAATCAGTCTTTCTCCCAATGTAATGATGTTTGCATTATTATGCAATCTAGATAATTTAGTGTTTTTAGCACTATAACATAAAGCAGCTCTAATATTCTTAGTTTTATTTGCTGCAATTGCCATTCCCATACCAGATCCACAAATCAAAATACCGAAGCTTCCTTTATTTGAAGCAACTTTTTTTGACAATTTTTTTGCAAAATCAGGATAATCAACTGACTCTGTTGATTTTGGTCCTAGGTCTATAATTTTCTTAAGTTTTGAGATAATGCTATTTTTTAATTTATAGCCTGCGTGATCGGATGCAATAAAAATCTTTTTCAACTTAAGTAAGTTTATAAACTAAAATTAATTAAATTTATAGTCCAAAACACATGCAACTAAATGAACTCTATTTTCTTCTCCACCATTAAATGCATTATGATATTTTAAATTATTAGTTACCCAAACAGAACCATCAGCTGGCATATGTTGAGCTCTTTTATCGATGACCATAATAGCTCCTGGATTAGTATATATAGGAATATGAAGTCTTGGTTCTGGATCTCTGTGCCAACTTAATGTAGATCTCGGCTCTTTTAATAAAAGCCTTACTCTTCCTAGTTTATATTTTTTTGATAATTCGTCGTAGACTTCTTTAAAATATGTATGTTCAAAATCTTTTACAAATTCAGTATATTTGTTTTCATCAATCTTTACATCTCTTGATACTTCAACGCCAGTTGAATCTGGTTTTGTCCAATAAACACCTCTTACTTTACTGCCTTTAATAGATTCAGGATCACCTGGGATTTGATTTAGAGAAATCGCTGCAAAATGTGGGATACCTAAACTTGTATCAAATCCTTTTATTTTTAAAACTTCATTGCATGCATTTCTAAGCTTATCTAAATCAAAACTAATGTCTTGCTTTTGAAAATCACTTGCCATTTTAGTAGATTTGATTTCAGATAATGAAGTAACATTGCTCATGTGCTTAAATAAATACTTTATTTATAATTATAATACATATAACTTTTGTCGCATATAAAAAAATATTGATAATGATTATCACAGGAAAATATCCCAATTTAAGACTTAGAAGAAACCGAAACTCAGATTGGTCACGAAGATTAGTCAGAGAAAACACTTTGTCTGTAAATGATTTGATTCTTCCAATATTTCTTATTGAAGGAAAAAATAAGAGACAATCTATTAAATCTATGCCTAATGTATACAGGTATAGCATAGATAGACTTTCAGAAATTTTAGACAAAGCTGTATCAAACAAAATACCAATGGTAGCACTATTTCCTTACACAAATTCTTCAATAAAAAATAACCAAGGAACTGAATCACTGAACGAAGACAATTTAGTATGCAGAGCAATTAAATATATAAAAAAAAAATACAAAAACTCTATAGGAGTAATGTGTGATGTTGCTCTTGATCCATACACTTCACATGGTCACGATGGGTTATTATATAAAGGTAATATATTAAACGATGAAACAGTAAAAATTTTAGTACAGCAGTCATTAATACAGGCACAAATGGGATGTGATGTAATTTCACCTTCAGATATGATGGATGGGAGAATTGGTGAAATAAGAAAGAATTTAGATAAAAATAATTTTAAAAATGTACAAATTATATCTTATGCAGTTAAATATGCGTCTAGTTTTTATGGGCCTTTTAGAAATGCTGTTGGATCAAAAAGTTTACTTAAGGGAGATAAGAAAACTTACCAAATGGACTATAGTAATAGCTTAGAATCTTTAAGAGAAGTGGCATTAGATGTTAAAGAAGGTGCTGATATGGTTATGGTAAAACCTGGAATGCCATATTTGGATGTAATTAAAATGGTAAAAGATAATTTTAAAATTCCTGTTTTAGCTTATCAAGTTTCAGGGGAGTATAGTTTAATATATAATGGAATTAACAAAGGTATAATTGATAAAAGTACAATAATAGAGATATTAACTAGTTTCAAAAGAGCTGGAGCTAATGCTGTAGTAACATATTTTGCAAATCAAATAGCAAAGGATTTAAAGTAAAGCTAATCCTTTATTGTATTCATAAATTCTATTCTAGATTTGGGATGAGAAATATTGTTTGGCTTTAATATAGATTTGTCTAAAAATTCACCAATCAATTTTAAACCATTAAAAATTTGATTAAAATCTACAACTTCAATATCTTTATCTACTATAAAGTTAGGTACATATTTTTTTTCGTTATTTCTTAAGACAAAGTAGTTTTTTTTATTATCAATTATTTCTTCCTTAACAATTTTTTTTAAATCAAGGTCATAGCCAACTAATTTTAATAATTCTAGTTCCCAAAAGATCAGTCTATTAATCCAATTTTGATTTTCTAAAAATTCGTAAAAATCCCCTATAAGATAAAAAATATTAATATTGGATTGATTTTCAACTGTTAATAATTTAACCAAACTCATTGAAGATATAATGCAGGATAGTTTTTTTTTATTTTCAAAAAATAATGGAGTTAATATTTTTACAATTTCTATATTTAAATATCCTAACTTATTTTCATTTTTGGAGTTGTAGTTAATATGAAACTTATTTCCAATTTGAAGATAATTTCTAATTTTTTTTGAAGTTGCACCGTAAATTATTCCTGAAATTTTACCATGATTTTCAGTAAAGAATTCAGCAATTACAGAATTTTCACCATATTTATTTTTTGATAATAAATAACCACTGTCTGACCAAATCATTTTTATTTTATGTTATCTAATAATTTTCTAGCTGCATTTTGTTCGGCTTTTTTTTTTGATTCACCTTGCCCATCATACATTTTAGTATCTTTTAATTTTACAGATATTATAAATTTTGGTTTATGTCTTGGTCCAGAACTTGATACAAGCTTGTAAATTGGTAGTGATTTAAATTTTTTTAATGAATACTCTTGAAGTTCTGTTTTGGAATCTATTGTTATTTCTTTTGATAAATTAATGAAATTTTTCCAATTATTCAAAATAAATTTTTCAGCAATATCAAAACCCTTGTCATAATAAATAGCACCAATAAGTGCCTCGATAGAATCTGCTAATATTTTATTTTCAACTTTAGATTTTGAGTTTTTATTTCCAACTAGAATAAATTTTTCAAGACCTATAATTTTTGCTACCTCTAAACATTTGTTTTTATTCACAAGAGATGCTAATTTTTTATCTAGTACACCTTCTTTTTGATCTGGATATAGATCAATTAATTTTTTTGAAATTACAAATCCTAATATTCTATCACCCAAAAATTCCAATTTTTCATAATTGTTTGATTGATCATAGCTTTTGTGTGTTATTGACTTTTTAAGATAATTTAAATTTTTAAACTTAATATTTATTTTTTTTTGTAAGCTATTTAATTTGTCACTCATTAATTAATTTTTTTGAAGAACCTATTAAATCTAATAATATTTTTCCAATCCCAAAATTTAAATATACTGCCTATTCTATAGTCCGAAGAAAAAAATAAGAATTGTGCCTTACCAACTAGGTTATCTTGATGAACATACCCAACCTCAGATAAATATCTGCTATCTTTAGAGCAATCTCTATTATCTCCAAGAAAAAAATAATGGTTTTCTGGAACTAAAAATTTATCTGAATTTTGAAAACTGTTTTTTGTACTATAGGAAGTCCTATATATTTTACCATTAGGTAATTTTTCATTATAAAAATTTACATTAATTTTACTATTGCCACAAAAAACACTTTCATCAGATTTGATTAAAGTTCTAAATATTTGATTATTATTAATATATAAATCTCCATCAATAAACTGAATTACATCACCAGGTTGGCCAATTAATCTTTTAATATAATCAGTTCTATTGTCGGCAGGTGTTTTAAAAACAAGAACATCACCTATTTTTGGTTTAGAAAATAAAATTCTTCCGCTAAAAATATTAGGACTAAATGGAAATGAATGTTTGCTATAACCATAAGAATATTTTGTTACAAAAAGTCTATCCCCTACTAATAAATTTGGCTCCATTGAAGATGAAGGTATATAAAACGGTTGTAATAATAATGATCTAATTACTAAAGCAATTATTAGGGCGTAAAATAATGTTTTTATATTATCAATAATTGAATTTTTATTAATCATTTGTGAATCATTGAAAAAGCAATAGAGTATTTTTTTTCATCAGCTAAAGATAGCGAAATTTTAATTCTTTTTATCTTAAACTTAGAATAAATATATTTTTTTACGTTATTATTTAATTCATAGAATGGCTTTCCATATTTATCATTAAGTACTGAAATATCTTTAAAATTTATCCCTTTTCTAAATCCTAATCCAATAGCTTTAGATAGTGATTCTTTAGCAGCAAATCTTTTTGAAAAATAGCTTGTTTTATTTTTTATTTTTTTTGATTGATTAATTTCTTTAGTTGAATAGATACGTGAAATAAATTGTTTGTTTCTTATAAGTTTTTTCACTCTTATGTTATCAACAATATCAACTCCAATACCAACTATTTTCATTATTTTTTAATAGAATTTTTAATTCTTTTAATAACATTTTTTAAACCAATAGATATAGCTTCTCCAATTATAAAATGTCCTATGTTAAATTCTTTAATTTCCTTAATTTTTGATAAAATTTGTGTAGTTTTGTAGTCCATACCATGTCCAGCATGAACTTCTATTCCTAGAGAATTGGCATACTTGGCACATTTTTTAATTTTTTTAAGCTCACTGTGGTAATTTTTTTTACTCTTAATTAAATTAGATATTCTGCCTGTATGTATTTCTACACAGTCAGTATTAATTCTTTTTGAATACAAAATATCTTTCAATGATGGGTTTATAAATAAACTTGTTCTAATTTTTTTTTTATTTAGCTTATCAACAATCAATTTTATTTTTTTATAATATTTAATAAGATTTAATCCACCTTCCGTTGTTATCTCCTTTCTTTTTTCAGGAACTAAGCAAACAAATTTTGGATTATTTTTTAATGCTATGTTTAACATTTTGTAATTACAGGCAATTTCTAAATTTAAAGGTATTCTTGTTTTAGATAATTTTTTTAAATCAATATCTTTTATATGTCTTCTATCTTCCCTCAAATGTATAGTAATAGAGTCTGCACCAAAGCTAATTGCCTCTTTTGCTACAATTAAAGGGTTAGGATGCAATCCTCCTCTAGCATTTCTTAATGTTGCGATGTGATCTATGTTAACACCTAATCTTTTCATTTTAGATATCTACTACCTGGTTTGGTGATTGGAATATTTTTTAAATTAGTTGGTAGATTATTTTTTTTATATGTTGGAATATTTAATTTAATTTGTGAAACAATTTTTTTTTTAATTTTCAAATTTTTATTATTCGATCTATCAATTATACAAGCAAAACCAACAAGCTTTGCTCTTGCTTTTTTTATGAGTTTAACGCATTCTAGGCTTGATTTACCTGTTGTTATCACGTCTTCTACTATTAAAACCTTAGAATTTTTTTTTATATTAAAACCTCTTCTTAGAACAAATTTACCTGATACTCGCTCACAAAAAATTGTTTCTTTTTTTAACAATTTTCCAATTTCATAACCAATTATTATACCGCCCATAGCTGGTGATAATATTATATCTATGTTTTTAATTTTTTTTTTAATTTTTTTACTTAGAGATAAACAAATTTTGCTAGCTTTTGATGGATTGCTTAGTAATTTTGCACATTGAACATAGCTTGGTGAATGTAATCCTGATGATAATACAAAATGACCTTCTAATAATGCATTAGTTTTTCTTAAAACCGCTAAAGAGTTTTTTAATGAAAGCATATTTTTTATTTTTGTGTCTTATAATTTTGAAGTTATATTCTTTTTGTTTTAGCTCACTAATAAGTTTTGTAAAGTTCTTCAAGTCATGGATTATAAGATTAAATCTAAAATTTATTGCTTTTTCTGTTTTTTCTACCATTTCAACGCTTGAAATGTTTACTTTATTCTCACCTATCATAGTAGTTACATCACCTAGCTTACCTGGTTGATCAATTAACGAAATCCATAGTGTGGTTCTATATTCTTTAACTTTTGTAGATAAAGATCCATCTTTAAATTGCCAATATCTTCTTATTGCAGCTCTAGCTTTACCTGTTTTTGTAGATGTTAACCAATGTAATGATGGGGAAGCTTTCTTTGAAGTAATTATTTTAACAACATCTCCGTTAACTAACGTACTTTGCAATGGACTTTCTTTTCCGTTAATTTCACATCCTATAGCAGCATCACCAATTTTTGTATGTACAGCGTAGGAAAAATCTATGGGTGTAGCATGTTTCGGTAATTTTATAATCATTCCCTTTGGAGTAAAACAAAAAACATTTTCTTGGAACATTTGTAATTTTGTATATTCAAAATAATGTTCGGGGTTCTCATTTTTTTCAATAATTTCAACTAAATCTTTTAACCAGTCATATTCTTTCCAAGTTAATGAATTAAATTTTTCAGATGATTTATATTTCCAATGTGATGCTATTCCTCTTTCGGCAAAATCGTGCATAGGTCTTGTTCTAATTTGGATTTCTATTGGTCTTTTATTTGGACCAATAACTGCAGTATGTATGGATTGATAATTATTTATTTTTGGTGAAGATATGTAGTCTTTAAACTTTCCAGGTATACAATTATATTTTGAATGAAAAACTCCTAAAGCTTTGTAACAATCATCAGTGGTGCTTAATATTATTCTAAAACCAATAATGTCAGTTATTTGTTCAAGTGAAACTCTTTTTTTTTGTACTTTTCTCCAGATTGAAAAAGGTGTTTTTTCTCTTCCCACGATTTCAGATTCTAGACCATTTTTTTTTAATACATCTTTAAATTCATTAGATACATTTTTAATATTAGTTGTTCTATTCTCTTTTATTTCATCAAGTCTTTTTTTAATTAATTCTCTAGCTTCAAAGTTTAATACTTGAAATGAAAGATCTTCTAGTTCATCTCTTATCCTATTCATTCCCATTCTGTCAGCTAATGGGGAATATATTTCCATTGTTTCTTTTGCTTTGCGTATTTGTTTTTCATTACTTGTAACAAATTTAATTGTTCTCATGTTATGCAATCTATCAGCAAGTTTTACCAGAAGAACTCTAATATCTTTTGATGTTGCCAAAATTAGCTTTCTAAAATTTTCAGCTTTCGAATTGGGCATAGCTTGATTTTCAAATTCAGAAATTTTTGTAACACCATCAACTAAATCAGCTACTTCTAAACCAAATTCATCTTTAATAGTTTGATATGTTGCATGAGTATCTTCTATTGTGTCATGTAATAGACCCGTAGCGATTGTTGCGCTATCCAACTTTAATTCTGTTAAAATATTTGCTACAGCAACAGGATGAATTATGTAAGGAGATCCTTCTTCTCTTTTTTGTTTTTCGTGAGCTTTTAAAGCAAAATTATAAGCCTTTGTTAAAGTTTTTGGATTAAGAAACTTATTATAAGATTTTACTTTTATTATTAATTCTTCTGAATTTAACATTAATAAATTATATCATTTATTTAAATTTGTTTAATAGAGTAAAGAGAAGAATTGTCTAATTTTCCTATTAAATCTTGAATTTTTGTTTTTTTAAACGGATGTTTCCAGTTTTTTTCAATCTCAAACAAAGGAAATAAAACAAAATTTCTACTATGAAGCCTTGGGTGGGGAATTATTAATTTATCATTATTTATAGAAAATTTATAATTAAGTCCTTTATAGTCTAAAATATCGATATCACATATTCTGGGGCTATTAATTTTCGTTTTCTTTCTTCCAAGTTTTTTTTCTATACCTTTGATAACTAAAAATAGTTTTTTTGGATCTAGTTTGGTAATAATTTTAACAACAATATTATAAAATTTAGGTTTGCTTTTATCTGGCCAAGAAAATGTTTCATAAAATTTTGAGCATTTTAGTATTTGAATTGAGTTTGTTTCTAATAGATATTTAGTTTTTTCAATGTTATTTTTTTTATTACCTAAATTGGATCCTATTCCTAAGTAGGCTATATTAACTAGATTTTCTAAAATATCTTGCTTTTTCACGATTCCAGTCTCTTTTCTTTTTTGTTGCTCTTTTATCGTAATGTTTTTTTCCTTTTGCAACAGCAATTTCAAGTTTAGCTTTACCTTTTTTAAAATACATTTTTGTTGGAACTAATGTAAAACCTTCAGCATTTATTTTTCCTGCTAATTTATTTATTTCTTTTTTATTTAATAAAAGTTTTCTCTCATCAGTTGGATTGTGATTTGAGAAGCTAGCTTGCATATACGGTGAAATATGAGAATTGATCAAATAGATTTCACCATTTTTTTCAATTGCATAAGAATCTGCAATATTAACTTTTCCTGCTCTAATTGATTTAATTTCAGAACCTTTTAAAATTATACCAGCTTCAATTAAATCATAAAAAAAATAATTAAAACTTGCTTTACGATTCAAACAAATAATTTTTAAACCAGTATTGGTTTTTTTTTTCATTAACTAATAAGTTTAGCTGATGATAAAGCTTTTTTAACTTCTTCTTGTGTTTCTTTTTTAATGTTAACTAGCGGGAGTCTAATTTCATCATCACATAAACCTAAAAGCTTAGCTGCATATTTAACGGGAGCTGGATTGCTTTCTATAAATAATGATTTATGTAATGGTTGTAAAATTTGGTCTATTCTTTCAGCTTCTTTTATTTCATTGTCAGAATTTGATTTAGAAAATTTTTGCATATCTGAACATAACTTTGGCGCAATATTTGCTGTAACAGAAATTATTCCTACACCACCTCTTCTGTTAAATTTAAATGCAAGACCATCTTCTCCGGTAAGCTGAATAAATTCGGGTCCTAATTTTTTTATTGTTTGATCTAATCTATCTAAATCCCCTGTTGCATCTTTGACACCTGCTATGTTCTTAAGTTCGAATAACCTTGCCATTGTATCAACTGTCATATCAATTACACATCTACTCGGAATATTATAAATTATAATAGGAAGATTAGTGTTATCATTTATAGTTTTATAATGCTGGTACAAACCTTCTTGTGTTGGTTTATTATAGTAAGGTGTTACAACTAGAGCTCCGTCAGCTCCAGCCTTTTCTGCATGCTTTGTTAATGAAACAGCTTCTTCTGTTGAATTAGACCCAGTACCAGCAATCACTGGTATCTTACCTTTTGCTTCTTTTATACAAAGTTCTATAACCCTTTGATGTTCTTTGTGGCTTAAAGTGGGAGATTCACCAGTTGTTCCTGCTGGTACCAAGCCATTAGTATTATTTTCTAAATGAAAATTAATTAATTTAATATAATTTTCTTCATCTAGATTATTATCTTTGAATGGTGTTATAAGTGCTACATTTGAACCTTTAAACATGAGATCTTATAACATAAATTAATAACGATTCATTAAATTTATTATGAAAAAAAAGCTCTTAAAATTAACAATAATTTTTTTTACCCTATTTGGGAATAACAATATTCTCTATGCAGATGAAAATATTATTCTTCCAGAAAAAAAACCAATTTTAAAAAAGGAACAAAAATCAAAAGAAATTACAAATTATTTAGTTCCATTAAAAAAACCAACTCCTAAAATAGAAAAAGTTGAACCAAAAAAAGTTAAAAAGTTAATTGTAGACAGTCAGATTATTCCGCGGAGTAAACCACTAGTTGTTAAAAAAGAAAAATTAATTAGTGCAAAAAAATCTAAATACTATTCAAAAAAAGATTACCATATTGCAAAAACATCATTAAAATATATGGAACAAAAAAAATGGTCTTCAGCAGAAAAAACTGCAAAGAAAGCTAGGGATAAATCTATATATAATTTCATAAGATGGAAACATCTACTAACTACAGGAAATCAATTAGCTTTTTATGAGTATAAAAAATTTATTGAACTAAATCCAAAATATCCAAGAATAAATAGAATAAAATATTTAGCAGAACATAAAATGGCAGCTAAAGATTTATCAGCAAATTTTATTATTGAATGGTTTAAACAAAATCCTCCTTTGAGTGGATTTGGCAAAATTGCTTTAGGTAGAGCATTTTTAGAAAAAGGTGAAACAAGGCAAGGTGTTGAATTAATTAAAGAAGGTTGGATTAATGCTGATTTGAGTAGAAGTGATATGAAGTTTTTTAGCAAAAAATTTAAAAAAATTTTAAATTCGAGTGATTATATTAAAAGAGCTGATTATTTAGCATACGAAAATAAATATTGGGATTTAAAAAGAATGTTAAGATATTTGCCAAAAGATTATCAACTTCTTTATACAGCTAGACAATTATTAATGAGTAGATCTTATGGTGTCGATGCAGCAATAAGTAAAGTTCCTAAAAAGTTTAAAAATGATCATGGTTTAAATTATGATCGTTTAAAATGGAGAAGAAAAAGAGGACGAGTTGAGGGATCACTTGAAATTCTACTAAAAATTAAAAATACAAAAGAATACATGGTAAGACCAGATAAATGGTGGGTTGAAAGAGGTATCATTGGAAGATCGTTAATTTATAAGAAAAAATATGAAACTGCATATAAAATTGTAAGTAACCATGCTTTAACTGAAGGTCCAGAATACGCTGAAGCTGAATGGATGAGTGGATGGATAGCATTAAGTTTTTTAAAAGATCCTATTTTAGCAGAAAACCACTTTAAAAATTTTTATAATAATGTTGGTTATCCAATAAGTCTATCAAGGGGTGCTTACTGGTTAGGTAGAACTTATGAAAAAATTGGAAAGAAAGACTTAGCGACTCAGTGGTATAGCGAGTCCTCAAAATATTTAACTACCTACTATGGTCAACTTTCACATTTAAAAATCAACCCTAATAAAGAAATAGAATTAAATGAACTTATGGAGGTGGACAAGGACTACGCAGAAAAATTTTATAAAAAAGATATAGT